>SKJB01000124.1 GCA_007116145.1 Limnochordia bacterium | reverse complement strand
TGCTCGCTATAGTCATCGTTTCCTGCAGCATCTTCCCACGTCACTGTGGCTGTACTAGTGATCTGCGTCCCAGCTGGAGGTTTAGCTCCAACCATGTTCGTTAGGCCAACCAGCAGCACTACGACTAACGCCGCCAATAACACTCTATATCGTACGTTTCCATTTCTTGTTCTACTCATTTTCGACTCCTCCTTTTTTTTCATGCCCGTTGATCAATCGATAACACAAATGCTCATAATACCAAACTGCGATTCTACTATCTAGTTCACCCTTACCACCAGGGTAAGGTCTAAAGAGGGTTTTGGGTCCGAAATAAACTCGGCTAAGCTAAGTCCGTTCCAGCGTATCGCTACGACAGTTATCCCTACTTCATCTGCATGCCATTGTCCACTAGAGTCCTGAAACTCTAGCGATGACCCTGTGGGGCCAGTAGCCTCTAGGAAAGTTGTCCATGTCGGAACCACATCAACAATCGTGAGATTCTGAGCAGCAGCCATACCAGAATTGGTAATGGTGGTGGTAAAAACCACCTCTGCTCCTGGCGCAACGGTTAGTGTGCTCGCTGACTTCTCTACCTGCAACACTGGCGCTTGCACTAACGTCTCAGCCATGAGCAACACGCTATAGGTTCCATCAGATATCGCGACCGCATTGCTGATCTCATCTCCGTTCGCTAGACCGCTTTCTACCTTTACCTGGTAGGTGATCACTATATCATTTTTCTGATTAACAATGACTTCATACGAACTAGCCAAAGGAAACCCTGCTGTGTCATCTATGGAAACTCCGTCCAAAGCAATAGATCCAACAACGTATTCGATCCCTGTGGGAATTGCGTCAGTAACCCATAGATTGATCGGTGTATCACTGGTATTTTTGATCTCAATAGTGTATGTCAAAATCTCATTACGCAAAGTAGTTGCTTTGTTGACTGTCTTTGTACTTGTTGCAAAGGGCAGTCCCTGTACGGCAAACGTGTCTTTGGTCACAAAAAAGCCCGCTTGTAAAGGATTCTCCACCTGGATCGTGTACAATCCGCTTATCGCCGTCAAAGGTATCTCCCATGTGTCTGCTGGATTCTCTAGCGGTATCTGTCCTACACTGTTCACCTGAACCACTCCCTGCCAGACAAGCGCTCCCTCGGGGTCGAGAAATCGGACATTTAACTCACCATCATTGTAATAATCGACTCCTTCGTAGTCTGGCGGAGGCTCATGAGGCCATCCATAGCCATTGACTGTCACAATCTCTAACACGTCCCATATCCCACTGTGGAGAATCTCCTGATCGGTTCGGCTGTCAAACAGCGCTCCATAGCCAGCTGTGCCACCAATTGTAAGGGCTGGTGCGGTCTCGTAAAAACCTGCCAGATCTATGCTTCCCGTTTGTCCTGCTAAGTCAGAATTAAAGTTACTTCCTTGGGTACCAGTTCCTACGGCAAACCGAACTGGTGTGTCTTCAGTAACTGGAACTGGTGGTGTCCCTCCATCTTGTCGTGACAACCATTCCAATGGGATATAAAAGTCGAGATAATACACATCGCCGTCCGGATGGATGACATGCCGTCGCCGACCATAACCATCTAAGACATAAATGTAGTCGCCGACGGGCACAGCGTTAGTCGAAGAGTTGTAGCTCCAATCCGTCGCCACAAATCCGCTCCCATCAAAATAGCGGGTCGCTATGGTATTTCCTGATCCTGTACCGAATAGCGCGATCGAGTAGTCCGCTTGCGTATCTCCCGTCGATTCAATAAACACTCCCCAACCTTCTGAGCGTAAACGGGTATTCTGTTGGTTAAGCGGATCTCCTCGCAGCACGATGCGAAAGAACAATTTCGAATCATCGTAATACCAATAGTAAGCCGCCCCCCCCAATGGGTCAACCACCACATCTCGAAAACCCTGTGGCTGATCCTGCGGGTCGGTTATGGGGTTCCAATAGGGGTCAAGACCTGCAAACCACTGACTATCACTCGGCCAGTCCCCTGGGCCAATAATTGCAGCCGCCTCGACGGATAACCCACTGACTAACAGTAGTCCACCAACAATCGTCATCAAGATGAACATGAGAACTCTAGCTCTTACCATTTTCCTGACCATCTCCTCTGTGCCGTTTTCGACAGTATGTATCAATATTAAGGTTACATACTGCGAACAAACTTGCCTAGTCTCTTCCGTCCTTGCTTCTACCGCAAAAGATTACGATTGGGTAAACTCATGTTGGCCAGCTTCAACAATTTTAACATCATTGTTTGGCATAATGATTTCTGCCTTCGTTCTTTCAGGTATCAAAACTTTGAGACAAAATGTCTTTTCTTGCATTCGCCAATCAACTTCAATTCTACCATGATTCGAGATATAATATCCTTTTGCATATTTTAGGTAGTCCGTCATCCCAGGTTGGATAACTATTTCATCAAACCCAATATTTTTGGGTCTTATCCCCAAAATATCCTTATAAAACCAGGCATCATAACCACACTTAAAAGGATGATTCAATGAGCCCCCTGCTTTCTCATAATCTCCGATCCCTTCCCATCGTTCCCACAAGGTCGTAGCACCGTTTTCAAGCATATACAAAAATCCAGGGTATTTTGGGTTTCTAAGTGATTTTAATAAAATGTCAGTGTATCCATACGTATATAGAACCTCAAAAATGTATTTCGCACCAATATGACCCACCATCAGATGATAGCCATTCTTAATTATATCATCTACAATATAGGAAACTGTCTTATGGATAGTCGCTTGATCGGCAAGACCGACACATACTGCCATAGCGCTGACGCCTTGCCCCCCATAGCCTCCTATACTCGTAATATAGAACTTTTCATGAAATGCTGCTTTAATTCCTCGACTCAATTCCAGAAAACATTCAGCGTCTTCTTTTATATTCAACTCCTTTGCAATTTTAGCCGCTAGAAAAGTACTGAAATAAAAATAGGCTGTTGAGATTTGATTCTTCGTTGGTTTATTCTTAAATATTTCATAGGGTGTACACCAATCATCATGGGCTTCATCATATAAAATATAATCATCCGATTTTTCGCTTAAATGATGAATCCAGCTCTTTATATTGTCATAACTCTTTTCTAAACTAGTTTTGTCACCATAAAAAACATAGTTTTCCCAGGGTAATAGTACTTGTGCACTTCCCCATGCTGTGGAAGCGTCTAAACAAGTTCGTCTACCTGGCACAATATTCATCCAAGTTCCATATAGTTTTCTTGAACTCTGAATATCATCAATATATTTTTGCCAGAACGTATCACTTTTAAAGTTATAGTTCATTGTGCTACATAAAGTTACAGCATCCCCTGTCCAGCCCCCTTTTTCTCTAACAGGACAATCTGTGGGAATACTATGGATGTTGCTTTTTATGGTATTAACAGCTAACATATGCATTTTATTAAATACTTCTTCTGAGCACTCAAAATCGCCTGCTTCTTCTAGTGACGTATACACTCTTATTCCTGTTATATTCTCTAATTGTAAAGGATAAGGAAACCCCGTAATTTCAACATAGCGAAAACCGTGATAGGTAAATCTTGGTTCCCATTCGAATACTCCATCCTTACCCGCAATGTATCGATCCTCTTGAATGGCATGAAATACGATTTGATTATAATTGCTATATTGCAGCTTACCATCTGCATTTAATGATTCGCTGTACCGAATGCAGATATCCATTCCTTCATACCCAAGCGCTTTGATCTTTATAAAGCCTGCAAAATTTGTCCCCATATCAAAAACATACACACCATTTGTCAGAGGGATGACCGCAACTGGCTCTACATATTCCATTTTTTTGATGGGTTCAATCTGTTGGTATTCTATCTCCCCTGTAGTATCTGGAGCTCTAGATACCTTATGCCAATGAGATTCATCATATAGATGAGTATTCCAGCCTGTTTGTTCCAATCGAGCATCGTAGACTTCCCCAGTAAATATGTTGTTCATAACAATTGGGCTATAGTCTGTTTTCCAGCTTAAATCAGATGGCAGAATTTCAATGTCACCATCTTCATACTCAATAATCATTTCAAAAATGAGTTTTGGTTTACCATAGATTTGATTTGTTTTGCCGTTTTCTGGATGCCTCCAGATCTTATACTGGTGATACCAGCCGTCACCTAATATAACACCTATACAGTTCTTTTCATTTACATATTCCGTTACATTGAAGGTATTATAAAACACTCTAATTTCATAATCTGTTTGTGCAGGATCTAATAGATGATCCCCAATTCGTTTTCCATTTATATACAGCTCATAAAAGCCCAAACCAATAATATTAACTGTAGCTCTTTTTATTTTTTTATTGATTATAAACTCTTTTCTAAACATGGGTGCCATTCCACTTTTATATCTTTCACCCATGTCTATCCAGATACTCTTAGAAAAGACTCCCTCCATATCCGATCCCTCCAGTGACATCCTCTTCTTGTAGGTCAATCTCTACGCAATATATGTACTTTAACGTCTAATTTGTTAAGCTTCGCCACAGTTAAGACAGGTTCCTGATTGGAAAAGGTATCTAACAGAGATTTTGTCTCAGGCCGATCATCGCATAATATGTAGTGGCTGGTTCGTTCGCTCGGAGATACCATAAACGCTCTAGTTCCTACTACTTTTACGCTGAGATTTATTCTTGTACATAATCCTATCAGCCTCATTATAAGTATCCTCCAAAGATTGAGTGCCATCTTTACTGACAGCCAAGCCTAAAGAAATCCTCAACGGCAACCCTTTACGCGTTCGATTATAATCTGCTATCCTGCGGTTAATTCCATTAAGAATCTCCTCGCCAGATGCTTGATTGGTGCGTGGCAGCACCAATGCAAACTCATCACCACCGACTCTAGCCAGAAAGTCAGAACCACGAAGTGCCTTTTTAAGAACTAAAGCGCAGTTTTGTAAATATAAGTCGCCCTCCCGATGACCAAAATTATCATTAATTTCTTTTAACCCGTCGAGATCCGCTGATAGTATGGAAATCGGGTATTCGTCTGAACCTTCGAGGCGCTTTATTTCATTATCAAAATGCCGGCGATTGTAAGAGCTCGTCAGTTGGTCGCGAAAACTTAAATGCTGAATTGACTCTAGGTTTCTGCTGTTTCTAAGTGCTATGGCAGCTATATCGCCAAGATTTGAAACGAAATCTATGTCTCTCTGAGTAAAACCTCCCTTTTTATTAGCTAGCCCAATTAGACCCACAGCCCGTTTATCTATAATTAGAGGGGCAAACATTACATTGGCTAGCCGCATATGTCCTTTCGGCAAAAATTTTACCCAATGGCTGTCTGCAAAGCTATTGTCAAATACCCCTTTAAGAGAACGATAAGCTGTTTCCCTTAAACCTCTAATAGGCATGGGCAAATTTTCGTCAGCGGTACACATAACACCTCCGGAGTCTAGGAAAAGCAGTTCGTTTTCCGATCCATCTGGACTTAGAAGAGCAACATAACCAGAAGTAGCACCTGTAACCTTCTTACAAAAAGTAAAGATTTCTCTAGCAGATTCCTTAAATTCCTGCTGTATAAGTATAGCTCTGGCACTTTCAATTAATGCTTCATATTCGGCACTAACCAGCTTTAATTCTGCTGCTAGATCCTGTTTGGACATGGTATCCATCTGCTTATGATTCAGCGATCTCACTCCTCCTTAAAGTAAAAAAATGATATCTATTAGATACCTTCGGTTTTTGTGTTTCGTAATCCTTCTTATGTCGAAAGATTTTAAAGATGTTTTAGTCACAAGCGACCCCATAAATGGGATCGCTATCTTTATGGTGAGGTTAACTACTTTCGTGCCAATGCCTAGGAACCTGCTCCTTAAATGTATCACCACCCTAGTTAGAAGTTAATATAGATTTCTCTTCTTAAATAATACAAACAAGAAAAAAGGTGCCCCTAAAATCGACGTTACTATACCTACCGACAGCTCGATTGGTTGAAACAAAACCCTAGCAATGGTATCTGAAACAACTAACAAAATACCACCTAACAATGGAGCACTTAGTACAATATAGCGCTGGTCTTGCCCAAGCATTAGTCGTGCTAAATGTGGTGCTATTAGTCCAATAAAACCTATGGTTCCTGCTACACTTACAGCGCTTCCAGCTAAAATCGAAGCCGTTATCATCGCTAATACACGATAGATCTTAACATGAAGGCCTAAACTTGAACTCACCTCATCTCCAAGATGAAAGAGATTCAACTTTGGACTAATGATGATAGCAGAGGCAGTACCTAAGATAGTATACGGTAACAACATATAAAAATAACTCCAGCTACGCCCAGATAGACTACCCAATAACCATAAATAGGTTATTTCCAACTCATCACTGTTAATAAACATTAGTGCTGATGTAAATGAATTTAACAGCGCCGCTACAGCCACACCAGCTAGAATCACATGTACTGTTGCAGAGTTCTTTACTACCAGAGTCAAGAGATTAATCAGCATGGTAGCCCCTAAAGCTCCTAAGAACGCACCCACTGGAATTAGCTTAACATGTCCTGGATAAAAAATCATCACTGCCACCGCTAGAAGACCTGCTCCAGCATTTACCCCAATAACTTGTGGTGATGCCAACGGATTCCGTAACACTCCCTGAAGTAAACTGCCCGCCATAGCTAGATTAGCACCGACTATAAATGCCGTAACCACTCTTGGAAGTCGAATGTTATGGATAATCTGGTTGGCAAGGACTGATTCACTATTTTTCCACAAACCGTCCCATACTTCTCGAAGACTAAACTGGATCGTCCCTAGCATCACACTTATAACTATGATTATGGCACTAATTATAACGAGCGCCATAATCTTTGCAACTACTTGCGTCCTCACAACTAGTCCTCAATCCAGTCACTAGTTAAGGTCTCAAAGGTTACTCTAATGGCCTCGGCATTAGAAATATTACCAGGATTGACTCTTGCAGGAAGTACAAAGATTCTTCCTGTTTGAATCGCTGTAAGGCTTTGCCATTGGGGATTCTCAGTGAAATTCGCAAGTAAAACTGCATTATTTCCCTCACTACTTCCAGCTGCTCTAATCAGAATAACACTAGGATCTAATTTAAGAAGCGTCTCTAAGTCAAAATTCACCCATGTAGACTGGCCCGCTCCAACATGACCAGCTACCACAATATTATCGATACCTAATCTATTTAGCAACGATCCGTACAAACCCGTTGGCATCGCTGCCCGAATACTGTCTGTTCCTCCCTGTACGATTAGTCCTGTCTTGTAATTATACGGTTGTAGTGCTTCGCGTAAAGACTCACATAGTTCATCCAACTCTCTCATGTAATCTCGAACAAAATCCTCTCTTCCAAGCAATGACCCAAAGATAATAATCCTATCAGTCAACGGATCTACATCCACTTTATTTGGATTCACAAAGAAAACAGCTGCTCCAGTCTGTTCTAGTAATTCTAGTAGATTGCTATGCTGTCTAGTATTAGCGATAATTAAATCGGGCTGCATCGCGTAAATAGCTTCTAGGTCTGGATTCGACTGTCGCCCAACACTAGGCAAACTTACTCCCTCAAGACGATTATTGTATTCATCGACCTTAGCTACTGGAGTTACTCCTATTTCAAACAGTTCCTCCATATATGCCCGCGTTAGCGCTATTACTCGCTGAGGTTCTCCTTCAATGATCACTGTTCTTCCTAAATGATCAGTAAAAACCTTCTTATCTAACTCCTCTGAAGCTAACACACAGATACTACTCATAACAACGAAAACAACAACCACACAAATAGCCCTATATTTTCTCCTATAGTTCATAAGTCCTCGCCTCCCATTTTTTATACAGCATCAAAAATTATCGATTACCTAGCGGTGAAACAATATACCGCTGATCAGCCTCTAAATACGAAATTCTTACCTTTGTATCAAAAACATCATAAAGTGCTCGTTCCGTAATTACCTCCCTTGGCGAACCATATGAGTACATTTCTCCATCCTTAAGCAGCAACACATTATCAGAAACCTCAAGAGCATGATTAAGATCATGAAATACAGCGATGATTGTCTTATGGAAGTCTTGTTTCAGATCTTGCATTATCTCCAAAAGCTCCCACTGGTATTTCATATCCAGATATGTACTAGGCTCATCCAGTAAGATAAGGGGAGTGTCTTGCGCTAATATCATAGCAATCCACGCACGTTGTCTTTCTCCTCCAGAGATCGCGTTTAATGGTATTTCCTGGAGATGGGAGATCCGAAGATAGTCCATAGCCCAGTGGACTTTCTCTTGGTCCTTCCGGCTAAGTAACCACCCCGTGTTTTGATACGGACTTCTGCCTAGAGCCACTAGATGGCCTACAGATAAACCTGTAACAGATTCTTGAATCTGTGGTAAGAAAGCGATTGTACGAGCAATCTGTCTGCGACTAAACCCATTAATCGACTTTCCATCGATAGTTACTTCTCCTTTCTTTACAGGGTAAAGACCTGCTAAACATCGCAGTAGTGTGGACTTACCAGAACCATTCGGCCCTATAATGGAAGCGACTTCGCCTGCGTGTATATCAACGGAGATACTCTTGAGCACCAAATCATGCTGAAAACAAAAACTCAATTTTTGCGTTCCGATTATTGTATCCACCACCTTACCGACCTGCTTGGATGCGCAGTTCTCCGAAAATGATACTCGTTATCGCCTCACTCTATGTTGGTATTGTATCGAACTATGTCATAAAAATAAATACCTACGCCCTTATTGTACTGGTATACCAAGATAAGTTCCGTCTGTTGCACGGATAACAGCAAATTGCGGCGCATTATCTACGTGCAATCATGAACGAGACCGCCCTTAAGAAACTGGCTCACACTATCGTAGAATAACTGCGGTTGATCGTAGTTGGTAAATGGGGGCGCGTTGACTATAAGCGATCTTCAAATCCTGCAAAAAGCGTAGAGGGCGAGTGGATTTTGATGGAGTATCCAAATTATAAGCCCGACATGCGGATTCGCAGGCCGGGCATCGACTAGGTATTAATTTGATTATATCGTTCCTTATTGTACTCGTTTAATAGTACTTCGAACTCATCTGCGATGCTTTGGACCATAGAGTCTTGCTGATTTCCATCCGCCTGTTTCAAGGCGTTTTGTAATCTAGTTCGCACTGCCTCCAATTGATCAAGCAACTGTTGGAGACGGTTAATATCAGTCATAACGATCACCACCTCCACACTAGCTTATCCAAAGCAGTGTGGAGTATGCATCGCGGTAACACATACGTACCATTGAGCTTATGTTTCCCTCTCCAACAGTGTTTTCAATTGTTTCAGATTGGCAAAATCCTTATCAAAACCCATACAATACTCTATGCAGATAACACCTTGATAGTCCAAACGCTTTAGTTCTGCAATAATCAAATAAAAGTCAGTTTCTCCATCCCTAAGATTCGCTTGCATATGACCCAAGTTTGCATCCCTTAAATGACAGTGTGAAGTAAATTTAAGAAGATCCAATAACTCCTCTGTCTTATACCCTTGCATAATTTGATGACTTGAATCAAAGGTCAAAGATACTCTAGGATACATTTCTTGCATAAAAACTTCAATTTCATGCACTTTCTCAATCAAGGAGCCAATATGAGCTTCAACTGCAATACTTATCTCTTTCTTGCTGGCGACATCACTCATCTCGAAGAGTCTCATTTTGAGACGGTGCAATGTAATCTCCCTAGATTCTTTGGAGCTTTCCTTTCCTGGTTGCAATGTAATGTGCTTGACTCCTAACAATTCAGCAAACCATAAGAGAGCAATGAAATCATCATATACATCTGCATAAATCTCTTCATCCGCTACTCCTATGTCAGCAAAAAAGTTAGCATTAATACTATAAATAGTCATATTGTTTTGCTTAAGATACCTATTTATTTTATCTGCATAACCAGTTCCTCGTTCTCTAATATCGGACGGATATGGATCTATTCTTGCTCGATTCTCAAACATCATTAGATCAATGACTCTAAACCCTAATGCTTTAGCTTCACTAATAGCCGAAAAAACATCCTTGTATTTCTCCTTAGTGAAATTTGTAGTCGAACATGAAATAACCACTTTAATTACCAGTCCTTTCGCTCCGCTCAAGGCACATACCGTGATACCACGAATTGCTTGAGCCATTTTTAGAACCATCACCTTTGATACTTCCCTTGCATGATCTCTCGCAGCTTTTCTAGTTGTGGGTCCTGGTACCCCTGAACATCCCTGACTGTCGTGGGAACATGGATGTCTGGATACAAAGCATCACTAGGGTCCCGGCTCCTATCTGGTCGGATCCAGCTTTTATGGGAGATAATCATCGGAAATTGGCTATGGGGTACGGTAAAGCGCAGGATATCTCCGTAACTAGTCGGAGCATTACCTGTAGGTTCACCTAACACCTCACCTAGCTCATTATCCTGAAAGATTACTGCAAACCAATTAGCTGAACTAAAGGTAATCGGCGATGTGAGGATATAAACGTCTCCGCTAAAACCTAGTGTCGCATCAGATAGCTTCGGAATATTCAACGTATACAGCCCAAGAAATTGGTAGATACGGTTGATTCGTCGATACCCCTTGTCACGACTGTAACCCCGTTGTTCTTGGGCTTCTGGAGAGTAGCGAATTTCACCAAAATGGGATCGAACCCTACGTACGGGCAAATAGCTGATAAACTCATCAATTACTCGAGAATCACCCCCGCTATTTCTCCGAACATCCATGGCAATCACCTGAACATGCTGGTCCTTAACTGCTTGGAAGAATTCTTTTAAAACGTCTCGATATTCACTGGTATTGGCACATTGGTCTAGATAGAAATACCCCAAAGAATTATCCCCATCAATATGCCAGCCGAACCATGACCTCGTCTCCGTTGGCGAAAGTGGTTGTCTCGTCAAATTCACTTCGACAAGCCGTTGCTCTCCTGCTATGTCCTTCACGTATATGTCGACTTTGTTGTCTCTCACTAAACCCAAGTACTGAAGTATTGAACCTGATGCTAAGCGCTGACCTCCATATGCCTTTAACGCATGGGTGTTTTCTGCTATCACAATAGGCGCTAAGGCCTCTAGAAGATTATCGGGTGTCTTCCCACCAATCTCCAGGATCTGGTCCCCAAAATATAGACCACTTTCATCATGGGCGCTTACCACCACAATACCGTCACTCACCCATTCGAATCTTGCAGGTAGGTGCCATGCCTCATCGGTTAGGCGCACAAATGTATGCCCATCTCTAACAAAGACTGCAAGCTGGTTGATAACATAGAAAAATTTATCCCTCTCCATCGGTTCGATTGTCGTTTGTTTTAGCTCTGCTAATAGCTGTTGGAATTCTATTTCTGTACCACTGTGAAAGGGATCTGGATGGACTCGGGTAATCAAGTCAGCTACGTGATTCAAATCGGCCCACATTTCATCCTGGGTCAACATCGAGTGGCTAGCAACGCCATAGGCTGTCACCCCAAAAACAAATAGCAATACCACAATCCCAACTCGAAAATGCATACATTTCCTCCCTCTATGATCTTTTATGTCCCTGTTCTAGCTCACTCTCTTCACATCTAGAAAGACAAAGTACCTACAGATATTTTCACCGAATTACAAGCAACTTCCTGCAAAATGTGCTAATCTTCTCTATCCGATTCGCAAAAAAAACCAGCTAACGGCTAACTCTCACCGTTGCTGGAGTGCGCAAGATATGGCGCTTCCGTCCCCATTTCTCTGCTGAAAATGCTTAGCGATATACTGATCTCGGGAAAGGAGTATGGTCATTTTGGACGAACTGGACAATAGCCATGATGGCCAATACAGCCATGCCAATCAAAGCAATAATAGGCATGAAGCCAGCTGCACTCTCGCCTGAGAGCAAAGCCTGGTAAATACCAAAATAGGCCCAAGCGATAGGTAATGGATAGATGGCATTTCGGTGCTTACGCAATACGCCATAGGTTAAGGCTAAAGCGATCACTAGCATCACTGCTCCCCAAGTGTGCTCAGCAATACCCCAGCGGGACCATTCTATTTGAGTCAACCAAGCGGCAGTATTAACCACCGTAGCAATAAAGAGCCAACCGCCATAAAGTCCAAAGGCTAGAGGAAGCAGCCACTGATTATCGGTTTGAATGCTCCACAACCTTTGATTAATCATGGCTAGTACGATAACGAAACCAAGGATCAGAAGAGTAGATAATCCGATCTGCAGATAGGAAAATGCAACAATCCAGCCAATATTGAGTAGAGAGGATAACCAAAATAGCGAAGAAATCTTGTCGATGGCGCTACTGTAGTAAGGATCACGCCTCTTGATGATCATTAGAATGACACTAGCTGCAAGTAAAGCGTAGATGAAACCCCAGATACTAAAGGTCGCGGGGCCAGGCGTGATCAAAGTCGGAAACATATCGGAGACTTCCTTTTGGGACATGTTGTTAATCATACCCACAGCCCCCATGTAGTTAATTACCAGGGTAATAACTAAGACAACGGCACTGGCAATTGCTTTGTTTCTACGTTCCACAATAAATACTCCCCTTTCTTTCCTTGCTTAAAATCGAATTGAAAGCGTCTTCGACCCTGCTAATCCGTGCCTATATGCTACTCATATGGGCAAGCTGAAGTCGCACAGGCACGTTAGAGGCACTCTAATTGCTATGATTTTTTGGATGATGGAATATACTTCGAAATCTCGCCAACCATATCTTGGACCGGCATCGTCTGAATCCATACCTTACCTGGTCCTGTTAGCGTTGTAAGAAATAGGCCTTCGCCACCCAAAAACATATTAGTAAACCCTTTAACTCTCTCGATATCCATGCTCACCGTTTCCTCAAAAGCACCTACGGAGCCAGTAGCTACCCTAATACGTTCTCCTGGCTGCAGATGCTTCTCCACACACTCTCCGTCCATCTCAATAACTACCAGTCCCTGTCCTCTAAACTTCTGCATAATAAAACCTTCACCACCGAAAAACCCAGTGCCTAGTTTCTTCTGAATGTGAATATCATACTCCACGTTAGGAGTGGCACAGAGGAAAGCGCGTTGTTGACAGATCAGCGAAGTTTCGCTAACGTTAAACACCATTATTTTACCTGGATAGGTATGCCCAAATGCGATTTTCACTCGGTCATCTGTAGCCGTAAACTCAACAATAAACATATCGCCACCGGAAAAGGAACGCTTAAAGGCTCCTATAACTCCGCCCTTAACTTTTGTCTGCATGTCAATTCCTTGCGCCATCCACTGCATGGCGCCAGTCTGGGCGTAAACAGACTCACCCTGATGCATCTCAAGCTCAATCATCGGCATTACGGTACCATGAATACTATACTCCACTTCATTACCCTCCCAATTAATCCATTTTTACTCATTTTTCTCTAATATCTTGCAACCAATGCTTACCAATCTCCTTAGAGCAACCTACGCGAGTGCGAGCCTATACTACGCTACACGCTTTACAGCTGGAACCACGTCCACGTCCACTACAGCAACTGCGTGCATCAATCAATTTAGACCCAACTTCACAGTTCGTTCATTGTGCTGAAAAATCCTGCCCGTTATAGGAAAAAGTTGGAGAGGCTTCCTCCACAATCGGTTTCTGAAAATCATCATCAACACCCTTTTTACGAAACCGTTATAGCGGCCAATTGAAGGACTTCGTTATTCATGTCATAAAAGACTGCTAGATCCTACCGTATTGAAAAAAGAGGAGGCATCAGCCTCCTCTTTAGCGTCTCATATTACTGGCCTAAGTACTCATCGAGTGCTGCCTGAAGAGCAGGTTGAAGTGCAGCGAAGGCTGGCAGTGCAAAAACTTCTCCATCACGTATACCCGTAACTGCTTCTTGTACTCCATCCTGGTGTACAAAGAAATCTCGAAAGAATGGTAATAAGCGCATGTCACTGTACATCCTTCTAAAGGTTTCATAGGACTCCCGATCAGTTATAAAACCATCTAGAGCAAGCTTATCTAAGCCGCTTTCTAAGTATTCGTCCAAAGGCTGTGCCATGTACGGGTCCATTGAGCGGAACAGAGCACTCGCTAGCTCCACCAAAGCCTCTGGGTTCTCCACGCCCAACGGCAAGGACGCTACGTGGAACATGTGCACAAAGGCTGCATAGTCTTCAGCATTAGGTCCTTTGGGGTAGTATACCCAACCCCATTCCTGCTCCATACCAGAGTTTCGCGCAGTTGTCAAACCGGCCATACATGAAACCAACATAGCCAAGCTACCCTCTGCGAACAATGCACGCCCATTTATAGAACCAGACGCATTATGGAGGATTCTGAGATCCTGCCAGAGTTGGAGGGCATCAAGAAATGCTGGGTCTGTAACGTTAACCGTGTATTTGCCATCCTCCATAACAACCCAATCAACGTTATTGGATGCCACTGTGGACAATAGTTGGTGCCAGTGTATGCCGCCTGAATACCCAGCAACACCCCACTGATCGATCTCACCATCACCCGTTGTGTCTTGGGTAGCTTGAATGGCGATATCAATGAGAGCCTGATACGTCCAATCACCCGATTCCTGAAGTTCATAGAGATCGGGCAGTCCGAGCTCGGCGAACATGTCTTTGTTCCAAGCGATTCCAACGGGGTTATGGAACGGAATACCTTGATGAGCAAAATCATCGTTGGATGAAAAAGCATAAGGTGTGCCTACCTGCTCGTAGAAATGCCTGTTCCGATAGATCTCAGGTATACGCTGGTAGTACTCGTCATTGATAATCCCATGAAGAGGTTGGAGCATACCTTGTTGTGCTAGCTGCATTGTTATGCCATGCCGAGTCCAGAAGATATCGCCTGGAGGATCGCCAGCAATCATACCTGTCACAACACTACTTATAAAATTCCCAGCGCCTGTACTATTAAACTCAATCTTCACATTGAACATTTCCTCAACTTCCTGTAACCAGGCATAATTAGGACCTTCACTAAAAAAAGCTCCTCTTCCCATGGTATAGACTCTCACTGTTTCACCATTAAAATCATAATGGGTAGCTAAGCCAATTTGGACCATACAAAGAACCAAGCAGATTGCAAGCAACGCAACGACACACATTCTACTGTTTCCTGTCATTTGACATTTCATGATGCCGAATTCCCCCTCAGGATGGATATTTCTTTTCTAAACATACAGCGTAGAAACTCATTTAGCCGCTACTCCCCTTAGATAACGTTTTTCCTCTCCTTTTTCATTTATGTTTAATATATGTAAATCATACTGCTAGAAGTTATATAAGTCAAGGGTAAATGTTAAATTATCTACAACAAGAGTGATTCATAGGTGCTAATGTCTCATTGGAAACAAGTGAATGCTAACAACGCATTTATCTGTGTAATCTCCAAGTTGACTTGCTAAATCGCAGGATGGAATATCTGTTCTGCGGCTTACGCTCAAAATCAAGGGAAACTCTCCCGTCGAGTCATCTTGGTAGTCACTCCTGTCATGGTTTTAAAACCCTTACGGATACTTTAACCACTCATACACACTCTTTAAATCCTGTGATCTGCTGTTCTTTCCAAAGATAATGATACCTCCCTTCTGACATCATTAGTTCATCATGGCTTCCTTGTTCCATAACTCTTCCATCTTCGATTACTAGGATACGGTCTGCTCTTTTAGCAGTAGACAACCTGTGAGCAACCACAATAAGGGTATGATCATGTGACAAATAGTCCATGGACATATTGATTTTCTTTTCGGACTCTCCATCTAAAGCAGCTGTAGCTTCATCAAAAATAAATATTGGAGCATTTTTAATAAATGCTCTTGCTATTGCTATTCGTTGCCTTTGCCCTCCGGATAAACCTGCTCCTTGGTCACCTAGCAGGGTATCATACCCCTTCGGCATTTCAGTAATAAACTGATCTGCATAGGATTGTTTTGATGCTACAATTACTTTTTCAATGGTGGCTGACTCACTGACAAGAGCTATATTCTCATAGATACTATCACTAATAAGGTAAGGCATCTGAGGTACATAGGAAAATTGATTTCTTAATGTACTTAGATCATAGGACTTAACATCTCTTCCTGAAACGTTTATCGTACCACTTTGTACATCGTATAAACGCATCATTATCTTTACAACAGTACTTTTCCCTCCTCCACTGGCCCCCACTAGAGCAATGTTCTCACCCTTGTTAATCTTAAAGCTGATATCGTCAAGGATTTTTGTGTCGCCATAGGAAAAGGTAACGTTCTTAAACTCAACAGCTATAGGGCACTCGGAAACATCGTACGTTTCACCACTTTGTTCGTCCGGTAATTGAAAAAGCTCATACACACGATTAACAGAGGCCACAATCGCTTGATACCGAATTATAAGCTGTCCAACATCCATAAAACTTAAAGATATCCCCATGGCAATTGGCCATAGTGCCAGCATCTGAGGCAAGTCCATTTCTCCTTGATGTACTAGCACCAAACCAAAGATGAAGGCACCTGTATACGAGATAGTAAACCCAAGGGCTTCAAAAATACGTGCTATCATAAGGATTAACGTCGTTTTCATTCCAGCATCATAGGCACGATCGACAGTCTGATCATGTCTTCTTTTGGCCACGGAAACCATTTTAAAGACTCGTATTACAAAAAAGCCTTTTAGAATATCGGAAAAACGAGCTGTTGCTTGTGCACTTACTTCTCTTTGTAATTGGGCGTACAACCGAGACTTTTTCCTTAGGGTTATCACGATTAACAGATATAGAAATCCTGCTGCCAAAGAAAACCAAGCATATATTGGATATCTTGGCATGATGATAATAACCCCTCCCAACATCTGAAAGACTATCCCGATCAAAGTCATAAAAAAATCTTTATACGATTCTGTCGCTGTATCCGCATCTTTACCCACTAATGCCATCCAATCGCCGCTATGCCTTTCGTTCCATAAACTCATTGGAATTTTTGTTAGTTTTTCAGTAATTGCCAATCTGAAGTTCATGTCAATATGGGCCACTGCTCTTCCTGTCATCACGGTGCCAAAAGATGCCATTACGATGACTCCTGTAACCCACATAAAAATCGTAAGTATTTTCACCCAAAGATCATGAATATTCATAGTAAGACTAATGATAGCTGTCACTGAGAACAATTGTCCCATAACAATATTTTCTACAAACTTATAGCTTGAAACGAGCAGTACACCCGAACAATACAAAACAATTCTTGTTTTCACAAACTGAAACATAAAAACCGCTCTGTCAATCCCTAAAGATTCTAAAAAACTTAACTTATTGATTTTTTCTTTATCCATAGGCAATTTAGGCACTTACATAATCCTCCCTCTCATCATGTAATTGTTGTTCGTAAAGATGCCTATAGATATTATCACTGGCTATAAGCTCTTCATGCGTTCCAATCTGAACTAGTCTTCCCTTATCAAGAACAATAATCCGATCGGCTTTCTGAATTGTTTTAAGTCGATGA
>SKJB01000079.1 GCA_007116145.1 Limnochordia bacterium | reverse complement strand
CGGTTCGAGTAGCGGTAACAGGCACTAATGTAAGTCCAGGTATCTATGAGGTGTTAGCTTTACTCAGTGAGGCGAAAGTCTGCCAGCGGATTAAAGAGGCAGTAGAGATGGGAAAAACGCATGAAAACGAGGTGAAACGATGAACGTAGATGTACGCTGGACCGGAAAAATGAGTTTTGTGGGTAAGTCTGGAACTAATCACTCTGTTGTAATGGACACCATACCAGACAACGGGGGTGAAGCAGCAGCACCTTCCCCGCTGGAAATGGTCTTAATGGGCTTAGCTGGATGTTCTGGTATGGATGTGTTGTTGATCGTAAAGAAGAAACGCATTGCTGTATCAGCATTCGAGATTACGATTAACGCAGAGCGTAGTACTGCGCATCCAAAAGTTTTTACAAGCGTAAATATGGAATACATCTTCGAAGGGCAGGATCTTAAGCAAAAATCCCTTGAAGATAGCGTTCGACTCTCTGTTGAACAATATTGTTCAGTCGCAGGGATGGTGGCCAAAACAGCCACGATCAACTGGCAAGTAACTATCCGGTAAACATCGAGGACTGACTGCAAAAAATCGCTTTACAAGGTTGTCAAACGGTGGTATAATAAGTTCTGTAGTTTTCGTTGTGCTCCCATCGTCTAGGGGCCTAGGACATCGCCCTCTCACGGCGGAGACAGGGGTTCAAATCCCCTTGGGAGTACCATTTTTTTCAGCAAATATACCATCCTGTATAAGGATGGTTTTTTTGATCATGGGTGATTGCACTATTGATTGCGCGGTTCACTCTAGGCTTAAAAACCAAACTAGAAATTCCTGGTAACCTAAGACCTGTAGTGACGGCAAGTTGAGTTTGATCCACTCGTGTAATGCGTGATCTTCGGTAATCAATACGCCAGCCCAGTGCAGAGCAGCAGCAGCAATCATCTGGTCATTCGCGTGTTTATCGACGTTAAGAGAGCTCTCGCTCCATAATGGAACCACAGACCGTGGTATGCTCTGCAATAAGGATTTTTGCCGAAGGTCTGGTATTGTGTTTAGCTCCTCTTCTTGAATGATGGTAGTTACAAATTGAAATTCTTTCGCTTCGAGAGCACTCCAAATATCAGGGAAGTAGGGGTCAGCAATAAGTTTGTCAAAGACATTTGTGTCAATCATAAAATTCTTCATACATTCATAGTAACGGAAATTGCGAATTTGTCAATGCGAATTTAAATAAACGATGGCAGGATAAACTAAGAGAAGTACAGAAGGAAATCCTGATACAAATCATCGATAGATGAGAAATGGAGATAGATACTTAGATGGTACACGATACTTTTTTTGGTTTCGCCAAAGAACTTTTAGATCAAGGTTTAGCGTCGACAGATGATGTTTATGGTGAGAAAAACATCTATGATCTTACGATTCAATGCAGTCAAGACATCGATTTTTATCTTACATTAGCAAAAAACTGTCAAGGGAAAGTATTAGATCTCGGTTGCGGAACTGGGCGAGTACTTAAGGCTTTATTAGAAGCAGGAGTGGATGCGGTAGGAGTTGACTATTCTCCCCATATGTTGCAACTAGCACGTGAGAAATTGGAAGCGTACGGTTTCCAACCTAGACTGCTAGAGCAAGACATGCGAGAACTCAAGCTCGATGATGTCTTTCCATTAATTATTATTCCATATTATAGTATGATTTACATCTTAACTGACGAGGATCGAAAAAAAGTATTTCGTGCCATTCACAAGCACTTGACTCCCGGTGGAACTTTAGCGTTTGATTTCGATGCCTCTAAGAATCCAATCGGTGAATCCTTTCCTTGGTTAGCGCTGCAAGGGGTACATCCCTTCACAAATGAAGTGTTAGTGAGTGTGGCACAGATGAAGGGTATTAATGAAGATTTACGCGTGATGAATGAGATTAATTATGTTTTTGGTGAAAATAAGCAAATCACAGTGAAATCTAGCATTGAATCTAGTTGTGAGGCCACACACATGCAAGAATTATTAGCAGAAGAAGGATTTACAATAACGGGTGTCTATGGAGACTACGACTACCTGCCCTACCAAGGTGGCAATGAGTGTGTGATTGTCGCAACCTCGAGGGGGAACGGTTCATGTTGAATCAGTTTTTACCAGTATGTAAACAAGACATGGAGGATCGCGGATGGGAACGCTGCGATTTCGTTCTCGTTACCGGCGATGCATATGTCGATCATCCCTCCTTTGGTGGTGCTCTAATCGGGCGTGTGTTAGAGAGCCATGGTTATAAGGTGGGGATCATTGCCCAACCAAACTGGCGAGCGCTCGATAGCTTCAAAATTCTTGGGCGACCGAAATTGGCATTTTTAGTGACGAGTGGAAACATCGATTCTATGGTTAATCATTACACAGTTGCGAAAAAGCCTCGTAAAAGCGATGCGTATTCACCAGGTGGAAAAGGAGGACTTCGTCCTGATCGCGCTACGATTGTGTATGCGAATAGGGTGCGAGAAGCTTATAAGAAAACACCGATCATTCTCGGTGGCATCGAAGCAAGCTTACGTCGTTTAGCCCATTATGATTACTGGGATGATCGGATTCGCCGATCAATTCTATTGGATGCAAATGCTGATCTACTGGTGTACGGTATGGGAGAACGCCCCATCGTGGAGATTGCCCACGGTTTACAAGCAGGGCTTCGTATTCAAGACCTTAGTTATATTCGCGGAACAGCATCGAAAGCCATGGAGCTGAACGCGGTGCACAAACCGGTGATATTACCTACGTTTGCAGAAATCCTAGAATCCAAGACAGAATATGCCAAGAGTTTTAAGTTGCAATATGATCACACTGATTGGATTACAGCAGCTCCCTTGGTAGAAGATTATGGTGGTCTCTATGTTGTGCAAAACCCACCAGCTGAGCCCCTTACAAGTGACGAACTGGATAGTGTCTATCTCATGCCCTTTACCAAGCAATTCCACCCAGTGTATACGAAAGCAGGCGGAATACCAGCGCTAAAAGAAGTGAAATACAGCTTAGTGAGTGCCCGTGGGTGTTTTGGTGGGTGTAATTTTTGTGCGTTAAATTTCCATCAAGGGCGCAGTATACAAGCTCGGAAAGCCTCATCGATTATCGATGAGGCTAAACAGATGATTAAAGATCCCGATTTTAAAGGATATATTCATGACGTGGGTGGTCCAACGGCAAATTTTCGGCATAAGGCTTGTGAAAAACAGGTGAAGCATGGAGTTTGCACCCACAAACAATGTCTTTTTCCACAGCCGTGCGTGAACTTAAATGTCGATCATCAGGAATACCTTGATCTACTCCGTGCACTCCGTAGTCTACCTGGAGTCAAGAAAGTATTTGTGCGCTCTGGTATCCGTTATGACTACCTGATTTCTGACCAAAATCAGGAGTTCTTTCAGGAGTTGTGTGAACATCACATTAGTGGCCAATTAAAAGTTGCACCCGAGCATATATCCCCTACTGTATTACGGCAGATGGGCAAGCCAAACAAAGCAACCTTCCAACGTTTTGTGCGAAAATATGATCATATCAATCAAAAGCTCGGCAAAAAGCAATTCCTCGTTCCGTATTTCATGTCTAGCCATCCAGGATCGGATCTTAAAACCGCCATTGAATTAGCGGAGTATATTCGCGACATGGGGTATATCCCCGAACAAGTGCAGGATTTTTACCCGACACCGGGTACGTTATCCACCTGTATGTATTACACAGAAAAGAACCCCGTGACCAAACAACCGGTATTTGTCGCCAAAACAGCTCACGAAAAAGCAATGCAACGGGCACTCATTCAATACAAAAACCCCAAAAACTATGATCTTGTTGTGGCTGCATTAAAATTAGCGAAACGTACAGATTTAATCGGTAACGGAGAAAAATGTCTGGTTAAACCACGGCGGCCAAAACCTACTCGCCGTAGTAAACAGGGATCGACTGCCACATCGAAGCGCCTAAACCCCAATGCTTAGACCCCAACCTGGAATCGCAATTCGCTTTCGCACTGGTAAGCGAATCGGTCCTTGGATCGGTTCTAATTGTAAAGCTTTTTCATACACAAGTAGAGTTTTAACGGCCATTTCTTGACTGGTTAAGTGGCGCGTCGCATAACGACGACTAAACGACTGCAGTTTTGTCAGTCGCCTCCGATCCGCAACGAATTGTTCTAGGTCATGGCGAATACTATGGAGAGGGTATCGTTGCGTGTTACCGCTGAAACTAAAGTCAGAACGTTTCACTATCTTTGGACTGATAATGCCATCGTATTTGTGATTCAGTAACAAAACAGCATTTCCACACGACAGGGCTTCTCGTGCTGTTCGCCCACAGGCAGCGACAATGTTTGTGTGGCCTAAAAGATCCTGCAGGTTAGTTTGCCAAGGCAGAAAACGAACTTGAAGAAAAGCCGGACAATGGTTTCCCACCACGGTCAAATCCATCGTATCCATGCTTTCTACGGCTTGATATAATGCACTCAGTGCAGTTAGTTTTGCGGCATTGACCCGACCAACATAATAGATATGCAGTCTCTTTTCCTTCACCTTCGGCAGAAAAATACCAGTATCAATGCCATTAGGAATGATTGCAAGCTTGTGGGTATACTCTGGATCTAATTCCTTAGCACTGTTATCTCCAACCGCGATGAGCTGTGCAGCTTCTTGTAAAGAGCGCTGATACTTAGGATGACTAAACCCCAAACCATGACAGGTAAGGATATAGGGTCGTTTGCTGTGTTTTGCTAGCGTGCTCGTTAATGCAAAGATCGTTGAGCTGTGTGAATGTAGGACATCAGGTTGAAAATCTTGAATGAGTCGATGAATTTGCTGGATATTTTTTGAAACTAGATATGGTATGGATGAAGCTTTGAGTATTGCACCATAGCTTGTGGTAAAGTCCTTTAAGAAGATGCCTGTCACTACAATTTGTACACTGTGTCCTAGATTGTTTAGCTGACTAGCCAGATCGATTACATGTGTAGACTGCCCACTTTGATAAAGCTCGGTCGTCAGTAGAATCCGCATACGCATCCCTCACTTATGGTATACGTTACATATATGCAATGCGCTTAGGTTCAGTGACAAAAACAGACGCCTAGG
>SKJB01000137.1 GCA_007116145.1 Limnochordia bacterium | reverse complement strand
TCTAAAGTAATATCAAGCGTGTCGAAAGATACATCCACTGCATCAACCTTAACCATTATCTCGAGCTCCGTATCGCGTTCTAGCTGTATTCCAGCTATAGAAAAAGTGGATTGGTCAAAATATAATTCCTTTTGATTCTTCACTTTTACCGCTTGGATTTCCAGATCAACGCTACCCACAGTGTTCATAGAATCGATCAATATTTTTATTAAACCGTCTGTAAATGTCACATAGTCAACCGAGAAGTTTGCATCACCAGTTGGCAGGATGCTAGAACCCAGAACTTTTTCTGTATGTGTTACAGATCCCGTAAATGTTTGAATCACCACATTGGAGAGTTCTGCCTCAACCTGAACCAGACCTGGTTCAAGGGCGCTTGCTTCCATACCAACTTCTATCACCATACTAGAATTGGAGAGTAGTGTAATACCAGTCAGGTCAAGACTCGAGCTTGATTGATCACTGATAACTGGAATATCGTCAATTTTGATCCCTTTAATCCAAAGATTCACTTTATCATTGGGATGCACTACGTGAACAGCTAGTGTCCCATCTAGAGTGATGGACTGTAAATCAATATCTTGATCGTTTTCCGAAAAGATCTCCTGTGCATCAATTTCTACGGTTTGGCTCCCAATACCAGAAAAAGTGGCAACCGCTAGCTGATCTAGCGTCACATCGATCTGTGCACTTTTGTCCATCTCCAAGTTATCTCCGTAAAACTTAGCGCGAATCTCAAGCTCATAATCAGGAGCTAGAGCGACATTTTGCAATGAATAACTGTTAAGTTGCCCTTGATAGGGGTTAAGTGACGCCCCATCGATCGTTATCTCGAGCACTTCAAGCCCAATGCCAGTAACCGCGATCTCCAATCGACCATCAGCTAAGACAACGTCGGCTAAAGTGATGTCAGCTACTGTTGGCCAAACATCCACTAGACTTGTGTTAAACGTATGGATGACGGATCCCGAAAACTCTGCAAGCTTAATCTCCTTAAGGGACCCACTCAACTCTAAAACCGACTCATGCATCAAGTACTCGTCAGCGACGGTACTGAGTGTCGTCCGAATCTCTAATTCAGAATTTTGGTTGATTACCAGATTAGCCAATGGATACTCCCCATCACCGACTGGATCGATCGCAGCACCACCTTTAGGCCGAATCCAGTCAATACTATAGCTCGCATTGCTAGCTGCTCCTAATCCTGGATCAAATGTTAAGAATCCAGTTTCTATAATCATCTCTGTTAATTCAAAACTTCCTGCTTCGTTTGGCAATATTTCATCTCCGGCAATAACTAGCGTCTGCGAAACAGCACCCGCGAATCCACCGAGTTTCATCTCTGCAAATGCCGCAACCACCTCAATGATCTGACCGTTTACAATTCCGTCTCCTGGAATTTTTACTGCTAGAACAACTGGAATATCGTCATACAACACTACATCCTCTAAGTCAAATTTGTTGTTCGTTACTTCCTTCAGACCTTGTCCACCAAGCTCTATTTCTATCTCACTTAGTTCTATATTGCTTGTGAGAATTACTTCTCCACGTTCTAGCTTAATCTTTTCTAATTCATAATCAGCATCTGTAGGTAGAATGTGTACACCAGCAAACTGTAACTCTTGTTTAACCCAACCATCAAAGCTCTTTAGCTCAAGGTCGGCAAAAGCTGCTGTAATCTCTATACTATCCCCAACTACAAGTCCATCTCCCGTGATCACAGCTTCCATTATCACCATGATATTGTCCGCTAGACGGATATCTTCTAAATTGTACTCGTGCACGCCTAAAGCAAGTAAAGCATCACCATCCACACCTAGCTTCAACGACTCAATGGTTAGATTCGGCTTATCCGGGGTTATCTCTAGTGCACCACTTGCTAAGGTAATGGCTTCAACTAGGTAATCTGCGTCCACTGGAAGTATCTTTCCTGCATCGATTTGTACTTCTTGGGTAATCGAACCGGCAAAACTCTTTAACTCTACATCATGAAAGGAGAGAGTAAGACGAAGCTCCGTGTTATCTGCTACACCAGCTGCAGTCTGGACTTCTCCATCAAGCTCTATATCCATCCCATCACTTAAGTTTATATCTGCAAGGCTAAATGCATTGGGCACCCCGTCAGTTGCAGCTATGGATTGTCCACCAACGCTAATCTGAGAGACGGTGAGTTCCCCCTCCTCAATACCTGTAACCGCAACCGCGATCGTACCAGATAGCAAAGTAATACTTTGAATATCATTATTATCCGGTAACTCTATTTGCTCCTTCATCGAGATGGGCAATGTAAGCGTAATGCCCGCGGGTGCACCATTGACTATTGTTTCTTGATGAATGATAGGGGCAATTGTTGTATCGACTAAAGTAAAATCTACAGCTGCATTATGGACAATCGATGGAATATCCATATCAATCTGATTAAAATCAACCGTCTCACTATGCGAAATCGAAATATCCAGATCAGCATCGATTTCATCAAAGTCGACTTCTATGCTCTGCTCAATCAGGATTTCCGCCAATTCAACACTGTCTTCTAGGTCTGCATAGCGAATTTCTTCACCAACTTCAATCGCCTCATCTAAATCTGCCTTAACATCAATTTCCACATCTGTTTTTTGGTTACCGATATCTACACTCTCGATCGGAACCTCAATATCGTCAACAGACAAATCCAGTCCACTTATTTCTACTGTTGTTTTTGTATCCTGCAGATCAATCTGATCAGCGATGGAAATGCTTTCAGATACCGAGTGATGGTAATACAACAGTCCTTCTTCCGACTGCTCCACTTCACTCTGGTTTTGCAGAATACTTTCAATTGTTATGGTGTCGTCAACTAATGGAATAGCCAATGGCACACTCCACGACGGACCAATCTTGCCTGTCACTGGATTACGAAAATTTAGACATCCAGATAACGAAATAGCTACTATAGTAATAAGCATTACAATAAAAACAGACTTTCTACTCAATTCGAAAACCCCCCTCAAATGATTTATTCATCCCACTTCTATCTTTCGATATTTAGTAACATTTTCCTGCTTGTACTGTCACGTAAAAACCAATTATCGCAAACAAAAAACCAGCTTCGTCTACGAAAGCCTGGTTTCGTTGTCGACAGTTATTCCAATCGTTCAATCAATTTTAAGCAATACCCAATTTGTTGCGTTTGCTCTTTGTCTAACACCACACCTTCATCTGGCCGTTTATTTAACTTGAGGGCAATTGCTTTTTGGCCAACTTGCTGGTAAAACTGAATTCTGTTCATTGCCACCCTTACCATTAATAGCTCACTAAGTATACTAGCGGCTGCTTTGTGACCAACAGCTGAAATATAGCCGCATTCTCGCACTAACAGACTGGCTTCTTCCGGAGTAATATCACTAACTTGGAATAGACCATTCGTGGTTACAACTAGACCATTAAACAAAGCGACTTTGTGATTTTCCATGCTTATCTCCCCAGACCATTTAGCTTCGAATTTCGTATCTTCTCTTTAGTATATTCGCCTGATCATGTGGGTTTCCTTTTAATTCCATAATATTGAGCACATCGCATAGTTTACCAAGATTCAGCATCAAGGCTCTAACTTCAAGTCTGGATTTTTTCGGAAATTGGATACAATTCCTTGATATAGGGTAGAATTTTCGTAGAAGCTCCTTGTCTTATCTCCATAAGTGTGATATAATTATTGGCGTCTAGAGAAGGTATTTTTTATGGTACATAATGCGACGCTGAAAGTATAAAGCCTTTGTGGGAGCATTCTGTTAGTTAAAGAATGCTCTTCTTACGTATTAGATAAATACGAAAAATTTGTAAAAGGGAGAATAAAATTTGACAACTTTTCAAGAACTAAATTTAAGTGAACCCATTTTAAAAGCCATTAACAAACTAGGTTTCGAAGAGGCAACTCCTATTCAAGCTCAAACTATTCCCATAGCTTTAGCTGGACGTGATCTTATCGGACAAGCCCCGACTGGTACAGGCAAAACAGTAGCTTTCGCTATACCTATGATGGAAAATCTTGTACCTACAGATTATGTCACCCAAGGAATCGTTGTGACACCAACGAGAGAATTAGCTGTCCAGGTGTCCGAAGAGATTAACAAAATTGGATCGTTTCACAGAATTAATTGTCTACCTATTTACGGTGGGCAAGATATTCGCAGACAGATTAAAGCATTAGCAAGGAAACCACAGATCATTGTGGGAACACCAGGTCGCATTATGGATCACATGCGCCGTCGCACTATTCGGTTAAATTCTATTAAGATGGTAGTATTAGATGAAGCCGATGAAATGCTGAACATGGGTTTTCTCGAGGATATTGAAACCATCCTCCAAGAAGTGCCTAAGGAAAGACATACCATGTTGTTTTCAGCGACAATGCCTCGACAAATTCAGACTCTAGCGCAGCGGTTTATGATAAACCCTGAACTAGTTCGGGTGGCACCTAAGGAAGTAACGTTAGCAAATACAGACCAACACTATGTAGAGGTTCCTGAAAACAAGAAATTCGATACACTATGTAACCTCTTAGACCTTCACTCACCAACCAGTGCCATTGTTTTTGGACGCACTAAACGCCGGGTAGACGAGTTAACAGAAGCTCTTAATAAGCGTGGCTACTCTGCCGAGGGGATACACGGCGATCTTACCCAGGGCAAACGTGATAGTGTAATGAATCAATTTCGATCAGGTATCGTGGAGATTTTGGTGGCTACGGATGTGGCTGCTCGTGGCCTTGATATCAGTGGTGTAACCCACGTTTATAATTTTGACATCCCCCAAGATCCAGAAGGATATATCCATCGCATAGGTCGAACTGGTCGAGCCGGACGTAGTGGAGAAGCCATAACCTTTATAACACCACGGGAAATGCCCCATTTAAAGTTAATTGAACGGCTAACAAAGAGAAAAATTCAACGTTTGCCAGCACCATCTTTAAATGAAGCACTTGCAGGACAAAAACAAGTAGCTATTGAGCGATTGTTACGAGCAGCAGAAGAAGAATCATCGAGCTTGTATCGCAGCATGGCTGAAGGACTGTTGGATCAAAATGATTCCGTATCCTTGCTTTCAGCTGCGCTAAAACTTTTAACCAAAGAGCCAAACACAACACCAGTTCGTCTCACAGAAGAACGACCCGTAGGTACGAACAGACAACGCTCAGATCATAATTCACGATCAAACTCCAATAATCGATCGACGAGTTCGAAGGACTGGCACCAATCAAAGAAAGCATTTCGTGGTTCGAGACCACGCAATAAATGGAATTCGAGCAAAAACAATAGCAATTAGGTGAGAATTTTACATTTCGGGAAATCAGGCTACATTTTTTGGTAGCTTGATTTTTTTATGATAGTCTTCCACTCAAACGAACGAACGCCCCGCTTAGTTAAGCACAAGCCAGAAGCAGTTCCCCTGCAATCCCCATTCCACCGATGCATTGCACGCTGTATTTAATTATCATCTAAACTAATTCGCAAGTTTTTCAAGCCATTTTCCAGAAACTCATGCGCGTACTTACCAGTTAGTTCTTCCACAAAACGAAATCGCTCAAAAGGATCCATATTTAGGTACGTGTCTTCACCGACCTGTTCCACAATGTCTCTTCTTGCAAGGCGTTGGCTTAATTCATCCCAAAAAAGTGCATTTTCAAACTCCTTAACATAAGCAATGGCTCCTTCATCTCCATCCATCAACTCTTCGTGTTGCTCGGTAGTGGTATACTCCTTCCCCTGAGAATCCCACTCTACGAGATCACCAAACTCAAATTTCTCTGTTTGTGAAAACACCTTTTGCTCCAACTGTTTAAAACTTAGTATAAAAGGAAAATCTTCATGATCCGTCCGATATGCCGATAATATCCAATCCGACAAGAAACAGACTTCAAGTAGCTTTTTAAATTCCGCTTTTGTTAAATCGATTTTCACTATTTCCACCTCATAGACTAATATTAGACTGATTCTATTAACTGGTTATAGGTTATCAGATTCTACCCTAATTCGTCAATTAAATCCCCCAAAAATGATGACACAGAAAAACTCTTTACAAAAGAAAGTTATTTAGTTATAATTAGATAAATAGTAACTGTTATTACCTAATAGCTGGGAGGGTGAATCAGGTGGAAATGATTAGCGCTTGGGGAGAAAAGGATTTTAAGATTGGTTTATATCACAACTACAATCAGGGAGATTGGTTTATTTTGACTAGCAAGCCCTTTGAAACCAAGGAATTAGAGAGAATTATTTTGACGGAAACGGAAGTTGCTCAGTTTCTAGATTGTATTCTCGTAGGCCTTGAAGATATGATCCCGCCTGAACCATTAACTGAAGCACCCTTAGCGATGATGCAATCAGCTCAAGGTTATATCACCGTAAGTTGGCAACAAAATAGCGATGACGCATTGCTACTTATTAAGCAAGGTATGGACCGCTCGGTGACAATTCCCACTGCAAGTCTCGATTTTTGCCTCAGTTGGTTGTTGCGTGAATTTTATATCCTTGGCTTACCCGATACATATCAAAACTAGTTAATCACAAACAATAAAAGGCAAGGCCCGTGCAAAGTAAAGCCAGAGCATCTTTAGACGCTCTGGTTTTTTTGTGAGCTTCTCCTAACCTCGAAGCGAGTCATCATATCTTCGTAATTGTAGATCGCAATCTGTGTTAGTCCATGATTATCAAGAAAATAGAGTTCATAAGCAATACTAAAAGCTAAACTGACAAAGGCTACATGAACGTTGTAGTTCTTCCCAATCAAAATGTTGGAGATAGTATCCATATACTCTATTTTGCGCATAGCCTGTGCTTTGCGGTAATCTAGGAAGTTAGCAAGAGTGAACTTACATTCTAACAACTCATACTTCCGATTCTCATAATCGATAAAGGCAAAATCAAAGTTAGAGCCACCACCCATTAGCCGTTCTTCGCTATCAACTAGGTAACAGTCACGTACAGTCTGTCGATCATCCCCAAGATCGGACATTGGTCCAATGGCATTAATAAGATACTCTAATAGCTTACCCCGTAATTGCCCTGAGGTGGCAATGTCTCGTTGGAGGAACGATTCAAGAACCTGAACAAAGTGGGTCGATTCGGGTGTATCAACAATTACTTGACCCATCAACTCACACTCACGCAAGCTACTGGCAGTAAAGTCTGACCGTTGGTCGTAATTTACCTCTGATAATACATTCACAATATTAATTAGCGGGTAAATATAGGTAGGGTGTGCTACAATAAAACTAGCTAAGTCAGAGCCATTCTTCGGAAGTTGGAAGGTTCCTTCATTACCTCTAATACAATATTCCATGTTTCTCACCCGCTTATTGGTGGGTTACTCAAATTCGCTAAAATGACACCAAGACGTCCAGGTAAGTCTTTCAAGAAATTAAACAAACTCCACAAAACCTGTTCCGAACGCATAGCTCTAGCGGCTAATAACTGGTACTGGAAGTCAATTTCTGCTAGTATCAAATAAAATTTTTCTTGTAACCCACTCGATAGATTTTCGTGACGCTGTCGCAGTTCATCTTGGTAATAATCAAATTCGTAGCTGATAATAAAATACCAACGCTCCAGATTAATTTTAACGGCTGTTCCTTCTAATTCTTCCATTAAAACATTCACTCTCTCCCACCACTCATCGTATATCTCTGTCATCACCTAAACTAAACCCCCTACGACCTAATTAGGCACCATATCCATTAGGATTCTTTGACTGCCAGTGCCAAGCATCTACACACATCTCATGAATCTCCCGAGTGGCATGCCAACCTAGCTCATTATTCGCTTTTTGCGGATCGGCATAACACTTCGCAATATCTCCAGCTCTGCGCGGAGCAATCGTGTAAGGGATAGATTTTTCTGAGGCTTTCTCAAATGCCTTAACCATCTCAAGCACGCTATATCCGCGACCAGTTCCAAGATTATAAGTATGTACTCCCGTACTACCCATAATTTTTTCAAGGGATCTAAGATGACCAATCGCTAAATCGACCACATGAATATAGTCTCTCACCCCTGTTCCATCCTTCGTTTTATAGTCAGCACCAAACACGTTTAGAACGTTTCGTTTACCAACAGCAACTTGCGTTATAAAAGGCATCAAGTTGTTGGGTATACCACTTGGATCTTCGCCAATCGTACCACTTGGATGTGCCCCAACGGGATTAAAATATCGTAGTAAAGCGATACTCCATAACGGGTCAGAGATATGGAGATCCTGTAGCATCTCTTCGATCATTAGTTTAGTTCGTCCATAAGGGTTTGTCGCTCCTAAAGGGAAGTCCTCCGATATGGGCACCTGTTCAGGCATCCCGTATACTGTTGCCGAGGAACTAAAAACGATCCGCCTCACACCATGCTTTGCCATAACATCACATAATACTAGCGTTCCCGTAATATTATTGTGGTAATACCGTAATGGGACCTGCACCGATTCACCTACGGCTTTTAACCCCGCAAAGTGAATGACTGCATCGATTTGATGCGCAGCGAAAACCTGCTCCACTCCCTCTCTATCGAGTAAGTCCACTGGATAAAAAGGGAATGATCTGCCCGTAATACTCTGTACTCTTACTAAAGACTCTTGTTTACTGTTGGATAGATTATCTAATACTATGATATCATATCCTGCGTTTAGTAATTCTACACATGTATGACTACCAATATATCCTGCTCCACCTGTCACTAGAATTGCCATTAGCACTTTCCTCCTAAATTTTGCTCTGAAGACCATGTATGCAAACGCCTCTACAAGCTGCGTCTCGACTAATCATCCCTTATTTTTCTACATTCTATAGGAATTTCCTTTATTATTTAGGAGCTCGCTCGAAAAGTTCCTCTTGCTTCGCATTCATCGTTCGGTAGCCAAAGCAATTAGTTCGTGACTGTTTTGGCAGGAAAAGCCATCCCGTATGGGGAATAGTAGAAGAGACAGCGTGCTAGTCTTTAAATATAGACTGTGTCATGGGTTTTCTGGAAGATATTATTGAGGAACTGAAAGGGGAACAGGTATGAGTAATCTAGGCGTTTGGAAAACAGTTGACTGTAGTAACGAACCGACAAAACGTCATGAAAATTCTTTCGTCAAGGTAGATGACAAGTTCTACCTGCTTGGAGGAAGACGGATACAACCGGTCGAAGAATTTGATCCTGAGACTAATGCGTGGAGACAGTTATCTCTTCCACCTATAGAGATGCATCATTTTCAGGCCATAGCGATTAATGACACGATATATATCGTGGGAGCTATGACAGGAAAGTATCCTAGAGAAACTCCACTAGAAAACATTTATGAGTATCATCCAAAAACAGACACCTGGAAAAAAGGAGTCGAGATACCAGCTGCCCGTCGTAGAGGTTCCTGTGGTACAGTACTTTATAACGGGAAGATCTATATGGTGGGAGGAATCATTGATGGACATTATAGTGGTCTGGTAGGATGGTTTGACTCCTATGATCTTAGTACTGGAAAATGGGAAGTACTGCCTGATATGCCCCACCCACGCGACCACTTTCCTGCAATTGTTATGAATGATAAATTGTATGCTATCGGAGGGCGAGATACCACTCCTCCTTCTCCTGATTTTTTTGCTGCAACCATTCGAGAAGTTGACTATTATGATTTTGCCAGCAAAAAATGGTCAACACTAGACGATCTACTTCCTGTTGGGACCGCTGCAGGTGGAATCGGACATGTTGGAAATAAAATATTATATTTTGGAGGAGAGAGTGGCCAGAAGGTTGCACATAACGAAACACAATGTCTGGATCTCTCTTGTAACAAGTGGGAAATCATTGGCCTCTTAGAACGTGGACGTCATGGTTCACAGGCTATAGAATACAAGGATAAGATTTATATCGTAGCAGGCAGCGGAGGCAGAGGCGGAGCGCCAGAACTTACATCCTTAGAAGTGTTTAGTGCGAGTTAAGCAACAAGTCCGCGGATCAAAGCTAGCGAGGAGAGAGTAGAAACCTACTCTCTCCTTCGCCGTCATCTACCAACCCTTAACGGACCAATTCTCCTGCTTTACCACAGATATCTAGGATCCCTTGCACCATCACTTGATCGGAAACATAATCCACAGTGGCGCGGACAGCTTCCGTGCAGTTAGCAGGTGCAGCAGCAGTTTTCGCCGCTTCTAAAATCTCTAAATCATTATCTGCATCCCCAATGCTGAGAATATCTGCAAGCTCAACCTGCTCCATTTCGGCCCAGAAGTGCATGCCCGCTGCCTTATTTACTCCTGGAGGAATAACCTCAATAGAGCGGCTCGAATTCACCACAACCACTGGAGCATTTTTTAATTTCGCTTGTATCTTACCACAAAGCTCATCTAACATGGATTTATCAGCCGCGTTTACACTAAACATAATGTCTTTACCTAACTCAATCACCACATTTGTTTCAGCAATTAAATCCTCCAAAACCTTTTGGATCTGTGGTCGTTCTTTGACAAACTCCTTGGGCACAGCTGGATGAATAATCCCCTTTTTTGTTAAGGGATGGAACAGTAGAGCCCCATTTTCGCAAATACAATACTGATTAATCATTAATTGCCGAGCTAGTGCTTCTATAAATGTAGCGGGACGACCTGAGCATAGCGCAAACCCAAACTTGTTTTGTTGAATATCTATGGCTAATTGCTCTAGTCCACGAAAGTCCCAAGCATCACCTCTTCCTGGTACTAAGCATCCATCTACATCACATATAATTCGCGGTTTGTTCATTTTATCGCATCCTTTGCTTGATGTAATTCGCACAATTACTTGCTTCGCTGACCTTTCGAGTTGATTTCCAGGAACTCATTGTAACTCATTCGGCGATCAATTAAGCCTTTAGGCGTAATTTCTATAATCCGATTCGCAATTGTCTGCACAAACTGGCGATCATGGGACGAAAATAGAATAGTCCCCCTGTAGTTGACCAACCCATTATTTAGCGCAGTAATAGACTCCAAATCAAGGTGATTCGTAGGTTCATCGAACACTAAAACATTCGCTCCCGATAACATCATACGCGACAACATGCACCGAACTCTCTCGCCTCCCGAGAGAACTGATGCCTTTTTCATCGCTTCTTCGCCAGAGAACAGCATCCGACCCAGCCAACCCCGCAAGTAGGTCTCCGTTTGATCTTGCGAATAGCGTCGCAACCAATCCACAAGATTTACATCAACTCCATCAAAGTACTGGGAATTGTCACTCGGGAAATATGCTTGGGATGTGGTAACACCCCACTTAAATTCACCACCTGATGGAACCACTTCCCCCATTAGCACTTGGTACAGCACTGTTTTTGCTAGACCATTTGGACCAACAAAGGCAATCTTATCACCTTTATCGACAGTGAAGCTAATACTGTCTAAAACTTGCTCACCATCAACAGTCACTTGTAAATCTCTTACAGACAACAAATCATTTCCAGCTTCACGATCGGGTTTAAAATCCACAAAGGGATACTTACGGGTTGAGGGTTTTATATCCTCAAATGTGATCTTCTCCAACAAACGTTTACGCGACGTTGCCTGCTTCGACTTCGATGCATTAGCACTAAAGCGGCGAATAAATTCTTGCAATTCTTTAACCTTCGTCTCCATTTTTTTGTTTACATCTCTAGCTTGTTGGAGAGCAAATTGACTAGACTGATACCAAAAGTCATAGTTTCCTACATAGAGCTGAATCTTACCAAAATCGCAATCTGCCGTATGTGTACACACTTTATTGAGAAAGTGACGGTCGTGGGAAACAACAATAACAGTATTCTCGAAGTTAATCAAAAAGTTTTCTAACCATGTAATCGAGGCAGTATCTAAATGGTTTGTCGGTTCATCCAGTAATAAGATATCAGGGTTGCCAAATAGAGCTTGTGCTAAGAGGACTCGCACTTTATCGTTTCCGTCTAAATCCTTCATAATCTTATAGTGAAATTCCTCACCAATTCCAAGTCCACTTAATAAAATAGCTGCATCTGCTTCTGCTTCCCACCCATTGAGTTCAAGAAATTCACCCTCTAATTCAGACAAACGAATTCCGTCCTCCTCGGAGCATTCAGGCTTGGCATAGAGTAATTCCTTCTCATCCATGATATCACACAGGCGTTTATGCCCCATAATAACAGTTTTTAGAACCTCGCAATCATCGAACTCATAGTGATTTTGTTTCAGCACGGCCAACCTCTCACCAGGAGTAATGACTATGTCTCCCTTATTTGCCTCAATCTCGCCAGCTAGAATCTTGAGGAATGTAGATTTACCAGCGCCATTTGCGCCTATTAGCCCATAACAATTCCCAGGTGTGAATTGAATCGTAACATTCTCAAATAAAACTTGTCCTCCATAGCGGAGGGATACACCATTTGTACTTATCATTTTCTCTTACCTTCCTGTAGTGAGCATTTACTGACCGTTGGGTATATTCTACCACATATAGTTCTCCATACTCTATGTATGATAACTTGCAACATAAGGATCCGAAAGCAGTTTCCATGTGCCTGGTTTCCTTCGTTCTAGTGCTCCTAACTCAAAATGCAGCATTGCGATGCCCCAATCAATTCCTGGGTTTACAAATTTATGGATAAGTTTGGGTCGGTTTTTCAGCTTTACACACCCGGGTAACACCTCGAATACCCAAGGTTGAGAGTTAACAGCAGAGGGAGCTACCTGGACTGCCGTTAAACCACCCACAATCCAATCTGGTAGTTCATAGACTTTAACCCCCTGTACTAAACTATCTAAACCTCGTCTTCTCTTGCTACCTGACAGCGCCCTAAGTAGCCGATCGGTGCGGCGATAGCCTGGCGGCGGTAACCCGATCGGCGAGACCGCGAAAACCTCCTCTGTTGGGCGTAGTTGAAACTGTTCACATACCTGAGCAGGATTAAACATCGCACTCACCCAGCAGGTTCCTAGACCTAACATGGTGGCTTCGAGTATAAAACACTCTCCGTAGTACCCAATTTTTTGTTGGACATGGGGATCAGTCGTATCTCCAATAAAGGCTACATAAGCCGGTGCATACTCAATTTTTCCATATCCACCGACTATACCTTTAAAGATTGTACTTGTTCCACTCAGCACCAATTCAATGCGGACACTATCTTCGCTGAGAATACGTGCAGTTTCTGCTAATTTACCCGCTTTAACTGGGTCTATCGGTTTGTCGTAAAAAGCGCGACGAGAATTACGCGCAAACACTCCCTCATACCATCGTATTTGAACCAAATCCTGTCGCATCTAATCTACACTCCTGTAAATAGGATTACTTACTCTACTCCTAACGAATCACCTTGCAAATTGGCAATTCGATAATATCCTCTGCTCCTATTGCTTTGAGCTTTGGAATTAACACATTGATCGTCGATTTTTCCACAACAGACTCCACTGCCAAGTAACCGGTTCTTCCTCCAAACAACTGCGACACTGTCGGTGTTTTCATAGAAGGCAATACAGTCATAATAGCATCAAGGCAAGACTCGCACACATTCATCTTAATGAGAACTTTTCCCCTTGCATCTAGGGTACCGAGTAAAAGTGTCACTAAATCCTCAATATGCTTACGCTTAACCGGATCATTCCAACTAACCTTATTCGCAATAAACATCGTACTCGATTCCATTATTGTCCCGATAATTTTTAGACGATTAGCCCGCAAACTCGATCCACTCTCTGTTAGCTCTACAGCTACCTGGGCAATCTCTGGAATTTTAGCTTCGGTAGCCCCATAAGAGAACTCCACCTTAACCGGAATGCCTAACTGCTTAAAATACTCTTTAGATAACCCTACATACTCCGTCGTCACTTTACTCCCAGGCCGAATCTCTTCTACACTATTGATGTCTTCCGATTCTGAAATCGCCACCACAATGCGCACGGGACGATTTGTTTGTTTACTATAGTTAAGTTTGGTGACAAGTTCCACACTCTCTTTGCATCCTTGCTCAACAATCCAATCATAACCGGCTATACCTACATCAAACAGGCCTTCACTCACATATAACGGTATTTCTTGCGGCCGCATCCAACGTACCATTTCCACCCTTGGATCATCAATCGTTGCTTCATAGCAACGAGAATCCGGAGTACTTATACCCAGATCTGCATGTTCAAACATTTCCGTGGTGCCTTTCTGCAGGCTACCCGATGGTAACACTAGTCTTAACAATATAGGTCCTCCCTCTTAGTTTGGTTTCTTAGCGCACAAAACCTCTGCAACCGTTTCACCTTCAATAACAGCTTCACGAAAGAAACAAGATCTGTATCCCTCGTGACAAGCGACACCTACCTGCTCAACCTCAATCAGCAAGGTATCACGATCACAATCAAATCGAATAGTACGTACATGCTGAAAATGTCCCGATGTCTCTCCCTTTAGCCATAATTTATTGCGGCTACGGCTAAAATAGGTCGCTTTCTTGGTTACAATCGTCTGCTTAAGCGACTCAGCATTCATATACGCTACCATTAATACTTCTTTGTTGTCCACATCCTGAATTACAGCGGGAATCAGTCCATCGCTATTAAATTTCAGAGTCTGAATAAAACCATCTACTTGGTGTTTCATATATTTACCCTCCTGCTAAGATTTAATATCCTTCTGATTAACAAATCTTCTGTAGAGACTCATTCTTAGATTTAGCCATAATTGGTCACTAGCACCTCGTTCACCTCACCACGCTTATCTCCCTTTGAGTTGATCGCTCGTTTCGCTCTAACAAACTCAATCGTATAGTCCTTATACAGATCTAAAATAAAATCTGTAGCTGAATTAGAGAGCAAGAAGTGAATCCCTTTCTTGTTTAACCCATCGCACAATACTTTCAACCTTGTTTGCTCATCTCGACCAAATCCACCCCGATTATATCCAGTAAAGTTTGCACTTGATGAAATAGGATCATAGGGCGGGTCAAAATAAACAAAACTACCTTTTTTGGCCCCTTTTATCGCGTCGGCAAAGTCCTGATTTCTCAAGGTAATCTCTGCAGCATTTAAATACTTACTCACTGCTCGGAGTGTTCCCTCATTAACGATATTCGGATTTTTATACTTGCCAAACGGAGAATTAAACTCTCCTTGACTATTTACCCTAAATAAACCGTTATAACAGGTCTTGTTCAGGTAGATAATCCGCGAGGCTTTTTGCAAATCCGTTAGCTCACCAAAAGCTTTCTTATTTCTATCCACGGCTCTTATTTTGTAGTAATACTCTCTTTCATTCCTATGTAATCTTAAATCGTCGATTAGCCCTTCAACATCATCCTTTATCGCTTGATAAACATTAACCAAGTCTTCATTCAAGTCGTTCACAACCGCCTTTTTCGGCTGTACATGAAATAAAACTGCACCCCCGCCTAGAAACGGCTCGTAATACGTTGAGATCCTTTCGGGGATACATTTAGCTATCGTATGCACTAATTGACGTTTGCCGCCTACCCACTTGAGGACGGGTGCTACCAATTGATTAGGCTTCACGCTCTATTGCCCTCCCACCACTTGCTAATTAAGCTAGTTCATCAGCATAACACTGGTGTACTTTCTCTAATTTTGCATTGATATCCTGCTTTGATTACACAAAGGCTAAGGGGTAGCAGTACGGGAAAAAGTACGGAGAAGGATATGGTTGGGTGCGATGTAGATCAATATGGGAGTAAAAAACGAAGGCCTTCATTGTCTAAAGACCTTGTCAATCGTCTGTTTTCTAGTCTGCTGTCACCACACCGAGGCTGCGCTCCACAGAAGGCACAAACTTGGCCTGCAGGAAAACGCCATCCACAAGACCTACCCCCTCTTCCTCAAGATATCCCTAGCATTAACTTTTGCAGATAGTCCATCAAAGGTGCTCGTAAATCCTCTCGTTTTAAAGCAAATTCGATGGTTGCTTGTATGAAACCAAGTTTGTCACCAACATCATAACGTTTTCCAGCAAATATATACGCATGCATGCCTTCGAGCGTGGCTAGTTCCTTGAGCGCGTCCGTCAATTGAATTTCTCCACCCTTACCCGGCAGAGTATGTTCTAGTATCGTAAAGATTTGTGGTGTAATAATATAGCGACCTAATATGGCAACATTAGAAGGTGCTTGGTCTACGGGGGGTTTTTCAATCAAGTCATCGACCTGATAAACTTCGGGACTTAACTGGCGTCCACGGACAATCCCGTATTTGTGCACATCCTGGTGTGCTACTTCCTGCACACCTAAAATCGTGGTCTGCAATTCGCCGTAAGCTTCGATTAGTTGCTTTAGACATGGGGTTTTTGCATCTACGATGTCATCACCGAGCAGTACAGCAAAAGGTTCGTGCTCGACAAAACTTTTAGCACAATAAATTGCATGCCCAAGCCCCTTTGGCTCCTTCTGCCGAATATAGTGAATATTAATCATATCAGAAATATCCCGTACAAGCTCAAGTAATTCTAGATTCCTCTTTTTTTCTAGTTCGAGCTCGAGTTCAATCGATTTGTCAAAATGATTCTCAATAGAACTCTTATTTCTTCCAGTAATGATTAATATTTCCTCAATTCCAGACTGTACTGCTTCTTCGATTATGTATTGCATTGTGGGCTTATCTACAATTGGTAGCATTTCCTTTGGTTGCGCTTTAGTAGCTGGTAAAAACCTTGTTCCCAAACCAGCGGCTGGAATAACCGCTTTACGTACTTGCATAGGAAAAACTCCTTTTTCATTTAGTTGGTATGTGTAACCAGTTCGCCAATAAAGGAGGGAATTCCTACTATGATTAGTAACTTCCCACCATTCCTTGCGCTGATGGTGCCCACTGTACATAGTGGGTTACTGCTAAACTTTACACCAGAAAATGACAAAACAGTCCATATAGTGTATAATTAATCTAAAAGACTAACCGTACTAGGCGGAAACAAGTTACCATAGGAGGTAAACATGTCATGAAATTTAGTAGAAATTTTTTTGTTGTTTGTCTTATTGGGATCGCCTATCTCTATACACGGATCATTGAACCTGATAGTGCTATTACCACGGTAATATCGATGGTCACACCGCTTGGGATACTGATTATCTTTATTAATTACGTTTGGTCATCGAGAAACGAAACAGTATCAATTAGAGGGATGCGAACAAATTTAAGGATGTTTACCGTTCTTTCTCTTTTATTTACAAGTACACTGATCATAGCTATTAGCGTGCATCTTTTAGAGACATACATTGACCGGATACCCAGCATACCTCAAAATGTGATCGAAGATTCGATTGCATCCTACCTAACTCTACACCCTTCCGTTACAGCAATCCAGATCGAGATTGATCAAGATAATCAGCTCGTGGAAATGTACATTAGCGGACTTTTAAGCCACTCAGAGATTAATCAACATGCAACAGATTTTACCCGCTACATAGCCTCGGCTGCGGCAAGAAGTAAGGAATTTGACAAAGGTCCACTAAACGACTATTACGGCAGCCTTTGGGATAAGTACCAGCTTACACTGTATATAGGTGATCAAAATAGATATCTTAAAACTGCTGTGATGACAGGACCATTTGGTTTCCATTGGCATGAAGTCCCCTTGGAGTTACCTACTCGTTTCAGACAATGACAGATTGTCAACCAAACACCCTTAACTCGCTCTTTCCTACGATCCCTATATATTTCTAACAGAGAAGAAACTTCGTTCGGTAACTACATTTTTGACACAACTCTTCAACAGCTTCTCTTTTTTGAAATCCTTGGTGCAGCGCAACAGCACGCGGACTCGCGATGATTTCACAAAGAGCCTGTTCTTTTATGTTACCTAACCGAATAACACCTTCTCCATCTAGACAACAGGGTACAACACTTCCATCCGCAAGGATGGCAAGTTGATTATTTAAACCATAACAAAACGCTTTACCCAAAATAACATCCCGCTTTAAGCTAGGCCACTCAAAAGTTTCTGCGACATTTAAGTATATATTTTTCGCTAGCTTAATTCCGCTTGAGACAGCCAACCTATCTGCTAGTTTGCCAGAGAAATGAAATTCACGCTCTAAACATTCTAAGATATATGCGTTATTCCTATCGCTGTCTGAAACCGAGAGATTCCACAATCTTAGACCGACTAACACATGCGTACCTGCAATCTGTTGGATAAAGTTGAAGACGTCTTTTAAATACGCGTCTATCACCCCTCGAGTGACAGAGCTTTCAAGGCTATGAAGAGAGACACTAACCTGCCTAAGCGCGGGCTTATGCATCAAGGACTCTGAGGCCGCTGCTAGCAGACTGCCGTTTGTCGTAATTTGCACTTTATACTTGTAATCTGAGCACATATCAAGAAAAAAACCTATCTCAGGGTGTATAAGGGGCTCTCCCATAACATGAAAATAGAGATACTCCGTGTGTCCTTCAATCTCTTTTAGAATATGCTTAAACAAGGACACACTCATCATTTCACTGGAACGATGGGTTCCTGGACAAAACGAACATGCGAGATTACACACATTTGTAATTTCAATATAGATCCGCTTATACTTTTTCATAGAGTAGCTAGCTTTCAACCCTCTAAAACTCAGCCGAACGCACTGTTCTAGGGAACGAAATTACATCACGAATATTCGTCATACCTGTCAGATACATAATAGCTCGCTCAAATCCTAAGCCATATCCCGCATGCTTAGCACCACCATACTTACGTGTGTCGAGGTACCACCAATAATCTTCTTTCTCCAACCCCATTTCCTCCATCCGCTTTTCTAAGTAGTCTAATCGTTCCTCCCGTTGACTACCACCAATGATCTCTCCGACTCCAGGAACCAATAGATCCATGGCTGCGACTGTTTTATTATCATCATTTAGTCGCATATAAAAAGACTTAATCTCCTTTGGATAGTCAGTGACAAAAACTGGCTTTAAAAAAACCTCTTCAGTCAAATATCGTTCGTGTTCGGTTTGGAGATCCTTTCCCCACTCCACAGGATACTCAAATTTCTTCTCTGCCTTTTCCAGTAATTCCACAGCTTCCGTATACGTTATCCGTTTGAAATCGGAATTAAGCACATTATTTAAGCGCTTAAATAGCGTCTTATCAATGAAACTATTGAAGAACTCCATCTCCTCTGGAGCATGCTCCATACAGTAGCTAATGAGATACTTCAGCATCTCTTCAGCCACGTCCATATTGTCAACCAATTCCGCAAAGGACATTTCTGGTTCAATCATCCAAAATTCTGCTGCATGCCGAGCTGTATTGGAGTTTTCTGCCCGGAAAGTAGGACCAAAGGTATAAACATTCCGATATGCCATGGCATATGTCTCAACAGCTAGTTGGCCACTCACAGTCAAACTTGTTTCCCGACCAAAGAAATCATTAGCGAAATCAATCTTGCCATCCTTATCCTTTGGTGGTTGTTCCAAATCCAATGTTGAGACGCGGAACATCTCACCCGCACCCTCGCAATCGCTACCCGTGATAATTGGAGTATGCACGTATACATACCCTTTGTCTTGAAAGAACTGGTGAATGGCATAGGCTGCAAGGGAACGAATCCTAAATACAGCAGCAAAAGTATTCGTTCTTGGTCTTAAGTGGGCAATTGTGCGTAAAAACTCAAACGTATGGCGCTTCTTTTGTAAAGGGTAATCCGGATCTGCGTGTCCCGCAATTTCGATACTCGTAGCCTTTAACTCAAACGGTTGCTTCGCACCAGGGCTCTCCACTAAATCCCCTTGGACAATCACTGATGAGCTAATGCCTAACTTTGAAATAGCACTAAAATTCTCTAGGGTATCATCAAATACCACCTGTAAATTCTTAAAAAAGGAACCATCGTTGAGTTCCATAAAGCCAAAGGTTTTCGAATCGCGGATCGTTCGAATCCAACCCGAAACTGAAATTTGTTTCTGTAAATGTAAACTAGGATCCCGAAATAATGTTTTTACCAATACCTGACTCATAAAAATCCCCCATTCCAAGTTATAATAATTTGATGTCTAACCCTTCGCACTCTTGCATCATATGATCTGACCAAACCGAAGATTGCACTTCACCAATGTGAGCCTTCTCGAGAAAGAACATGCACAATCGTGACTGACCGATTCCACCGCCCACAGTATATGGAAGGTTACCACTTAATAAAGCCTGGTGAAACGGAAAAGCAACTCGTTCTTCACATCCAGCCGTTATCAACTGGGACATTAATACTCGTTCATCGACACGAATTCCCATAGAAGATACCTCAACAGCTTTTTGTAATACTGGATACCAAAATAAGATATCGCCATTTAAACTCCAATCATCATAATCTGGAGCTCGTCCATCATGGATGTCCCCCGAACGTAGTGCGCCTCCGATTTGCATGAGAAATACTGCCTTATGCTTGCTAGTAATAGCATCTTCTCGTTCTTTTGCCGTCAGCGTCGGGTAGCTATCTTCAAGTTCTTGGGTCGTAACAAAGGTGATCTCATCAGGCAGGTTGTTCGTTAAACACGGATACTCTTTCGTGATATAGTCTGCCGTATTCTTAAACGCTTGATAAATCTTCCTGACAATGGCTTGGAGATTCTCACTAGTTCTTTCACTTTGAGCAATACTCTTCTCCCAATCCCATTGATCGACATAAATTGAGTGTAAATTATCTAGGTCTTCATCACGACGAATGGCATTCATATCAGTATAGAGACCTTCGCCCACAGAGAATCCATAGCGTTTGAGCGCTAACCGTTTCCACTTAGCGAGAGAATGTACAATTTCGCAGTGACCATCTCCACCAATCGCAGGAACATCAAAACCAACAGCCCTCTCTATCCCATTAAGGTTATCGTTTAACCCCGAGTCGGGCCGGACAAAAAGCGGGGCGGAAACTCTTGTTAGATTTAATGCAGCTGCTAAGGTTCGCTCAAAGAAGTCTTTTAACTTTTTAATGGCTATCTCTGTTTCTAAAAGGGTAAGCTTTCCCTTATAATCTTCTGATACTCTGACCACTTGACTGGTTTGTGGCATTTTATTCCATACCTCCTGTTATTCGATGAACATTACCACTTTCCACTTATTAACTAGAATTTCCTGCTCAGTATGATTAAAGAACGAATAATGTTCAATCATCAGCATATCCATTGGATTTTCTAAATTGTCTTGGACTCATCCCGATATTTTTCCTAAAGACCTTGCAAAAATAGGAGCAATTTGACAAACCTACTTCCTCTCCCACCTGTTGTATAGAGCGAGTACTCGTTATTAGCAACTGGCACGCTTGTTGCAGTCGCCGAGCAATGAGGTATTCAGAAATGGTGCTACCAGTCGTTTTGTGAAAGAGAGAGGAAACGTGGTTTGGTGACAAATGAACCAGTGAGGCTAGCATCTTAAGTGAAAAATCTTCCTTATAGTTGTCATAAATCCATTGCACAATTTGCTCCACAGGTGAGTAATCTCCCCGAACTCCTTTCGTCTGGGTTACATTTTGTTGTTCCCAATAGAACCGAATGTAATGCAGAAAAGCTATAATAAAAAGAGCGTATTCATGTATCTCTTCTTTTGATTCAGTTGCAGTAAACCGCTGCTTATGAATCTCAAAAAATGCGTTTACTTCACACTTAGGTAAGTCAGTCAGAACCCGGTCTTCTGATTTTCCATTCCAAATGTTTAGGAAAAACGACTGCAATGCTGGGAAAGTGCCAATATACTGCTCAATCACAGTAGGTCGAAAATTAAAAACAGAGCGCACATAGGGATGGGTATCACTGCCTTCCATCGCAACATGGTGCAATTCAAACGGCCGAAAAACAAACAGAGTCCCAGGACTCACTTCATATAAATGTTGCTCAATAACGACCTGACCAGTACCTTTATGAATATATAGGAACTCTATTCCTTCGTGTGAATGCAAATTATGATAGCTAGCATTACTCTGATTATGAAAATGTAGATGGATAGGATGGCTTAGACTCAAGTAATTATCAACCCTCAAATGTCTCCACTCCTTCTAATGCACCGACAAAACTCCTTGCAACGGTGATAAACCGTAATTTAAGAACATTTTATCATAATTTAGTTATAGTAACAACGAGTAATGTATACTAAACTTAACGTATATGATGAAACATCATATAAAATTTAAACAAGGGTGTGAATACGTGGAACAACAGAATCAGTATATTATCAGCCTAATAAACAAAATGAGTTTAGAACAAAAAATCGGATCATTGTTAACCCTAGGATTTTGCGGAACTTTGGTTAGACCGCACATCTATGACTTTATCGAAAAATATCATTGCGGTGGACTACGACTTACACCTCATGCACGTACTTTTGGTAACTATGTAGATCCAAAAAGTGGGAAAACCATTGTGAGCGTCGCTTCAGAGACCGGATTCAAGAAAGGGGTTAAGCCTCCTTATACAACAGCTCGTGAGTATCAGCAAACTCTTCGAGAACTACAACAGATTGCTATGCAACGTCCTCTCGGATTGCCTCTACACTATTCGTATGATCAGGAAGGGGGAACGAGCGCTAATTATAACTTCGGCGGAGTTAATCTATTCCCTAAACCAATGGGAATACGCGCGACTGGCGATAGTAAACTTGCTTACCAGGTAGCAAAAGCAGTGGCCAGGCAAGGGCGCTCTGTTGGATTTAGTTGGATCCATTCACCCGTTCTAGACATTAATTCTGATCCAAGAAATCCAGAAATCTATACCCGTGCTTACTCTGATCGAGTAGACGAAGTCATTGAGTATGCTATTGAAGCCTGTAAAGGCTATAAAGAAGGGGGACTAATTGCGTGTGGCAAGCATTTTCCAGGTCGAGGCGACTCTCCTGTGGATGCACACTTTGAATTACCGATCATTGACGTGAATAAGAAAACTCTGCTAGAACGCGAATTGTTGCCATATAAAGTATTAATTGAGCTGGATCTCTTACCATCGATTATGATCGCACATAGTATTTTTCCCGCCATAGATCCTGATCACATTGCCACCGTAAGTAAAAAGGTTCTTACCGGTTTACTCCGCGACGAAATGGGATACGATGGTGTTATTACCACAGATAGTATGACAATGGGCGCAATAGCCACAAGGTACGGAGTTCCGCGCGCATGTGCCATGGCATTAGAAGTAGGTGCAGACTTAGTTCTGATGAAAGCAGAAAACCAATTAGTCGACGATACCTTTACAACTATACGTGAGTTTGTAGAAAGCGGACGAATCAGTGAAGCAGACTTAAATAGAAAAGTATATCGGGTGCTAAACACTAAATATAAGTATGATTTATTCACCCAGGGATCGATTGTTGATGAAGATCCAGAAGCGGTTATTCGTGATGAAAAAATCGTTTTCTTATCGAAGTTAGTCGCTAAGAAGTCAGTACTCGTAGCCCGCGAGCAGCAAAACTCGCTACCTATACAAAAGGACGAGAAAGCCTTGTTGATCGAGCAATTAAACGACACACCAAATAATGCACAGTGGCACCCGGGTGTTTTATTTAAACACTGTATAAAGTATACACGTAGTCTAGATTATCAAGAGACATCCTATCGATTCGACGAGGACGATAAAGAAACGATCAGAAGACGCATAAAAGACTACGATACAATTATTATCACAAACTTCTACATCCGTGGTCGCATCGTTAACGGTGATTTCATTAATGAGCTGTGCAAGGAATACAACGACAAGAAGATTATCGTAATCAGTAATACACCGTATAAACTATCAGTTCCTGATGAAGCAAAAAATGTCATTATCACCTTTGCTACCACTCCAGATAATATCGAAGTAACCGCCGGGGTGCTCTTCGGAGAGATTACACCCGAAGGTGAATGGCCCATCGCGTATAATCTCGAATAGAATAATAAAGGCACCTATTAATTTAGGTGCCTTTATTATTCTTTAACCAATCTTGTCAGCACTTGTATCCCAATCAGTGACAGTGACCATTTCAGCAAAAATATCGGTTACAGTACAAATGTTGCTTGCTACACCAAGCCTCTGGTAGAGTTCATTGATTATCTCCCAATTCTCAAAACCACTCGGGGAATGGTTGGCTGCTTTCAGATGCTGAATGCGACCTTCCGCGTTAATGACCGTACCCTCACTTTCAATAAACGTAGCAGCAGGTAATACTACATCAAACGCTAAATCCGTTTGCCCATTGGCAGTAATTCCAATAGTAAAGGTATCACTTGTGCACCCATGGGGTAAATGCTCTAAATCATCACCAATGATAATTGCCGCTTTAATACTAGTACTTAATCGGTTACTAAAAGTGGGTTCAATTCCCATTAATCGTTGACCACGAGTGTTTCCACCCATTGACAGATACATTACCCGCTGTTGATCTGTAGAACCTTTTGCTGCTAACACTCTATCTATCCAGACCTGTTGCGCTTCGGTCAAGGTTTCGCTATCAACAACAATCACAGGTTTGCGCGCTAACATATAGCGGCTGATAATGGTCTCCGTTTCAGAAGCAGTTGTAGTGGCTAAATTACTGATAATGATCACGTCGTCTTTAGACGCCTGACTTTTGCGAATCCGCTTCGCGACAACGGGATAGTCTGCCATTATCTGTTTACTAAGAACCAACACAAAATCACTTGTCTCAATATCCATATACGTTAGTGACCCACTTCGGTAGTGAGCAGTGCGAGTGCTAACAATCTGTTTCGTTAACAAGGCCTGTTGCCCTAGTTTTTTCGCTAAAAACTGTTCTTCATTTGTCAAGCGTGGAGACACGAATACAGCTATACTGTCAGACCCATACTCTGCTTGTACTTGTTGTAACCTGTCCACTATCGTGGTAAAAGCCTTATCCCAGGATACTTCCTGGTACTCACCACTAACTTTTTCCTGGGGCGTTTTTATGCGCTTAGCATCATAGACAAAATCATAATCAAACATACCCTTTTTGCACAAACTCCCTTGGCTTACGGGATGGGCAAGGGGAGAACTTGCTTTGATAATCCTATCTCCCACAAGATGGAGATGCAAGGCGCATCCTAAATCACACTGTAAACACGTAGTCTCGACAATACGCTCGTTGGCCCATGGTCCACGTCTCACCCAAGGCACCTTCTGGGTAAGAGCCCCTGTGGGACAAGCCGAGACACAATCACCACATGATGTACACACATCAGCTAATGGTAAGCCAAGAGCGGGTGCAACCACTGTATCATATCCTCGATGGACAAAACCTAGAGCGCTAACTCCAGCCACTTCCTTACATAACTGCACGCATTTACCACATAATATACATTTATCCGCATCATGGACAATATGAGGGTGGTCATCATTAACTTCGTGACGCTTCTGGCTATAACCAAAACATTTACCATCAACTTGATACTCGGTGGCAAGTTCTCGCAGGGTACACTGATTAACATCTGCACAACCACATTCTAAGCACCGAATAGCTTCCTGTCCACTTTCGTCGGCAGAAATCCCGAGGGAGTATTCAGAAAAACTTAGCTTCCGTTCTTCGATCAAAAGGTGACTCCCATGCACCCGCGGGGCATGGGGAACATCAGTAAATTCTTTCGGATCAATTGCATCTAATCCGCCCTTGCTAATCGCAAAGCTCTGCTTTTCTTTGAAAGGCTGACCCTGCAGGTACCCGTTCATCTCCATCGCTACCATGCGAGCCGCACCCACAGCTTCAACAACAGTAGCTGCTCCACTGATGCAGTCACCTGCCACAAAAACGCCATCATGGGCTGGCAAACCACAAACCGAGGACTCCAAAACCGTTCCCCAATTCGTTGTGGGTAACTCCAGGGATTCTACTAATTCTTGCTCAACCTTCTGCCCAATTGCGAGTATAACTGTATCCACAGGGAGCAAAAACTCGCTACCCGCAACTTCGACAGGCCTCCTTCTACCAGAGGCATCGGGAGCACCTAATTCCATACACACACACTGAACTTCTGCAATTTTGCCGTCACCAATAAACGCTTGAGGATTGGTCAAGAAATGGAATTGCACTCCTTCTTCCATGGCTTCTTGAATTTCAATCGGTTCTGCTGGCATTTCCGCTTGCGAACGGCGATAGATCACCATTACTTCTTGGGCGCCTTGGCGTATAGCTGTTCTCGCTGCATCCATGGCAGTATTTCCACCACCCACCACAGCAACGCGGTTACCGATGATCGGAGCATTGCCCTCCACAACATCGCGTAAAAATTCGATTCCAGTATAAACACCAGTTAATGCTTCGTTCTCTAACCCAAGTTGCTGTGCTTCTTGGCAACCCACACCTAAAAATACTGCATCATAGGATTCTTTTAAGTCTGTCAAGGAAAAATCTCGACCCAAGACTTTGCCAAGGTGAATTTCCTTACAGAGGTTCGTTATCACTGCAATTTCCTGATCGAGCAAGCTTTTAGGCAAACGATATTCAGGAATACCGTAACGTAGCATTCCACCTAAGTGAGGACCAGCGTCGTAGAGACTTACTTGATGCCCTTGCATTGCTAGAAAATAGGCTGCTGTCAATCCCGCAGGACCCCCACCGACTACAGCGACCCGATGTCCAGAATCAGGCTTAGGATCAGGAGCTTGGTTAGATTTACCCAGCCACAAATCTCCAGCGAACCGTTTTAAACCGCAGATATCGACAGGTTCATCAACTACATTGCGTCGGCACTCTTTCTCACAAAACCGCGGACAAACTCGACCACAGATTGATGGTAGCGGCATTTTCTCCCGTATCAGATCGGCCGCCAGATCATATTGTTGGTTATTTAAATGGGCTACAAAGCCCTGGATATCTACGTCCGCGGGACAAGCTTTACGACACGGAGCTAGGCAGTCACCACAATGCTCGGCCATTATTAGCTCTAAAGCCATTTTGCGTAACTGACGAACACTTTCGCTCTCAGTTATTATCTCCATTCCCTCCGTTACTTGCAGTGAACAAGAAGGGATGGGATTCGGTCGGCCTACTACTTCCACAAAACACAAGCGGCACGATCCAAATGGGGCTATTCTTGGGTCATAGCAAAGATGAGGGATATCTATTCCTAATGCAAGAGCTTCCTCTAGTAGATTCTTACCAGCCTGAGCTTGTAGCTTCTTCCCATTAATTGTAATATTTACTATACTCAACTCTGCACCTCCATACATACTGCAACCTCTTTTGGTAATGAAAAAACCTCTATGGCGTGGAATTTACAACTATTAACACAAAGCCCACAGCGAATACACTTCGAACTGTCAATTGTATAAACCTGCTTTTTCTCACCTATAATGGCACCTACAGGACAACTCTTCTTACATATTCCACAGCTCCGACAGTCTGCGGCTAGCACTTGATAGTCAATTAGGGCTTTACACTGCTTAGCAGGGCAAACTTTATCTTGGATATGAGCCACATACTCATGGCGGAAATACTTAAGGGTTGTCAGCACTGGGTTTGGCACTGTTTGACCTAATCCGCACATCGATCCTATCTTAATCTTTTCACCAAGATCGGCTAGTAAATCCAAGTCTGAGAGTTGACCCATTCCACTCGTAATCCGATTCAATATTCGTAGCATCTGTTCAGTGCCACTACGGCAAAAGGAACACTTACCACACGACTCCTCTCGCGCAAAGGTCAGGAAGTACTGGGCTAGATTCACCATGCAAGTATCTTCATCCATCACTAACAAACCACCAGATCCCATAATGGCACCAATCTTATTAAGACTTTCATAATCAACTGGAGTATCGCCTAATTGAGCAGGTATACAACCACCTGACGGACCACCTGTTTGAATCGCTTTGAAGGCTTTCCCGGTGGAGATTCCTCCACCAATAGAGAACACCAATTCGTTCACTGTAGTGCCCATAGGTATCTCCACTAACCCGCCCCGTTTAATTTTACCTGCTAAAGCAAAGACTTTTGTCCCTTTACTCTTTTCTGTACCATATCGATTAAAAGCTTCACACCCTAGATCGATAATACGAGGGACATTCGCCAAAGTTTCAACATTATTAATGGATGTAGGGCAACCAAACAGGCCCTTTTCTGCTGGGTACGGCGGGCGAAAACGGGGCATTCCTCGTTTGCCTTCAATCGACATTAATAGTGCTGTTTCTTCTCCACAAACAAAAGCCCCTGCACCCTCACGAATTTCGATATCAAAAGCAAAATTCGAACCCAAAACAGCAGCTCCTAATAACTCATGTTGTCGGGCTTGGTTAATCGCTGTACGCAAGCGTTTTATTGCTAATGGGTACTCAGCGCGTATATAAATATAACCTTTGCTCGCCCCAATAGCATATCCAGCTAGTAACATACCTTCTAATACAGAATGGGGATCACTCTCAAGAATGCTTCGGTCCATAAATGCACCTGGATCTCCTTCATCTGCATTACAAACAATATATTTTTGTTCTCCAGCAGCCTTACGAGTCAGAGTCCATTTTAAATGAGTAGGAAATCCAGCGCCGCCGCGGCCTCGTAAACCAGCCTGCTCCACTTCACGAATGACCTGCTCTGAGCTCATATTTAACAAGGCTTTTTTTAGTCCTTCGTAACCACGGACAAGAAAGTAACTCTCTATGTCCTCTGGGTTAATAACACCACAGTTTTGCAAGGCAAAACGCGACTGTTTAGCAAAATAGACTCGGTCATCATCACTCGTTGACGGTGCATCTACTAGCAATTCGGTAACAGGATTACCATCTCTAATATGAGTAGAAAGTATCCGAAGTACATCCTTATCCGTTACATTGCCATATAGATAGCGTTCTCCTGTGGAATTGATTACTTCCACAAGTGGTTCGCAATAGCACATGCCTAAACACCCAGTCGGCTGTAGTGTTACATCTGGGGTCAATTCCTGTTGAAATCGCTCATAGACAGCAGCAGAACCGGCTGCAATACCACAGCTGGCTAAACCTACTTTAACGTAGTACATCTCCATTCCCCTCATTTCCTTTGTTACGGAGATTCTCAATCACCTTGGCTGTCTTTTCAGGAGTTAGTCGACCGTGCGTCTCTCCATTAACATTGACAACTGGTGCTAGACTACAGCAGCCGACACAGGCCACTTTTTCCAGTGTAAATTCCCCGTTCTCGCTTGTGCACCCACACTTTGTTTTGGTTTCATGTTCTAACGAGTCAGTAATTCGCTCTGCACCAGCTAAATGACATGCGGTACCATGACAAACTTGAATATAATTTTTGCCTAAGGGTTCCAAGCGAAACTGAGAATAAAACGTTACAATACTATACAAATCACTAGCGGGAGTTTCGGTCAATTCCGCTACTTGCCGTAAAAAAGCAGTCGAAACATATCCTAACTCTTTTTGAATTTCTTGGAGTATTGGAATTGCTGAACCCGGTGAACCCACATGTTTTGCCACTATCTCTTTAATGATAACTATTTCTTCCGCACTTAGACTCTGCATACGAATAGACCAACCTCTCTTTGTACTCTGTTCTACATTATATGTGGTTTACATTTAATTTTGCAATGATAGTCACACGATCACCTCACTGCATTCTACGACGAAACCATGTTATCCTGTTTTGAGAAAGATATTTAACTAAAAGTTTAAGAAAAAAGGGATCTGTCTTTGACAACTCGAATAAAAAAAGAAGCGATTGGAGGTGGCGTACTATGAGTATTCTTGTTGTCGATGATTCTCGATCTATTTTGGCATTTGTCAAACACTTCTTGCAATTAGCTGGATATCAAGATATATTTACAGCTTCTAGTGGAGAAGAGGCTCTAGCTTTCCTCCGTACTAATGCGAAAACAATCGATCTAATCCTTATGGATGTTATGATGCCAGGTATGAGCGGTCCTGAGACTTGCCAAGTGATCAAAAAGGATCCTAGTATACCAGATATACCTGTAATGATCATGACTGCCGACACTAGTGAATCACGCTTAGAAGAGTCATATCAAGCGGGTGCCGTTGACTATATCTTAAAGCCTATACGAAAAATAGAATTATTAGCCCGTGTTAATTCAGCTATAACATTAAAACAAGAAATGGACAAAGTCAAAGCTCACGAACGCGAACTCCTTGAACTGAAACACGAATTAGAACTAGCCAATCGAGAATTGTCCCGCCTTGTGACGCTCGATGGTCTAACAGGCATCCCGAATCGCCGAGCCTTTGATGAGATCTTAAAAAAGGAATGGCAACGAAGTTACCGAGAATCTACTTGCTTGGGCTTGCTCATGGTAGACATTGATTGTTTTAAACAATATAACGACACATACGGGCACCAAGCAGGAGATGATACTCTCAAAAATGTGGCAAATGATCTAAACCAGTCTTTACACAGACCTGCAGATTTTGTTGCTCGGTATGGGGGCGAAGAGTTTGCCCTGATCATCCCGAAAACAAATATTAAGAGCACGAAATTTGTCGGTGAATGCGTGCGCCGGAATATTGAAGATTTAAAAATTCCGCACACAGAATCTAGTGTACATAATGTGATTACTGTGAGCGTGGGGGCTGCTGCGATTTTTCCGCGAGAATGTGGTTCCACATCCTGGAATGAGTTAATAAAAAAAGCAGATCAAGCCCTTTATGAGGCAAAAAAGACGGGGAGAAATCGAGTCGTTGTCTCTAAGAAATAAATAATTCCTCTATGGAACCATTACCTATAGCTAAATATTGCTCACTATAAAAGTGTAACTCGTCTATTCACAACCTAGACGGGTTACACTTTTCACTCAGTTGTTATGAGCGTGAACAGTTTCTAATAGGTTCTCAAATATTTTCTTTACTGGCAGGATTTCCGTAATCTTACCCACCTTTTCACCAGAGAAAATCAGTGCTTTATTATAGTCTCCAGTTTGTGTAGCATGATTGAGTGCGTCCATAATGCAAAACTTATGGGAACAACGCTTAAGACAATTTACACAGGCGTCTATTTTAACACGTTTGTCCCCCTCTATTAACTCATAAAATGGGTTGCGAATTCCCCTCCCTAATAATCCAACCGGCGAGTTAATAAGAACTACATCATCATCTGTCGCTCGCACATATAAATCCTTGAACTCTTTTGATGCATTCGATTCCTCGCTAGCAGCAAAGCGAGTACCCATCTGCACACCATCAGCCCCTAATTCCATCACCTCAATGATATCATAACCATCGACTATTCCGCCTGCTCCAATAACTGGAATTCCCACAGCCTTTTTGACTTCCTGTAAAATGTCTTTCATCGGCCGATCTGTCCCAAGATGACCACCAGCTTCTTTGCCTTCGACCACCACTGCAGAAGCGCCTAGCCTCTCAGCCATTTGTCCTAATTTTGCTGATGATACAATAGGAACAATTGGGGTGTTGTACTCTTTTCCCCAACTAAACATATCACGTGAAAAACCAGCTCCTGACACAATTAAATCCACACCCTCGGCTAAGGCCGTTTTTACTAAGCCAGCAAATTCGGAAACCGCAAAGAGTACATTCACTCCGATAATTCCGCTTGTTAGTTTCCTGGCTCTACGAATCTCATTCCGCAATTCTTCCAACGACATTCCAGTTCCTGCAATTAATCCAATGCCACCCTCGTTAGCTACTGCTGCAGCTAAAGGTGCTGTAGAAATACGTACAGCCATTGCTCCTTGAATTATGGGAATAGGAACGGTTAAATTACCAATTTTTAACTCCTTTAAGCGCATCTTTCTCCTCCGCTCACCATTAGAATCTAATGCAATATTACTATAAAAAACTATAAAATACACCACTAATTATATCACACTGCTACGATTAGTCCATAAGCAAACGTGATTTTTGCTAGTGTATCCCATATGGCCGAAAATCATGGGTCGTGGCTAATGGTAATATCCATCTTCTAATTAGTTTCGGTTAAAAAAGTGAAATACCTCTTCCATCAATGAAGTTTTCATAAAAATTCCAGTTATGCCGATTCGGTCACTTCGACTAACTGCGCACGACTGTTAAAGTATGCCTGATAGCCATAATGGACAAAAAGAATCACTGTCAACGCCACACTGCCAACAATCCCTAGCATAATCGCAATTTGATACTGAATGGCCGTTACTGGTGAAACCCCAGAGAGAATCTGCCCTGTCATCATGCCAGGTAAAAAGACAATCCCCATTCCTACCATCGAATTAATTGTCGGAAGAAGAGCTGAGTCAAACGCATCATTAACAATATCCTTTACTGCCATCTGTGGTGTTGCACCTAGCATTAAAGAGCCTTCAATTGTAGCCCATTGCTTGTGTATTCCCTCTACTAAATGGTTTACACCTAAAGCGATACCAGTCATAGAATTTCCAATAATCATCCCTGCAATGGGAATAAAATAGCGAGAATCGTACCAAGGGTACACCCGGAGCACAACGAGCAAGAAATATACTAAACTAAATAATGTCCCACTAGCCATCGCAAAGGCAATAATCCGTTTCACGCGCAAAGTTAGCGGGACACGGACACGCTTATAGATATTAAAAATCGCAAACGTTACCATTATCGCAAGCATGATAATCGTCCACAGTGGGTGATTGTTTTCGAACACATACGCGAGAAGATAACCAACTAATACAAGTTGAATTGTCATGCGTACTGAAGCAATAATGATTTCTTTCTCACGGTTAATCCCGCGCGCCCGCACAATAAATAAGAGCAACCCAATAAACACATAGGCCGATGCTAATTGCCAAAAACCAATATCAATTACGCTTCCAGTAGACATGCCGTCACCCCTGCTCTCTTAACTCTTCCTTGTTCTAGCTCAATTGTATAATCAGCATAGTCGGAGACAACCTTTTTGGAGTGCGTCACCATAACTAGACTCCGATTTTTCTGTTTGACATACTCCACGATTTTACTAATCACAATATTTTCGGTCTCCTCATCCAACGCAGCTGAGGGCTCATCAAGTAATAAGACATCAGGTTCAAGCAACAGAACCCGAGCCAGTGCCATTCTTTGCTTCTCGCCGCCTGATAGTTTCTGTGCTTGCGTCGTCAAATCCTTAGCAAGCTTCACAAAGGAGAGAACATCCTGCATTACCTCGTCTGTCGGGACAGTCTTCTGTGAGAATTCAATGGCTGCTAATAGATTTGCTTTGATACTGCTTGCAAATACAATAGGAGTTTGAGGAAGCATAACCACCCTTCGCCGTAATTGAATCGGATCTAATTGGGTTATATCTTCGTTATACATAAAGATCTGTCCACTGTCACTTGAAATTAAGTGATTCAAAAGACGCAGTAGCGTTGTCTTTCCTGCCCCACTTTCACCGAAAACACAAACAACTTTTCTCTCTGGAATTTCTAGCTTCTCAATATTAAGAATATGTTTATAGCGCACCTTTTCTAAGCGAAACATCCCACTAACCTACCCTTCATCTACTAATCTCTTTAAAGAGTTCTCTACACTTCTCGCTAGCTTGGAGGAGAACCTTTTCACCTTTCGCCGTAATGGCATAATACTTTCGAACTTTACCTCCAACAATTACAGAATCCACGTCTAAAAGTCCACCTTGTTCCATATCCCGCAACATCGGATAGAGCGTACCAGCGCTTATTAGATAACCATGTTCTTGTAGTTCCTCAATCATCCACAAACCATAGAAAGGCTTCTGTCGCGCATGATGCAGGATATGGATATGCATAAATCCTAAAAATAGCTTCCGTAGAATCTTATCTTCCATGATACCCCCCTTATCATATCCCGATATCGATATATGATATTGTAATTATAACCAGATACTGCATAAAATGCAAGAAAAACTCCAAGACAGTTGGAGTTTTTCTTGCATTATCAGCGAACCTTTGTTTTGACAATTTCAACCTCTCCCCAAACACAACTTCTATAGGAACGAATATGTTCCTTCAAAGAATATCACGCTCCTCACCTGATTCTATCTGGGGCTTAGCTAGTGTCAGCGAAAAACAGGTTGTGTCTTGATCACTTGTACATTCTAGCGTTGTTCCTAGTTCACAGGCAATTTTTTGACATATTCGAAGTCCCCAACCATGATTTCCACCCTCTTTAGAGGTATATCTCGACGCCAAAATTTTTTCGAGGACACCCTGCGGCAGTTCTGGCCCTGTATTCTTTACATACAGAAGCCGATAATCATCTTCAACTTTCCAGACAAAGGACACCACTGGACTCGACTGTTTACTAGCTGCTTCAAATGCATTATCTAATAGATTACCCACTAAGCGCGGAAGCAGGCGTTGCTCCGCAGCATCTGTAGGAACATCACCATCAAGGGAAACACGAAAATCAATTCCTTTCGTTAGTGCTTCTTGCTGCTTATTAGCAATTACAGTTAACCAAGCATCATAGGGTAAAATACAGTAGTTGTACTTATCGGACAAATTAGCCGACGCTAGTTCTACACACCGTAGAGCAGCTTCTAGTCGCCCTAATTGTATGTAGCTAGAAATCAGAGCTAATTCATTGAGCATATCATGACGTTGTTCGCGCAGGGTATCGACGGCATGCCTCTGGATATTCAACTCCTTCTCACGAGTTTGAATTATTTGTTGATCATGCATGGTTTGCTGGATACGATTGTACAAAAAAAATCCGACAAGAGATAAAAAGAAAGGACCAAAATATAGTATAATGACTAAAAGATACTCGTTAACTTCATCTGATTCTAAAAATTGATAACTACCTAAGCCCATTAATATAACAAGAAGGGTAAAACCAACAACAATAAATACACTATCAAATAGAATTTGTTTCTTCAATCTGTAAATCACCCTCTTTACGCCTGCCTTTGATGTAATCCATCACAACAAAGCCTAAAGCAATTAGTACGGTTGGAAGATATACTAACCAGCCCGTAGTGGCTTGCACCCATGGAATAGCCAGCGCTTCTGTTAGGGTTAGGTGATAGTATCTCAAAACTATCGGTCCAATCGTAACTTCCCCGAACATAACCAACATAAATCCAATAGCCTTAACAAGCATAGCCATTAGAATAGGTATCTTCAGCAAATAGTAAAATAGCACCGTGTGACTTACTGTTTGAATTACAATGTGCCAACCCATAGCCCCAACGACATTTCGCAAAATGTATAGCATCACCCCTTGGAGGAACGCAAAAACCCACAATTTCCTGGTATTGTAATCAACACCTAGAACTCTCAAGACAACGTAGTTACACACTAATGTGGCTGGAATATAGAACAAAAGTGTTGTTAGCATATAATTATCCTCCGATCGTTTTTTGGGGTAAGTAGAAGAACTAACGTACTGTTGATAGCTTGACATTGTCACATCTACCTACTTTGACAAATGTTGCCAGAACCCTTTGTTCAGAGGTTAAAAACAAAAAAAGTGAACCCGAAATCCAGGTTCACGGACTCAATCACAACTCACTCCCTAACGCATACCGCAATCAGCTCTTTAATAGCTTACTAGGAACCTCTGGTTGATACGCCCAAGACAGACAGGCACCAGCAGCCGTTGACACCGCTAGCACCATACCAATGGCACAGACAACTTTTAGTAATGCTGTTTTCATTAATCATCCGCTCCTTCCTTAAATGATAAACCTGAAATAAACCGAAACCAAGCTAGACCGACAGGAGTTAGTGAGATGAGATGTAGAAAGAAAACAATGAAAATAGCTAAGGATATACACCAACTACTCTTAAACAAAACAAGGCAAAGAAAAAGGATGCTAACAGCAATAACTCCCAAAAATGACAGTTGACGAAATCGATTCCGCTCATTTACGTTGGTAATGGGACGATTAACATGGTCGACAGGAACATAGAGGTCGACCACTAAGAGGCCAAACCCTAATTGCAGAAAAACCCCACTGAGAGCTAAAAACATTTGGCTCCCTTGCGATAGTGTGACTATCTTTTCGGCTAGGCGTTCACCCAGCCAGATAGCCATGGTAAAGGCGGAAACACTATACAACAAACACTTATATGGAGAATTGAGATGCGCCCCTCCTGATACATGACGGAATAGAACAGCAATACAACAGACAAGTAGCATCGAACGCCATGTGCCAAGGAGCAAACCTACAGCCATGACAAGCAAGATACCACTAAAGAGGTGGGTGCCAGCAATGAGACCATAATGTAAGACCTCTGTTTGATCATCTTCGACAACACCTGCTTCTTTTGCCTTATTAACAACTAAATCAATTAAACCTGTACGCACTTACGTTTTTCCTCCTAGAACTTAAGACTGCACTTCCATTACGAATGAATTGGATAGTTTTGCAAAATATCCTTTTTCATCTAGGTTGTTCGTGAGAAAAATATAGAATTCGACAATCAAGGCATGTTCTCGATTACCAGCAACTCCCTACAGGGATATCTGCTGTCATACAGAAATTAAGGTAATACAGAGAAATTCTTACATCTCTGGTAAATGCCTAACAAGAAGGGAAATGATAATGAATGCGAAAAAAGCGAACTTATTTTCACTTATTACTACTTATTTTACTGCTCGCGTTAACTGGTTGCCAAATAGGAACAACCACCCCTGTGATTCCAGGGGATGGTGGTCCGCCAAACGACGAAACAGATAGCGAAGGCAGTAATGGAGGTGAGACAGTTCCCCAGTTTGGTACCCTCACAGGTACAGTCTTTGATGGTGTCAGCGGATTAAGTTTTTGGTCTGGTACTGCAACGGTCAATGGAAAGACGATAGCTATTCGCAATGGTTTATTCCAAGCCAGCAATCTACCGACAGGAAACTATAAAGTGCGAGTTTCAAAAGCATTTTATCATAACAAAGAAATTAGTGTAACAATTAAACCTGGCAATAATGTCGTGCAAGTCCCCATGACAGTCATCTTCAACCATGCAGACCTAGACTTGTTTGCAAGACTTGTCCATGCGGAAGCCCGCGGAGAAATCTATCGCGGTCAGGTCGCCGTCGCCGCTTCTGTACTGAATCGAGTTCTCCATCACAATTATCCTAACACACTGCGGGGAGTTATTGTTCAACGAGTTAATGGAGTGGTTCAATACTCCCCAGTTGCTGATGGTTCTATCAATCTATCAGCTGCACCCAACGCGAAAAATGCCGTGCTAGATGCCTTAGTAGGATGGGATCCCTCCAATGGTGCTACTGGTTTCTTTGCACCAGCAAAAGTAGCGAACAGGAATAATTGGGTCTGGAAACAGACACCAATTATTGATATCGGTAACCACCGGTTCTTCCGAGGCAATATTGACTAATGTTTTAAAGATTCATTAACTAATAGCCACTAACTCCATATTTAGAGATCCTAGCAAAGGAAGTAATTGCCTTGCTAGGATCTCATTATCTCTTCACGATTAATGTGTCTAACCGCCCAAAAACATCCAACGCATTTTCATAAAACACTTGCTGATGGTATTGTGCTGGAACAAGACTCTGAACAAACCGAATATAGGGAGCCACAGGCGCTAAAGGCCAATCTGAGCCAAAGAGAAATTTGCTATAGTTGTCCGTATAGACCATCGCTTTCTTAAATTGGTTAACCAGAAGATCGTTCTGTTCCACCTGCTCAAGGCCGAAACTATCAGTGACAAATAGACCAGATAAATCACTATAGACATTTAGATCCTTAGCACAGACAGCTGCAGTATCCATTACCCATGGATCTCCTAAGTGGGCGATTACAAGTTTTATATTAGGCCGTTGCACAGCGAGCTCATCGACTTCGAGCGGATGGGAGTACTTCAAAAGAGCATTCCGTGCATAGGTGGCTCCGCCATGAATTACAACTGGGAGCTGAAACTTCTCGGCTAAGTCATACACTGGACTGTAGATTGGGTCATGAACATAGAATGGATAATAACCAGCATAGATCTTTATCCCCACGACCCAGGGCTCCGATAGCACTGCTGCTATTTGCTCTAACTCCTTGCGACGATCCACTCTCAATTGCATCGGATTTATTCCTGGACAACACGCTAAGCGCTGTGGCCTATCGTGATTGAGGTCAATCATCATTGGATTCGCAGCACTATGATCTGGGAAACTCCCAGGACATGTCTCCTGCAACCCCATCGCCACTGCATAGACCACATCGGCATGTGAAAACTCCTCTTCAAATCCAGCTTTCGAGTAGTCTAAATAAGAGATTTCCTTCGCTGTTTTACTGAAAGATTGGATGTTAGAAAAATGTACATGCGTATCAATCACTTGTAAACACATACCACACCTCCTACTTAAATTGTATTTGACTTAAGTTCTCTAGTTGCTTAGCCATCATATACCCATCACTGATTACGAGAAAAACTGGAGCTGTAAAGATACGGTGACCATCAGCTACGGAGATGCTCTTCCCTACATTAACACGTACAAAATGCTTGCTGACAGATGCATACGTACTCGAACTATCTAGTCCCCCATAAATCAATACTTTTTGCTCTCTATCATCGGAACCACACATAATACCATCTTTTGTCGAAATATGGCGATCCTCTTGACCGGCTTTTAGTTTCATCATTCCACAGTTATTTCCGTTTAAAACGATCCACGTCTTGGCCAAGTCTTGACTACCTGCAAGAAAAAACACATGGTTAATGGGGACACGATCCATGTAGTAGCCCGTTTTTTGGTGTACTTCCACCACATGACAAACCACAGAACTACCAGGTAGCAGTAAATAATAATAACGCAGTGTAGCCCCTTTACGCTTTTCATTCTCTGCAATCGTTAGCGTTGTAACAATCCCTTGCCAAACATTTCCAAAGTTATCTGTGAGTTGACACGCTTCTGCGTGACGCTGCTCTTTAAGGGCTACTTCCATGGGTATACCATTTAACTCTGTCTCAAATCCACCTGCCCACGGATTCCACCAGGCCTTCATACCTGGTATCGGAAAGGACGAATCGAGCCACTCTCCATCTTTTGTCTGCAAGGAATATAAGGTTGGGGCAAATTCTGCCGCTACCTTTAGTCTCACCACACCATTATCTGCATAATGAACCAATTGATCCTTTTCTACAAAGCTTCCAATTTCTACGGGTGTACTTCCTAGACAAAACAACGTGCGCTTGCGCTGATACTCTAGACTTCCATCATCAACCACGAGTGCTAAGGTGTCATCGTAAGCCTTAGTCGGTGCAGGCAGCTTAATATCCGCCCCTATAGTAATATCTTGTGGTTCAAAGGCTTGCCTTGCTGAATTAATCCTAAGCTGCGATTCTCCCCCGCACACCTTATAATTTATGGTCTTAAGACAATATTCTTGGTTAACAAAAGGATTTCCGCCATTAATTATGTCTAACACATTATCTGTTTGTGTTAAGCGGTGATCTACATCTGCTTTTTGCACATACCCACGAAAGGCTTGCCAATCACTAAATAGGTTAAGGCATACAGAAATAGGTTTTGTTTGCCTTCGTTCGTCTGGTAATAACGAACCAAAACTGTATTCAAAACACATATCATAGCCAGCGAACTTAATTCTATCCGACTCATCCCAGGTAAGCCCTACCGTAAAACCGTGTTTGTTACTGTTAAAAAGCCAATTCTCGTGGATGTCTTCACTATTCCAGCTCGTTACATTCTCATCCACCGATTCATCCAGCTTGATATACTTTCCGCGATAAGGAATAACACCGTTGTCCATATCGAAGTAGAAGGTATTGCTTAAACTGACAGCATCTTTGGTTATCTGATCTGATCTATTCTCAACTTCATACATATGCCTAAACAATCCATCAGCTCGTAATTGCGATACGGAAACTAAGTGCAGACCAGGATAGGCACAAGAGCTATAATATGCCTTAAGTACCATGAATTCGCCTTCCCGACCTGTCTCTACTTTATCCGGCTCCTTTTTGGAGAATTCGTCAGAAAATGGTTTGCCGAGTTTCGGAAAATACCAACAGATATAGAAGGGGGCTCCAATACGTTCAAGTCTTAGATTATTCTGCTTGAGATTTAGCCGCACCTCATATGCCCCATTAATAATTGAGCGCGAGTGGTCACCTTGGGGTTCTAATCCTGTCCCATAACCTCTAAAACAGATACCTACTTTTGTACTACACTCAATTTTGGCTCCCGTATCAAGTGTGGCTTCCATAGGAACTGGTTGATAGAACGTTGTGTAATTGCTTAGTGTATAGCCAACCTGTAGTGATACTTTAGCTTTACCAGCTACTTTGACATGAATTTCTCGTTGATCCCATTCCACATCAGGCGATGATGGAAGTTCAAATTTAAATATGGCATCGTCCTTGAGGTTGCTTTCAATGTTTATATAACAGAACGAATGGGCGCCTAGATAACTTAACCCACCAGGAATTGTTAGGCTTAATAGACCTGGATACTTCGGTTCAATTCCAAGCTTTAAAGAGACCTCTTTCCCGTTAATCAAAGCATCTGTCTCGATTAAGGGATGCGTTTTCCACGAATCCTGCTTCTCCTCAATAGGACCAACATAAAATTCGCCTTCAATCCATATTTGATCCGTTACCGAAAACCTTTCGTCGAGCGCGAAGCTGATATTCTTATTATTTACTCCCTTCAACTCAATGTCTAATGGACGCTTAGATTTATTTACTATTTCATACTTAACTTGGTAGAAAGCACCAAAAACTAGGCCGTGTTCAGGAGCGGATACACGCAGTAAATAATCATCGGTTTCTAAACAGCAAATACCACGCCCTGTTCGTTCAAACTCGATGCGTAAATTATGACCTTCCTTATGCCATGTGTATTCTAGAAAATCAAAGTCATTTTCTCGCCGTCCATCAGGTTTAACTTCGATGCAACGTGTGGAGCTCAAATACCAATCATCGTCTGCAAAGAAGTCTTTGGCGGCTTCTGTTGCGAGTACCGTAGGAATGAAGTTCATGAGATGCGTACTATCATCGCGCTTTTCCCAAAAGAAACCACACTTCTTATAAAGTGGTACTGCTTTGGTATTACCAGGCCAGGTATAAAGGTCAAGTCTCGGGTAATTAAGCTCAATAGTACGTTGGACACATTGTAAAACTAGCGCTTTACCCACTCGCTTGCCATGATAATCTGGGCGCACATTAAGTAAACGGATATATAAAGCTCCTTCATCTCGCAAGAAGCGCTCTAGACTACAGTAGCCAACGACATCCTCGCCTACTAACGCTAGATATGTATTTAAATGAGTACAATTCTCATGCTCCCGCAGAACAGACTCAGTGCTTTGCATTACATTAGCCCCGTTCCATCCGTCAGCACTCCGACTCCACATATCTGATAGAGCTTTGGCATATCCTGGCTCATATTCGATAATTCGTATCTCTTGATGCATAACTGCAACCCCCTCCGTAATCAACGCTATAACTAGTTCGTATCCATTATACCTCAGATAAAGCCCAATAATCAGGGCAAGTTTGATTAGGACTTAATATTACCAACTAACACCATATTCTCTAAGCTAACTTGATGTTTCCTTTGAGTAAAGGGTTTTTCCGTTCGTAAATAGAACTTGGTTATCGAAGAAAACAACAGTTCGGAGGTACAGTATCAATGAAAATATCCATACTTCAAATGCAAGTACAACCTAGCAAGAAAGAAAATCTGGCAAAAGTCGAAGAATTGATAAAGACCATCCCCGATCCAGAGATGGTTATCTTACCCGAGATGTTTAATTGTCCCTACGATATTAGTCTGTTTCCCGACTATGCGGAAGAATATGGGAATAGTCAAACAGTGACATTTTTAGCCGAAATGGCCTTACGCTACAAGATATTTTTAGTGGGTGGATCCATCCCTGAAAAATCAAGCGACAAAATTTTTAATACGTGTTTTGTTTTTAATCCTAAAGGAGAATTAGTAACGCGCTATCGCAAAACTCATCTCTTCGATGTTCATCTGTCTGATGGGCTAAAAATCCAAGAATCCAAGACCTTGACACCAGGAGATCAACTGGTTTGCTTTGATGCTAATAACTGGCGAATTGGCTTAGCTATCTGTTATGATATTCGTTTTCCTGAACTCACCCGCGCCTTGACGCAGATGGGTGCTGAAATTTTGCTTTTACCCGCTGTATTTAACATGAAAACAGGTCCCGCCCATTGGCAGGCCTTATTGCGGATACGAGCTGTTGACAATCAAATCTATCTGGTAGGCGCTTCATCTGCTCATAATCCAAGAGATAACTACGTGGCATATGGACATTCAATGATCGTTGATCCTTGGGGAAAGATTATCGCCCAAGCAACAGGTGAAGAAGAAATAATTACTGGGACAATCAGTAAAGAGCGAATCACTCAAATACGCAGAGATTTTCCTTTGCTTAGACATGGTAGAACTGATCTATCAATTGCAGAAATCAGTCCTTGAGAACTACAACCGATCCATGGTTGCATGCATACCATACAGTGTAGGTCAAGTATAAGAAAGGAGGCACTCGTTATGACGAATTGGAGTCCCAATCAAACCTCCAACTACCATCGCTATACTGGAAGCTTAGAAACTTACTACAATTTAGCACGCCTTTTTCCAAACCCCATCACTATTGATTACACCGCATATCGTCCATCGCTTAGAGATCAGGCTTTCCGCTGGGCATCCATTTGGGGACACGTTTTTTATACTGGAAAGTTATTTAATCCGAAAGGTTAAGCAAAGCATACTCTAATAGACGCTAGGTTATTGCCTAGTGTCTATTTTATCGCTAAGGTAGGTCTCAAACCATTGCATAATCTCCTGCAACCTGCGCATACGAGGCTTTGGTTTACCACTGCGACTCAGTTCATGATTCTCGCCCCGAAACATACACAGTCTTGCTTCAACACCATGGTACTTCAGAGCAGTAAACATCTGTAATCCTTCGACTAACCAACACCGGTAATCTTCCTCAGAATGAATAAACAATGTAGGTGTACGTACTTGATCTGCGTACTTTAACGGTGAATCGTGCCACAGCTTACTGTAATCTACCCACGGCATATTTTTCATCTGATCTTCAACAAAATAGTAGCCTATGTCTGATGAGCAAGCCATAGAAGCCCAATTAGAGATGCTACGTTGAGACACTGCAGCCTTAAACTGATGCGTATGCCCAATAATCCAGTTGGTCATAAAACCACCATACGAACCTCCAGTGACCCCAACCTGTTTGGTATTTATACTAGAATAGTTCCGAAAAACTAAGTCGGTAAACCCCATAATGTCGTCGTAATCGATCGTGCCATACTTGCCGCGAATATCCGCAAACTCATTGCCCTTACCATCACTACCTCTTGGGTTACAGAAGAACACAAAATACCCATCATGAGCCCAACATTGCATTTCATGATAGAAAACGTCTCCATACACCGTTTTAGGTCCGCCATGGATAGTTAAAATAGCCGGATAGTACTGGTCCTGCTGCCAACCCACAGGTTTCATCACCCAACCATCGATCACAACCCCAGACGTTGCCTCATACTGCAATGGCTCAAGCGCAATGATCTCTCTCTCAGTCTTCACCCAATCATTAAAATGTGTAACTTGTATCTCCTTTGACGACTCAAGTTTATATAACTCTTGTAGTCCCATTTGGCGCAAACCAATAAATAATAGCTCTGCATCTTGAACAGCAAAAGCATCCACAGAACCCTTCGCTTCTGTCATTCTTTTAATATTACCGTTTAGATCCAACCTGTTAAGATGCGAACAATGCCCTTCGGTGGTAACAAAATAGATCAGCTCGTTTTCGACGCGAATTTGCTCACCACCACCATAGCGACAATCTGAACCAACTGAATTCCAGGTACTATAGTCGAAATCAGGTGTAAGCAGCTGATGATTTCCGGTTTGGACATCGACGGTGTAAAAACGCGGGTTTTCATTGAGGCCAAAGCGATCCATCTCACTTGCCAGACAAACGAGCTGATGATCATTAATAAACAAGGCATCAGTGTACGAAAAGGATGCCGCTGTCGCCAATTTATGCAACAAATTATCCTTTAAATCCAGTATGTATAGAAAATTAGTTACACCTTGTTTATGTTGAAACGTTGACGCAATTAGCACGGCCTTCTTCTTGTCTGGACTTAGCCAGAACCCTTCCACAGCTAGATCTGCATCCAAAAGGGGCTTATACGTTTTTGTCTGCGTATTAAAAGTATATAGGCGATTCCGAGATCCACTAATAAAACCTTCGCCATTACTCCAATAAGGGATCTCTTCTAACACCTCGTAATCAAGGTCTTCCTTTCGTCTTTTTAACTCCATTTCCTTATCGGATTCTGACAAAGAATCTAAACTCGGACGGTGAGGGTTATAC
>SKJB01000007.1 GCA_007116145.1 Limnochordia bacterium | reverse complement strand
TTAGTGATTATGGATGGAGCCCATAATGTATCTGGTTTCCAAGGGCTTGCAAACTCATTGCAGGCCTTAATGCCATTAGGAGCTACGTTTACATTCGTTGTCGGGATGACGGAGAATAAGGAAGCATCATTACTTGATGTATTACTACCGCTGGCAAAAAAGATGATCTTCACCGAAGCTAGCCACGGTCGAATTCAGGCAAAAGATTCCGAATTACTTAAGGAGTATGTGATATCAAAAGGAATTGAGGCACTTGCCATACCTAGTTTAGAGCAAGCATTAGACGAACTCAATTCGAGTGAGATGATCTGTATTTGTGGATCATTATATCTGATTGGTGAGATAAAAGGGTTAATCTCTAGGAATGGAGGAAAATGGCTTAACTTGGTGTAGATATTAGGTGGGTAGAAGTGTAACAGAAGAGTTTGCTAGTGAGCGTGGGAGGGGTATTCGTGGGCAAACAAAAAAAGCAAAGATTTTGGCAGCATGAAGGTTTTTCTTTTTGTATTACAGTGGTGACCGTGAGTATACTCTTTATTTTTATTGGAAATTTAATGGGTCAGTATGCAGTAAGGATTTTTGGTCAGCAACAACAAGCTAGTGCTCTCCATAGCCAAATCGATCGCGAACTAGCACAGTTAGAAGCGACGTCTCAACCAGTGACAAAACCTGCAGAAGAATCCGTCTCAGCTGTAGTAACTCCTGCTACGAGTAGTCTTTATCGTGTCCAGGTAGGTGCTTTTTCGGAACAAACCTTTGCCTTAGCACTTGTCGAGCGGCTAAAGAGTGAAGGATATGAAGCAGTGATTCTTGCAAACGGTTCACTTTTTAGAGTGCAGACAGGAGCCTTCTCTACGTTAGAAAATGCTGAAAGGTACGCAGCGGAACTTGTCCATAAGGGATTTGAAGTAACCATTATCCGTCCATAAAGGTTTTAATCCGAGTAAATTACTTGGTTGACAGAGGCTGGATAGATGTGGTATTTTTAAAAAGGATACATGATTCTTTCTAGGAAAGGGGCGTCGAAGAAATGACTCATTTAATTAGTGAAGAGTGCATTAAGTGTGGAGCTTGTGAAAGTGAATGTCCTGTAGAGGCCATCAATGAAGGTGATGATCAATACACCATCGTTGCAGAAGACTGTATTGATTGTAGTGCATGTGTGGATAGTTGCCCAGTAGATGCTATCAGCCAAGGATAATAATTTGGGTCTATGTTACAAAAAAAAAGTCGGGAAACTGGCTTTTTTTTTGACATAAGTTGACTCCTGCTATTCATATCTATGACAGGTAGGGGTGATTATTATGTCAGGTCTGCGGAGTAAACGGCGAAGACGAAGATTCAACTTCATCTATATTAAGTTGTTATTTTTACTACTAATTATTATGATTGGGCTTCCTTTGTTACTTGTAAAGGGGCTCGATTGCCCCTGGTTTAAAGACGACAAAACTCCCATTGTACATGTGTGGCAAGAGGATTTGAGCCAGTTAATGAAGATGACCCTTGAAGAATATATCAAAGGTGTCGTTGCAGCAGAAATGCCGGTCAGTTTTGAAATTGAGGCACTGAAAGCTCAAGCAGTAGCTGCTCGAACGTATGCATACCGCCGCATTGTCAACAATGAACGCATCGCTGATCACCCCGAGGCGCATTTATCGACCGATTATCGCTCTGGTCAAGCCTGGATATCCTGGGAATCCTTAGCAGATCGTTGGGGTTTAGTGGCTTATTATCGCAACAAGAAAAAAATTTCCCAAGCAGTTGATGAAACCAGAGGTGTCGTTGCACTGTTTCAAGACGAACCGATTTTAGCTGTATATCATTCGACTAGCGGCGGAAGGACGGAAAGTTCAGAACACTATTGGACTTCATCACTGCCCTATTTGCGCAGTGTTAGTGATCCATATGGCCAACACTCACCATGGACACATTCCCAGATAACTGTGCCGAGCCATGTATTTTTCCAAGCAATGGATGTATCAAGTTTTGATGGACTGCAAGTTGTAGAGCGTTACCCATCGGGTCGAGTGAAAATTCTTGAGGTTGGAGGCAAATGGTTTAGTGGACGTGAAGTTCGGCAGCGCTTGGGTTTACGTTCTACTTGGTTTACTGTGGAGATACCACATACGAACAGTGTGGAATTGGGGGTATGGGGTTACGGACATGGGGTAGGAATGAGTCAATATGGCGCTGATGGTATGGCCAAGCAAGGGTATGATTATAAGCAGATACTCAAATACTATTACCAAGGTATTACCTTAAAAAAGATTTATTAAATCGAATTTAGGAGGGGTTACCTTGGACCATCAACGTATTTGGCAACAGCAGGAACTCGAGGATCAATTAAAACAGGGAATGGAATGGGATGAGTATGATCCAGAACAGTATGGATGGGAGAATTCGCGAATTCTGTCACTGCGTAATCACCACAGCTTTGAACTATCTAGGGAACTCGGTCCAACATCAGTTCCACATAAAACACGCGTTTTTCTTGATAATTCCGATGGGGATTGGTGAATGAACACGAGCGGTGTTGTGCCCCACTAGTTTGAGAATCGAGTGAATATGTTTAAGTATGATCGATTATCTAATGATGAAGAAAAAGGAGCGGGAAACCGCTCTTTTTTTATTTTGCGGCAATTTCCCTAGAGGAAATTACCCGAAAATGGGGAAATTAATGTAGGAGGTTAATATAATGGACTTGGTACTCGCTTCGGCATCTCAACGGCGACAAGATTTATTAACACAATTTGGCTATGACTTTCGGATTTGTGTCAGCAACGTAGAAGAACAGCATAGTGGAGATCCAGTTACAGTTGTGGAACATAATGCCTTGGCGAAAGCAAGTAGCATCGTGTTTCAATACCCTGATAGCTTGATTATTGGTGCAGACACCATTGTAGTCTTTCGGAATCAGATTTTAGGTAAGCCTGCAAACTGGCAACAAGCGATGGAAATGCTACAAATTCTCAGTGGACAAGAACATGAGGTAATTACTGCTGTTGCATTGTGTGCGGTGGGAGCGAAAAGAGTTTTTCACAAAAAAACTAAAGTGTTATTCCGACAGATTAAGCAATATGAAATCGAAGGATATATACAAACCAGTGAACCATACGATAAGGCTGGTTCTTATGGAATACAAGGAATCGGGGGATCCTTTGTCGAAAGTATCATTGGATGTTATTATAATGTGGTTGGGTTACCCATGCCCCAACTAATTTTAGAGTTGCGCGCCTACGGTCTAGATATTTTTGCTCAAGGGGAATACTAGGAGGACAACCTTTTGGCGTATTCAGTTATGATGAGAGATTTACCGTTAGAAGAAAGACCAAGAGAGCGATTGCTCCAAAACGGACCAGAGCAACTGTCTAATCGGGATTTACTGGCAGTATTGCTAAAGACAGGCACAAAAGACCAATCAGTGTTTACATTAGTTGATCAGCTAATTTCTCATTTTGGTTCGATCCGCGAATTAGCTTGTGCTAGTTATGAGGAGATGTGTTGCATTAAAGGGATAGGACCAGCAAAAGCAGCAGAGATCCTAGCTGCTTTTGAGTTAGCTAAACGACTGAGTACATCGAGTTTTCAAGCTCGGGAAGTTGTAAATAGTCCAGCTGATGCTGCAGGAATTGTAATGAATGAAATGCGTCTGTTAGATCGGGAGCATTTCGTGATCCTCATGCTCAACACAAAGCATCGTGTGATGGCAAAAAAGGTGGTTTCAATCGGAAACCTCAATGCCTCACTCGTTCACCCGCGAGAACTATTTAAGGACATTATTAAACGAAGTAGTGCAGCTGTTATCTTGATACACAATCATCCGAGTGGTGATCCGACTCCGAGTCAAGAAGATATAACAGTTACCAATCGTCTGTGCGAAGCCGGTCGTCTACTAGGTATTGATGTGTTAGATCATGTAATTGTCGGTGATTTGGGTTACGTGAGTTTTAAAGAAAAGGGCTTAATTTAGAATGCTTAGGGTGAGTCGAAAGGGGTAAGGATATGTTTGGGCGTTTCACAAGAGATATAGGAATTGATTTAGGGACAGCGAATACATTAGCGTATGTACGCGGACGAGGGATTGTGCTCAATGAACCTTCAGTTGTTGCGATTGATCGCGACACAAAAGAGATTCTTGCGGTCGGAAACCGAGCTAAGGAAATGGTGGGTCGTACACCTGGGAACATCGTTGCAATTCGTCCTCTAAAAGATGGGGTAATTGCAGATTTTGATGTGACTGAACGATTACTACGCGACTTTATTACAAAAGCAAACCGACGAGTTGGTTGGATGCGCCCGCGAGTGGTGGTTGCTGTTCCCTCTGGTGTTACGGAAGTCGAAAAACGTGCAGTCATTGATGCTACGTTGTCAGCAGGCGCTAAGGACGCTCGAGTGATTGAAGAGCCAATGGCAGCAGCCATCGGCGCAGGAATGCCCGTTCAAGAGCCAACTGGTAATATGATTGTAGATATTGGTGGGGGAACGACAGAGGTTGCTGTTATTTCATTAGGTGGTATTGTCTCCCATCGTTCAGTGCGTATAGCTGGAGATGAAATGGACGAGTCCATTATCCAGCACATCCGTCGTAGCTATAACCTGCTAATTGGTGAGCGTACAGCTGAGGAGATCAAAAAGACCATCGGAACAGCTTGTCCCCAAGAAGAAGAAATGACTATGGATGTTAGGGGACGCGATTTAGTAACTGGTTTACCAAAAACCATATCAGTAACGTCTGAAGAGATTCGTGATGCATTAACAGAGCCCGTTGCGGCAATTGTTGAGGCAGTAAAAGTAACGCTTGAGCGAACACTCCCAGAATTGGCCGCTGACATCATGGATCGTGGTATTATGATGGCTGGAGGAGGTTCTCTGCTTCGAGGACTCGATGTGTTGTTAATACAGCAGACGGGAATGCCAGTGAATATAACGGAGAATCCCTTGACTTCGGTGGTTATGGGTACGGGTTTAGCGCTGGAGCATTTTGATCTGTTAAAACGGATTATGATAGGTCCCAAGAAGTATAATCTCTAGGAACCTGCTCGGAAAGTACTTCTTCGTTTAGCAAACTCGAAAAGTTACGTTTTCGACACAAGTTAGCGTAATCAGAAACAACTAAAACCAAGTGGAGTTTCGCATAATTCATCGCTT
>SKJB01000065.1 GCA_007116145.1 Limnochordia bacterium | reverse complement strand
GTATTGTGATCTTGGCTGCTTGGCTGCAAAAGCAGTTAATATATGCGTGATAGCTAATTAATGGCTTGAGACGTCGACTATCAAGGTTGTTAGGGAGTTATTATGCGAGACTAGTAAGAGAAAGGGGGATATAAATGGCAAGTACATTATTTTTAAGTGATGTAGCATTTGCTAACCTTTCAGACGATGAGATGCAATTGACTGAGGGCGGATTTGATTTCAGAGGATATGCAAAACGGGATTGCCGGAGGAGTCGCCGGATTTCTAAGTGCAGCTGCCAAGGGAGCTAAGCTTGGTGCTTGTTTGGGTCCAAAAGGTGCTTTTGGTGGCGCAGTACTTGCCGTGACTGCATATAGTGCCATGGCCGTAGTTAACTATTATTGGTAACACTCATATGAGTGAGTACTTTGCTGAGCTCGAACTTCATATCTATATGGAGTTCGAGTACAGTTAAATCTAGATCTAATTAAGGGTGAAAAAATGAGAAATCTGTATATAAAGCTAAAAATATTTGTTGTAAACTATAGCACTTCGATTATTGCTGTATGTATAGGTTATGTAGTTTACATGGCAGAGTACCATGGCGTGCCTGACAGACTTATCTGGATTGTTATAGCTCTTTTAGCAATAACGAGTATTATAACGTATATCTTAAAAAGAAAATCGGGACATTCTAATTAATAGAGTAGACGCGATTAAGGCCTTACATCATTTGTAGTAGAGATGATGCCTTAGGCAGTCCTAATAGTTATTAGTTGGATGTATAAAGGTGGTGAAGGTATATTCTTTCAAAGAGATACTATTGCATAAAGCAACATGACATTACAGACTGTGGGGCGGCGTGTCTTGCAACAATAAGTAAGCAATATGGATTAAAGTTATCCATTACTAAAATTCGTGAGGCAGCGGGCACAGATACGCGCGGAACAAATGCTTATGGTGTTATCAAGGCCGCTGAGGAGCTTGGATTTACAGCGAAAGGAGTAAAAGGTGACCAAGAAGCTTTTTTTAGTGAGTTTCCACTCCCGGCGATTGCGCATGTCGTCGTTGACGGTTCACTTCTGCATTATGTAGTAATTCATAAGATCAGCAAGAAAGAAGTTATAATTGCTGATCCCGGCAAGGGTATCGTTAAATATACACCAGAGGAGTTTTTCAAACTTTGGACAGGGGTATTAATTCTGCTTGTGCCATCTCCGCAGTTTCAAAAGAGAAACGAGACAAAAGGAATATTTAGTCGCTTCTTTGGACTGCTAGTTCCTCAAAACAAGCTAATCATAAGCATTTTTCTAGCTTCTCTTGTTTATACAGTACTTGGTATACTAGGATCTTTCTATTTTAAGTTTATCATGGATGATATTATGCCTAACAGCCTGTTAAAAACCTTGCATGTAGTGTCACTAGGGATTATTCTCTTAAACGTGTTTAAGATTTTGTTGAATGCCTTTCGAGCACACCTACTGTTATACTTGAGTCAGAAGTTAGATATATCGTTAATTCTCGGTTATTACAACCATGTTCTGCAACTACCTATGGGCTTTTTTGGGACGCGCAAGGTGGGGGAAATTATTTCGCGGTTCATGGATGCTTCAAAGGTTCGTGAGGCAATATCTGGAGCAACTCTTACAATAATGATCGATACGCTCATGGCTATTGCTGGAGGGATAATTCTGTTTTCCCAGAATGTATTCCTCTTTGCCATTGCCTTTATTATGGTTGTAATCTATGCAGTCATTGTTTTTGCTCTAAATAAACCCATTCGCGATATTAACCGAGTGCAGATGGAGAACAATGCGCAGCTGACATCCTATCTTGTGGAGTCGCTTAATGGCATAGAGACCTTAAAGTCCTTTAATGCTGAACGTAAAGCAAACATTGAAACCGAGCAGAAATTTGTTAAACTCTTAAAGAGCGTCTTTAAGGGTGGCTGGATTAGTAACCTTAGCGGGTCTTTAACGGGGTTTGTAGCTTCAGTTGGTGGAATTGTAATTCTGTGGGTTGGAAGCTACAGTGTTATTCAAGGGGATATGTCGGTTGGTCAATTATTAACCTTTAATGCGCTGCTCGCTTACTTTCTTGATCCAATTAAGAACTTAATCAATCTCCAACCCATGATGCAAACTGCTATTGTAGCATCGGACAGGCTCGGTGAAATACTCGATTTAGAGCTTGAAAAGCGTGGGAATGAAGATAAAAAGATTATGCCTGTATCGTTAAAAGGAAAGATTGAGTTTAAGAGTCTTGACTTTCGCTATGGTACTAGGCAAATGGTGCTTAAAGACATCAACCTAGTGGTTAATACCGGCGAAAAAATCGCCTTAGTAGGCGAAAGTGGATCCGGTAAAACCACGTTAGTAAAACTCCTGCTCAATTTGTATAAGTGGGAAAAGGGTGAAATTCTCATCAATGGATATAACATCAATGATTTAAATCTAAATTACCTGCGTGAACGCATAGCATACATATCACAGGACATTTTTCTTTTTAGTGGTACAATCTATGAAAATCTCTCCTTAGGTATTGAGGACCCTGATATTGAGACTGTCATTGAAGCAGCAAAAATGGCAAAGGCCCATGATTTTATTAATGACATGCCGTTACGCTATGAAACGATGCTAGACGAAAACGGATCCAATTTATCCGGTGGACAAAAGCAGAGACTTGCGATCACAAGGGCCCTCTTAAAGAAGCCCGATATACTTATTATGGACGAAGCCACAAGTAGTCTTGATTCTATTTCTGAAAAGGCTATAGAACGTACAATAAACGAACATACAGAGGGAATTACCACAATAATCATAGCACACCGACTTTCTACAATTATGCGATGCGATAAGATTTACGTTATGGATAAAGGTCAGTTCATAGAAAGTGGTACCCATTATGAGCTAATGACTAAAAGGGGTTTATACTATGATCTCTGGAAGGAGCAGCTGCCTGCGCGAACTGGAGAAAACCGTGAGATTTCTGCAGCACAACTGTTTGTACCTACAAGTTCTATGATTGGACTGATTCAATCAGCAGTGGCCAAGGATGGTGAACCAAGTTGAAAGCATATATTGTAAATATGAAAGATATGTCAGATAGTCGTGAAATGCTAGAGGCACGACCACATTCCTTTGTTACTTGGTTCATCTATATCTTAATTACACTAATTCTAGTTGCTTTAACATGGTCATATTTTGGTGGAATAGAAGAATATGTTAAAGCAACCGGATCTGTGCGGCCAGGTGAACGCATAAGTACAATCCGTAACGCTGTTAGTGGGCGTGTAGATCGAGTATATTTCGTAGAGGGATCAAGAGTAGTGAAGGGGGATGTTCTTTATACAATTGAGTTAAATCGTATGCTCCTTGAAAGGGATGAAAAGACAAGACTAGTCGCTCAATATGAATTAGACAGGAGAAATTTGCTAAAGTATCATCGGAGTATTTTGGAAGAGAGGAATTTATTCGGTGAACAAGGTGTAGAAGAACCAGAGTACTTTAACCGGGTACAAAAGTACTTAAATGATCGGAAGCTGAATATTGAGCAGATAGCAAATGCAGAAATCGATATGGAGCAAATGAAAGAGGACGCTAAATTGTCCAAGATAATGGCAGAAGATAAGCTAGACGCTGCTATCGTTGATCTTAGTAATCGAGAAACACTACTTAAATCGGTGAAACAAGATGAGAACCTTTTCGCATTGGAGAACGCAGAGTATTATAATCGGTATGAAAATTATCTGTTCTATGTGCAAAGACTAAACGATGTCTATGCGCAATACGAAAGTAATCATGCGAGGTTAAGCAGGCTTTTTGCAGTAGGAGGGGCAACAAGAGCAGAAGTGGAAGACGCATTGCGCCAACTGGAAAGCGCAAGACTAGAAATCGCTAAATATAAGAACGAATATATCATTAATCTGCAGGACAGTATAAAGCTTGGTACACTCAGGGTTCAAGAGTTAACGAATTCGCTGCAAAAATGGCTAACGAGTATGGATGCGTTTAGTGAACGAAATCAGAGTGCCGCACTGCTGATCGAAAAAAAACGTATTGACATGCTGGTGCAAATTGAAGATAGTTTAACAGAGAACAGTAACAACCTCGAATTACTACTAGGTGAATTGCGACGATTAGAAGTTAGTCTTGAAGAAGGAGTAGTGAAAGCTCCGATAAATGGGATTGTAAATATGCACATGGAGATTAATCGAGGGGATTTACTGCAGAGTGGGACAGAAATCGCAGTAATTGTACCAGACACGAGTTCTGAATATGTAATGCAGTTAATGATTTCAAATAAAGATATTGCTGGTATTCGCACAGGACAAACAATCAAGTATCGTTTTCTTGCGCTTCCCTATCGAGAGTATGGTGAATTAGATGGAGTTGTGAGAACAATTTCTGCCGATGCTCGTGTCGATCCATTATCGGGTATTAGTTATTATCAGGTGGAAGCGACTATCACGGACACTGAACTTGTAAGTCATACGGGAAATGTCGCGCGCATTAAAGTGGGTATGGCGTGTGACGCCCAGGTTATAACCAAGTCAAAAAGGATCCTTTTCTGGTTGCTAGAAAAGATAAACTTAATGGATTAGATGGTAAGGGATCAAAGTGCTTGGTGAATATTGCCTGAGCACTTTATTTGTGTACGACTATTTCACGTAATAGTTACAAGCAGGATAATTGCAAGTACTGACGAAAGTAATATGAGGCTATTATATAATAGGAGAGGGTGCTGATGAGTTATGAAAAAGAAATGGATTGCACAGCTTGTTTTAGGGTTGATTATAGCCTTAGTAGGAGTTAGTGGGGTACAAGCACAGGGTGTGGAAAAGCAGGATCCAATTGTAACGATTCATATGGGAGAGATGGGGGATATCCAGATACAGCTATATCCAGAGATCGCTCCAAATACTGTCCATAACTTTATTGCGTTAGCACAATCAGGCTTCTATGATGGGACTATCTTTCATCGAGTGATCCCTGGGTTTATGGTGCAAGGAGGCGATCCCAACGGAACAGGAACTGGTGGACCTGGATACAGCATCTTCGGAGAATTTAGGCAGAATGGATTTACTAACGATCTTAAGCATACTCGAGGTGTGCTATCAATGGCACGCGCTCAATCTCCTAATTCTGCAGGATCGCAATTTTTTATCATGGTTGCAGATAGCCCTCACTTAGACGGAGCTTATGCTGCATTTGGGCAGGTTATTGCAGGTATGGATCTCGTTGATAGAATTGTTAGCAGCTCAAGAAATAACATGGATCGGCCCAATCAACCACAGGTTATGGTAAGGGTGACTGTTGAAACCTTTGGCCAAACGTATCCAGGACCAACTAAGCAATAGCTAGAAGGCTGCACGAGTAGAATACACAAAGGGGCGTGGATAAGGGTGAGAGCTTTACGGATGGGTTTGGTCGTTTTTGTTGTGTGGATGATTCTGACTTCGACAGTGGTCGGGTTTGACTTGGGAACGCCAGAGAGGGTCGATGTATATCCGCGAGGTGCAGATGTTACCTGGCTGCTAGACGCGGAAAGCGACATGACAATCCTTGTTCCAGCTAGTTTCTCGGCAGAACGGTTTTCTTTTCATGAGAATGATGGATTAGAAGTGTATCAGATGACCGTTACTACAGAAAGCGCTGGAGATTGGACACCTGCTGCGCTCGATTCTCTGGTACGCCAGATAGATGCGAAAAAGCAGCTCCTTGGAGAACTCAGAGCAGATCTTGCAGGGATTATTCAGACATTAGATTATCTCCGCTCGGGAATAGATCTAGGGAAGCTATCTAACCCTTTGGAAAGTATCGCAGAGTTTCGGAATCTTCGTGTGGAAACGGAGAGGGAAAAACTTGAACTCGAGGCGCAGGAAAAGCAAATGAGCCGGCAGGTGATGGAACTGCAGAACACACTGAGGCAGTGGTACAGCGCAGATATTGCCACAGTGCATCGAGTGAATTTCAGTACCAACGGTGTGGGTTCCCTGGAGTTTACGGCGTTTTCTCGTTTTGCACAATGGATGCCTTCCTATCGTGCAAGCCTCAACTCCAATGAACAGATCGTGCAGCTCGAAACCAATATTGCAGTCCAACAGCAGACGGGGATCGACTGGAACGGTTTGATTGTCTGTCATACAGCTGCCCCTGTGGATCAAGTGGATGTACCGTTTGTACGGCCTTTGGTAGCAAGGATACAAGAAGAACTCTCCGTGTCGGGTGCTCAATTTGCAGCCCCAATGGCTGTTCGAATGGAATCTATGGATTCGGCGATGCCCGTGCCTGATCCTTTCGACATGCAGCGAGTCGAAGGCGAAGCAGGCATCCGTCTTTTTGGACAAGGTCGAGTGAAAACCGATGGAAAGCGCACGTTGCTCTCGGTCGGGAAGGACGATCTAGAAGTTGAAGTCTATGCCACGTTGATCCCCTATCAGCAAGAAATGGCTTGGGTTTTAGCGGAGACTACACAGCCTGCAAAGGCATTGTTGAGGGGGTCAGTGGATCTAATCGTGGATGGTTCCTTCACTGGCACAAGTACGCTAGAACACCCTGGTGGAAGTCAGACCTTGGAGATTGCCTTGGGCACGTCTCCTCTCATCACGGCCGAGCGGAACCCTATTGTCTATACCGAACGCAGGACATGGCTTGGACGAAAAGTGATGGTCGATGGATATGAGATTGATGTCTACAACGGATCGTCTCGAGATGCCACAATTATCGTCAAGGATCGGGTGCCAGTGGCAGGTAATGATCGGATCAATATTAGCGTTTCTATGGATCCAGAACCAACGGCTGAAGAGGATGGAATTCTATCGTGGACAATGGCTATACCTGCTGGAGTTCAAGAGACAATTCGAGTGGAGTATGAGATTAGTTACCCGAATAACATGAATCTTATCATCCGATAGTGAAGATCGAGTGGGAAAGGAATAGCTGTAGGATTTTGCACACAATCAGGGTGGAGCTAGCAAAGGACACAGCACCAGCCCTTGACAGGACCATTTCTTTTCGATATAATTTAGTTGCAATTGCATAATTTTCCTAGGGGAGCTGGATGTAGCTGGCTGAGAGGACGACCGATTGTCGTCGACCCTATACCTGATCTGGGTAATGCCAGCGTAGGAAAGGTTTTCTTGTGTTTAATAAAACCGTAGCCTAGGCTACGGTTTTTATGCGTAGGTCAGGAAACTAAACAAGAAGGGATTAAAAGAATGGCTAATCAAGAGATGTGTTGTGGTAACTCGCCTTTTTTCGGGTGTCGATTTTCCCTCTACCCTATGACCGATAGCTTTGTACCTGTCATTTTGGATGCTATTGAGGAGTTGAAAAAACCTGGCCTTGAGGTGGAAAGTGATGATGTTAGTACTTTTGTATCGGGCTTGGAAGAAAATGTTTTTGCTGCATTAAGGGATACCCTGGCTAAAGCTGCTGCCAGCGGTAAGCATGTAGTTATGACGACAACGTTTTCCAAAGGTTGTCCTGGTGAGGGTTTTGTCGACATTAGTAAATACAGGGTACAGGAACAAACGGATTTCGAACGGAATAAAAACGTTAATCACCTGGTTACATGCCAATTTAGCATGTATCCATTAGGTGCCGTCGATTACATGTCAACAATCTACCAGATTGTACAAGCAACGAAAGATCAGGGCTTGTTTGCAGGGTCTCAGCATTTTTGTACTCGTATATCTGGAAGCATTGAGCAAGTGTTTCACCTATTAGAAGAGGCTTTTCGTTTAACGGCCGCGATTGCATCGCATGTGGTGATGGTTGCTACACTATCTTGCAACAGTCCGAGTACAGCAAAGGAGGAAGTATAAGTGCAAATTATTCCCGAAAACAAAAAATGGAGTTTGAAAGAAATTATTGTGATGAGTGCCATTGGGGTAGCCTTCGCACCACTTTATATGGCTTGGATTCAGGTGTGGGCGTTGTCAACAGGTATTTTTGGTCCGATTGGGTTAGATATTGTCTTTGGCTTTTGGTTTGTGGTTTCCCCAATATGTGCCTATATCTTCAGAAAACCTGGTGCTGCTTTAGTTTCGGAATGGATCGCTGCAGTGGTCCAAATACCTCTGGGCTCTCCCTCCGGCGCATGGTTAATAGTGACTGGTCTAGTGCAGGGTTTAGGGGCCGAGGTTCCATTCGCTCTTTCCCGGTATAAGAATTTTAAGTTGCCTATCTTGATGCTATCGGGTGTGGGAGCTGCGATTGCTAGCTTCATCTATAATTGGTTTCGATTTGGATATGCAGGGATGTCTCCAACTCTTTTGTTAACAATGATTGCAATCCGTCTTATTAGTGGAGCGTTGTTAGCTGGTGTGTTGGGTAAGGGGATAGCTGACAGCTTAGCTGCTACTGGTGTGTTAGCTAGTTTTCCATTAGGTAAGGAATGGCGGGCAAAAAGGAGCCAAACAATTCGTGAGCAAATTAAGGGTTGAGAATCTAACAATTCACTATTCCACAGTGACCACGCCGATAGTGGATGACGTCAGTTTTAGCTTAACGCTTGGCGACAGTGTGTTGCTTGCTGGTGCTAGTGGGTGTGGAAAGAGCACACTAGCACTGGCCTTAGCGGGTCTAATTCCCCGAGCTGTCGAAGCAGACATTGTGGGTCGAGTAGTGCTAGATGAAGTGGACATTACCACGTTGCCGCCTGGGGCTTCTTGCCAAAGAGTGGGGATGGTTTTTCAAGATCCAGAGGCGCAGTTTTGCATGTTAACCGTGGAGGATGAAATCGCTTTTGGTCTCGAAAACATTGACATTCCTAGAGGTGAAATAGCGAATACGATTGCACATGCTTTGTCTGTGGTGGGGATGGAGAAGCACCGCCATACAAGAATAGATCGTTTATCCGGTGGTTTAAAGCAAAAGCTAGCCTTAGCTTGCATTATAGCGCAAAATCCACCCATTATTATTTTTGACGAACCAACAGCGAACCTCGATCCAGCGAGCACCGAAAATTTTTTTCAACTTGTCGGCCGAATCATTGCTAAACGCCAACAAATTGTGGTTCTCATTGAGCACAAATTAGAAATTCCGGCCTTGTTCGTTGATCGGGTTATGGTCTTAGAACGTGGTAGAATTGTTGAGTTTGCAAGTGCTAGGGAGGTTTTCGCTGCTCGCGGCGAATTGCTGAAGGATTTAGGGGTGTGGCAACCCTATGCGACGGAAATCGCCCAGAGCTTGCAGAAAAAGGATATAAACTTTCATCCTTTTCCTTTGACCATAAAGGAATTATGCCAAGCTGCCACGAATGACACTTTGCTGTCATCGCTGCTGATACAAGAGATAAAGTCTCAGGTTCGGACCAAGAGACAGGAGCGCTCTAAGCAACCCTTGGTTAGTTTTGATCAGGTCTCTTTTGCATACAAAAACGGATTTACCACAACCAAAGTCATTGATGACGTTTCGTTGGAGATAAAAAAAGGAAGTTTTACGGCTCTAGTTGGAGAAAACGGAGCAGGAAAAAGTACACTAGCCAGATTAGCTTTAGGGTTAATGCCTGTTACCAATGGTACAGTTAAGTTTAATGCCAAATTGGTCCGTAAAATACCACGCAAGCGTTTGGCCCAGTTAGCGGGGTTGGTATTTCAAAACCCGGAACACCAGTTTATTACCGATACAGTTTGGGATGAAGTTGCTTTTTCACTTCAACTTGCTGGTCAATCTCAAGATGAGATAGTGGGTGCAGTCAATAGCTTACTTGCGGAGTTCAAATTGGACGAAAGAGCGGATGCCAATCCTTTTTCCCTAAGTCAAGGTGAAAAGAGGCGATTGAGTGTAGCAGCCATGCTCGGTACGGGTCAGGAATTACTAATACTTGATGAGTTAAGTTTTGGCCAGGACTATATTAATACCTACAGGCTAATGGATTTAGTGTTACAAAGACAGACTATGGGCTGTACAATTGTGATGATCACCCATGATATGCGATTGGTTTGGGAATACGCGACAGAGATAGCCGTCCTCCATCAAGGTAAGTTGCGTTACACCGGCTCTGTGCAAGAGCTTTTTCATAAAGGTGAAGTCACGGAAAAATGGTCATTGCGACTACCGCCAGCCCTTCAAGTTATCCAGAATATTTCTCTGGATCAGGGGGTGAGGTAGTGTTTAGCTTCTATGAAGGTAACTCCCCGTTTCACACTATGAATCCCGTGGCCAAACTTGTGGCCATTGGTTTGAGTATGATCATGCTAACCGTTTCATTTGATCCTGTGGTGCCAGGCGTTTTGCTAGTGGTTGTGTTGGTGTTGGCTTGCTCTTATGGAAAAGTTCCTTTTCTCGCTATGATTAAAGGGTTAATACCGTTCCTACTATTGGGATTTGGTTTTTTCTGGATGCAAATTGCCTTCGCTCGTGATGCTAGCGGACCTATTCTCTTGACCCTTGGTCCCATTAGTGTATATCAAGAAGCCATGATTCGCGGGATGGCCTTAGCGTTACGGGTTTTGTGTTATGCTGCTTATGCTTTGTTGTTTGTTGCAACCACTGACCCATCGGAGTTTATTCTAAGCCTTATGCAACAAGGGAAACTACCGCCTGTCTATGGATATAGCATTTTAGCGGCATACCGATTCTTTCCGTTATACCAATCAGAATACCAAATTTTAAAGGAAGCTCATCAAGTGCGAGGCGCCAATGAGGGGCAGAGTTCTTGGGGAACTATTAAAAAACTAAAAAGGTATGCTATTCCCCTATTAGCTCAGGCCATTCGTAAAGCAGAGCGTGTAGCAATAGCCATGGAAGCAAAAGGCTTTACTGGTAAACGTGAGCGCACATACTATCGGAAACTAAAGGTACACCTTAGTGATGTCATTATTGCATCTGCGCTTATTCTATTAGTGCCTGGTGTAATGCTGTTCGCTCACCAATATGGGTGGTTAATAGTATGGAGAGGATCTGTATTCTTTTAAGGGTTTCTCATTGTAATGCGTTTTCAAGGAAGGAGTTAGCCTTTTTTTGGAGAAGGATTAAGCGAAGGTTAATTTTGCGGAAAATAAGAATGTAAAGGGGATGTAATTTCATGCGAAGAATGCTAGTTTTCTTGTTGTTGTCACTTATGATAGTTATGGCTAGTGGTTTTGCGATGGCGGAATCACAATATGTGGGGGTAAAAGTGGATGAGGCGCTTGTAATTGGTCAAACATGGCCTGTAACTCAAGATGCAGCGATCAACGTTCCTTATAATGATGACGCTAACTTCGTAGCTTGGATTTTTTATGATGATAGTAATCTTTATCTTCAGTATGACGTAACCACACCATTTCCTCAAAAAAATAATTACAGCGGTCACGGTATTTGGCAAGCCTCGAGTATGGAATTCGCACTAGCTCCAAGCCTAACTGTTCCAAGAACAGAAAGGATTAAATGGATAATGACAAGGAATGAATCTGAGGGCTATGTTATTGTTACTCGTGAAGAGCGTACAATAATTGAAAATGGGACAGCTGTTGAATTAGGCATTGCTAATACTGACTTTGGGTATCGCGGTCAGGTAATCTTTGATCTGTCTGACAGATTTATAGAATCGTTTAATCCCGCTAACAACGAGAGCGTTTTCTTTGCAATTATGGTAAACGACTCTAGAGATGGGACAGAACGCACTGCCATGATGACTTTGGGAGATACGCAGGAGGCCAGTACGTTTAAATTACTTACGTTCCAGAAATAGTAGAGCAATAAACAACGCAGCGACGTCAGATCATTTATGGGATGGAGCCGTTGATCCTGGTGATGAAGCTAGGCAATGGCATAATTTGTAAAGAGAAGGTCCCAATTTGGGCCTTCTTTTGTTGTCTAAAAGCGAAGTATTTCCGTTTGTCGGTCTGTTGCTAGTGCTTGGGTCAAGATGAAGGTAATGAAGATAAGCATCCGAAAAAAGTAGATGGTAAATTTAGAAGGATTTTAATGTCGGGTTAGCGAAAGCTAACTAGAACGACGTAGATAAATACGGATAGAAAGGTGACTGAGGAATGGCAGCTATAGAAGATAAGCTAAGAATGATATATCTCCAATCCCGTCAACCTTTTGCAATCCAAGTGGCTTATGGGAACTATCTACGGCTTCTAAAGCTATTGCCTTTGATAGCACTTTTAGCAATTGTTATGGTAGTGATAGCATTTATTGTTGATAATTCTAGCGCAGTCAAAATTACTTCCATTTTGTTCGCTACATTTACAATAGTAGGGTTTGTTGTAATGCGGATATTTCGTCCTTTAAGTGATGTGACAATGAAACGATGGCATACGCTGTTAGTTGATGTAGTAAATCTACTCTTTCTTTTTTGGGGCGCTTCCATGTTAGGATATGCACCGAACTCAATGATTTCTTACTTTGATCTAGTTATTGTTGTTTTATTGGTTGGGGTGATTTCTCTCTTTCATTGGTCAAAACTTGCTCTTTTTTATGGGCTCACTTTTGGGTATTTAATGCTCTTTACTCCCCTGTTAGAGCTCACTGATAGCCCGCCAATTATCGTTAGTTCTTCGGTCTTTTTGTTTATGGTTTTTGGTCTTTATTTAGGAGTGTTCTTCTACCGCATTTCGTATGAACATCACAGGATGACCCAAGAGTTGTTGGATCATCAGTCTAATTTAGAAAAACTTGTGATTGAAAAAACGAAGGATCTTCATTCAGCAGAAGAAAAGCTGTCGTTAGAAGTGGTTTCTATTCTCTCAACAGTGTTAGAGCACCACGACTCCTATACTAAGGGGCATTCTGAGAATGTTGCATTATTAGCAGAAGCAATTGCTCGAGAACTGAAATACCCCATTAAGTTTCAAAAAAAGCTTTATTGGGCAGGTATGCTTCATGATATTGGAAAAACGCGAATTGCGAAGGAAGTACTTAATAAGAAAGCAGAGCTAACGAATGAAGAATTTGCAATCGTAGAGAATCATCCCGAGTTCGGATATGAAATGGTAATAAAATCGGATTCATTAAAGGGTGTAGCTGAGACGATCCTGTATCACCATGAGCGCTATGATGGTCTTGGTTATCCTTTTGGGTTGCAGGGAGAAAGAATACCTGTCGAAGCTCAGATTATGGCATTAGCTGATACTTGGGACGCCATGCGATCAAAGCGAAGCTACCGCAATCCATTGTCAGTAGAACGGGCCCGCGAAGAGCTGGAGAGAAATAAAGGACGACAGTTTTCGCCTCATTTGGTGATTCTCTTTCTTGCTATGGAGGAATCGCATCAGTAGTTGCAAAAACGTCTCAATGTAAGGTTCGTTGAGGGGTTACGAGCATAATGTACCCATATACGACTCATATGGAGGTGAAGCAGATTCGAGTCTGGACTCATCAAAAATATTCGGTCATGGCTCGAGGGTATGATAGATATAAAGCGATTTCAAGAATGAGCGAAACGTATGGGGCTAAGAGTATTGAGCATTCACAGAAACTCGTCGACACCGTTTATGATATTTTGGTGGAAAAAGCGCGAGAGTATACTGTAGGATATGTACAAAATTCGACTATTTTAGCTGATAACCAATAAACTGATAGGAAGTGACAGTATGGATAAACAATGGCAAGCAAAATGGATCATGGATCCTAGTTTTCATGGCCATTCACCGACGAATGTATTTTATAAAGAAGGCACGAAAATGGAGCTTCCACCTCACGAGCCGAGCTTACTTAATCGTCATATGTTAGTTCGCAAGGTGTTTCAATTTACGAAATCAACAGACCCTGTTTTGATCGACATTACTGCAGATGATTATTATAAACTCTATATTAATGGTCGTTTTGTCGGGCAAGGACCAGCATCAGGCTACTATTTTCATTATCATTATAACCGTTATGATATAACGGATTATCTTCAAGCAGGAGAGAATGTTGTTGCTGTGCATGTGTACTATCAAGGCTTGATTAATCGTGTTTGGAATAGTGGGGACTATCGGCAAGGGATGATCGCACAACTGCACTCGGCGGGTGAAACTTTGCTAGCAACCGATGCTTCTTGGAAGTACCAAAACTCTCAGGCCTATGTGTCAGGTGGAACCGTTGGCTACCAAACGCAGTTTCTAGAAAATATTGATAGTCGTTTGCTTATCGCAAATTGGCGGGAACTAGATTTTGATGATACAGAGTGGCAATGCGTATCTGAAAGTATCGTTGATGATCATAAGTTGTATTTACAACCAACGCCACCAGTTGCTGTGTACAATATTCAGCCAGCCCAAACCAAGCAACTAGCTCCTGGACATTATCTTGTGGACTTTGGACACGAAATCACCGGTCAGTTTACAATGGAAGCGCAAGGGAATGCGGGTGATATTATTGAAATCAGGTGTGGTGAGGAGTTAACAGAAACCGAAGAGCGAGTTCGGTACAAGATGCGTTCTAACTGTGATTATCAAGAATTCTGGACCTTATCAGGGCAAGCGGTCGATGTACTAGAATTCTATGATTATAAAGCGTTCCGTTATGTTGAGGTGATCGGTTCACCAGAGATTAGTATCAACACTGCTACTTTCGCAGCCACCGTGCGTCACTATCCGCTTGATCAAACCGTTTGCACATTAGATACCAGTAATAAAACGGTAAAATCGGTTTGGGATATTTGTAAAGCGGGCGTGCAGTATGGATCGCAAGAGGGCTTTCTTGACTGTCCAGGTCGGGAAAAGGGTCAGTATTTAGGTGATGCCACAGTCACAGGGCATTCGCATATGTACGTGGCTGGAGATCTACGGCTATATAAGAAAGCAATCATGGACTTCGCACTGTCAACGTTCATTTGTCCCGGTTTGATGGCAGTGGCTCCTGGGAGCTATATGCAAGAAATAGCGGATTATTCGATGCAGTGGCCGATGCAGATTATGCTCTACTATCAACAATCGGGAGATTTGGAATTTGTGAAAGAAATGTATCCGTTGGTTGAAGGTTTATATGCATATTTTCAGCGATACGAGCGAAGTGACGGATTGTTGGAGAATGTGGTGGAGAAATGGAACCTTGTCGATTGGCCGGGGAATTTACGCGATGGCTACGATTTTGACTTAAGTTTAGTCGTTGGTCCAGGGTGTCACAATGTGGTAAATGCTTTTTATTTAGGGATGGTACAGTCGCTGAATGAAATGCGCGACTTGTTGCACCTTCAATATGAGGACTCGTTACCTAGTTTGCGTAAAGCTTTTAACCAAACGTTTTACAACGAGCAAACTCAACTATTTGTTGATGCACAAGGGTCGAATCACAGTTCGCTGCACGCAAATGTCATGCCCCTCTTGTTTGACCTTGCGCCATTGGAAGCTGTTGATCCTATTGTGGAGCTTATTCGAGAGAAGAGATTATGTTGTGGTGTATATTTTGCTTACTTTTTGTTAAAGGCTTTAGCACGCGTTGGTCAAACTGAACTGCTGTTTGCCCTTATTGATAATACAGATGAGTCTTCGTGGGCCAATATGGTTGAAGAAGGAGCAACGACGTGCATGGAGGCATGGAGTAAGGATCACAAATGGAATACCAGCCTTTGTCATGCCTGGGCTAGTGCGCCGATACCTGTTTTAATTGAGGATATTATCGGGTTAAAACCTGCGCTGCCAGGCTGGAAAGCAATTCGTTTTCGTCCGCAAATACCAGCAGCAATGGGGGACTTTGAACTAAATATAAGCGTCCCATCAGGTGAAATCCAAGTGAGGAGACAAGATGGTAATGTTGAAATTAAGGGGCCGGCTGGGATTCCGATTGAGCGTTAAAGGAAGCAAACGATGGACGTGAAAATTTTTCGCACAAAAGCATTTGATGAAAATTGCTATTTATTATATGGGAAATCGGAAGCAATTATTGTTGATCCGGCGGATCCTAGTGGAGGTCTTTTAGATTTTGTTGGTAAACGTCGAATAGTTGCTATTGTGAATACTCATGGTCATGTCGATCACATTGCTGGAAATAGTTGGTTTAAGCAACGAACGCAAGCGTCGGTTATGATTCATGAAGCGGACGAGGAATATTTAAACAATCCCATTCTTAATCTATCTAGTCTTGTGGGGCAGCAGATAGTAGGCCCTCCAGCAGATCGTTTGCTGCAAAACGGAAGCGAGTTAACAATTGATGGAGAGAAGATCCAGGTAATTCATACGCCCGGCCATACGCCGGGCAGTATCTGCTTATCGGCTGAGGGTATCCTTCTTTCTGGCGACACGCTGTTTTTCCAATCCATAGGGAGAACCGACTTTCCAGGTGGCAATGCGCGACAACTGCAACTCAGTCTCAAAAGCTTGCGACGTTTAGCCAAAGAGACTGTTGTGTATCCTGGTCATGGTAGATCTACGACGATAGGCGAAGAAATTCTTCAGAACCCGTATTTACGCTAAGAGAGAATACTAATTAAATGGGAGGTTGGGGTAATGACTACGAGAAAAAAGTATGCTTGGACGTGGATGATTAAATCGGAAAACCTGGATCAATATGTGGACATGCACAAGAACCCGTGGCCTGAGATTTTGGCAGAGCATTCGCAGGCTGGAATTAGAAACTACTCCATTTTTCAAAACGGAAGGCAGTTTTTTTATTGCTTTGAGTGTGATGATATCCAAACGGCTTTTGACTATTTGGCGAATAGTGAAGCGTGTCAGCGTTGGAACGCGATAACAAGTACAATGGTTGAAGGCTCCTTTGATTTTAAAGAGAGTGAACCCATAGTCTTTCTGGATGAAGTCTTCGCTCTCGATTAATCACTGCGAATTAGTTGACTTTGGGTTGGGTGGATTTTTTTGTAGCAACAGCTATCATAATCGGATATTTCTGCCCTTTTTCGTAGGGTCGAAAAACTAAACCATGTTGCTGATAGAAGCTTACTAGACTAAAGTCTTGAAAAAGGTCGATAAACTCTTCCTCAGTTAGTTGGAATTTATGGAAATCTTGTTTGCTAGGATACGCTCGTCCCGCTCCAAGCGGCGTCGAGACGATTAGTTTGCCGCCTGGTTTAAGCAGTGTTTTCAGGTTATGTAGAAATGCTCGATCGTCATTGAGGTGCTCAAGCGTCTCAAAACTCATGATACTATCAAATTGCCCATACGTATCGGCTAAATCTGGACGCAGTGCGTCGTCAACATAGTAAGTACAACGAGGATGGTTATAGGTTCTATTTGCGTAATGGATAGTGGCTGGATCGCAGTCAATTCCCACAACCTGTGGGACGGACTTTTTGCAGTACTTAGCAATTAAGAAACTTCCATAGCCAACTCCACAGGCAATGTCTAAAACACGACCTGTTACCTCGTTAACTGAAAAGTGATAACGGGCAATATGCTCGAGGAGCAAACTGTTTAAGCAATTCATTTTTTTTGGTATGACTCGTTCTTCGGTTAAATCGATGGAACTCATTCCCCTCTATTGTTTCTTTGGCTATTATACCACTAAATATGGGCTAATTGAAGCAGTACATCAGTCGGTTTGACCTTTGGCTACAATAGTCTACAAAATAAAAAAAGAAAATTAGGAGGAAGATTATGGATTTTACATTAAAGTTAGGTACAGAGGCTCCCCCGTTTGAGTTACCCGCAACCGATGGAAAGACATACACCTTAAAGGATTTTCGCGAGGCAAAGGCATTAGTGGTGTTTTTTACTTGTAATCATTGTCCATTTGTCGTGGGGTCGAACGAAGTAACCCGTAAGACTGCTGAAGAGTTTTTAGATCAAGGTGTCGTTTTCGTGGGAATAAATGCTAATAGCAAAGACACATATGCCGAGGATTCGTTTGAGCATATGGTTTTGATGATGGAGGAACAGCGTTTTCCTTGGACTTATTTACG
>SKJB01000106.1 GCA_007116145.1 Limnochordia bacterium | reverse complement strand
CTCATTAGGAAAGTCTATCTTCACTTTTTATTCTTCAATTTGTTCATTTTCCGGATCTTCTTCCGGAGGGACTTCCGGTGTATCGTCTTCGGGCGGATCAACCAGAAAATCACTTCCGATAATTGACCGCTTTTCATTTAACTCTTCTGCCCGCGCATCAATTCGCTCTTTTAATTTGCCATAGGCTTTCGCTGTGATTTCTTCATCTGTCGATTCGGTCTCAAGCTCATCAAATGGGATTGCGGTATCAATATAAAATCCCCTTCCATTCGGCAAGATAACATCGAATCCAACCGCATAACCCGTGGGGTCCTCTTTTGGATAAGGCGTGAACTTTATAATTTTAATTCGCATACATTTTCCTCCTTGTATTATATTTCTCTGAATTCGCCCTGAACATAAACGGTTCCGTCTGATGATTGGAGCATTTTTTCTTTGGAGCGCTGATCGGTAATCTTGTAGAGAATCGAGATTTCTTCCGGCGAGAGTGCGCGGTTGTAGATGCGGATGTCAGAAACCTCCATATTCAGGAAGTTTGTTTCGTTTCCTCTTTGGCCCACAAATAAATTTCCGCCTATGCTTGCAGGGCCATCTCCGTCATCCTTCCCTTCTGGACCTGACGCAAGCTCTCCGTTCACATATAGTGAATATCCTTCTTGATTATGCACAGCCATAACATGTACCCATTCTCCATACGGGGCTGGATGAGCTGTATAGGACTGATTTGAGACTCCGCTTGAGTCGTTGAAGATTCTAACTCCCCCACCATTGTAAAGTAGCGCCCAGGAAGTCCCAGTAGACTGGAATTGATTTAAAAGATACCCGCTGCCCCCTACTGGCTTAAACCAACATCCCATAGTGACAGGTGATATGCCTGCTGGAGTTCCTTCTATTTTTATATAGGACTCTAAACCGTCTGTTTTGTACCCTCCACCAGTCGGACTCGATGTTGGCGCTGCACCACTATTCACTCCGTTATTCCGATTCTCTGTGTAATCTTCGGTGTCTCCGTTAAGTGGATACCAGGCAATAAGGCCATTGATAGGGCCGGTTTCGGAATACTCAGATGAGAGTATTTGCTTTTCTGTTATCTTCATATTAAAGGGGTCCGTACCATTCATCGTTTTATAGTATTCAAAATTTCTGCTGTCGAATCCGTCAAGCAAGTCTTGAATGGAAGGCTCTGTCCCGTCGCAAATATCCATTCGAGGATAGGCTGTATGATGTTCTACTCCTCCAGCGTCTGGGATGTAAATCATAAGTGTCCTGCTTCTAGCAGTCTCTGTCTCTTCCCTCCATACATAATCACGATAATACAAATCTGTTATTTTACCCTCTTTTAGCGTGTAGATTCCAGAATCTTTGTGGTCACCCCCTGTGCCAGATCCAACTGGCCATACATGCCCCACTACCAAGGTCCATTCATCTACAGGTAGTCTCGGATATGAGGGCAGGTTGTGAGCTAAGTGAAAGTAAGGATTTGTATTATTCGTACCGCCACTCCTTGTAAGCACCCCATTCACAGAGCCATAACCATTCAGCCCCGCATAGTATCTTGCATAAGTTGCAGTAGAGTTTGTTACTCTCTTCTCCCACCATGACATTCGATACATTTTCGTATTGTCTATCGGTACTGGATTATGGTATATTCCGGCACCAGCAGTAGACCCGTCTACGCTTAAGCCTCGCCACACAGGAACAATCTTTCCCCAGGGATCAGGTGCCAATATTCTTGAGTTTCTTGATGAATATTGGCCAAAGTTTCCGATACTTCCAGTTTGCCCATCTTCCCAGACTGTGTAGTTCATAAGAAGGGGTTTTGTTTTCGTCTCATGAAAAACATTTGATTGAAAATTTCCCCCACTATCCAAACTCGCTCGTGATTGATAGAGTTCTTTAATATCAGACGCTGTTAGCGCTGTGTGGTAAACTCTCACGTCGTCAATATCCCCATCAAAATATTCGTCTATAGCACCGCCTAAATTTCTCGCCCCTATTGGGAGAGTTATGTCACTTAAGTTTATATTTGCATCTACTCCAGAGCTGTTTGTTCCAACTTCAACTCCATCTATATACAATTTAGTGTGCCCATTCCCTACTAAAACACCTGCTACATGGTGCCAATTACCATCGTTAAGACTTCCGTAAAAATTGACATCTCTTCTAACACCATTGTTTCCTCTTGTTAAAAATGCCAAGCCTCCAACTGAGGGAGAGTTGGGCAGCAGTGTTATAATAGGATTTCCCGTCACAAAATCGTTCCTAAATTCCATGAGCCTCCCCGCAGAACTAGAGATCGTTCTGAACCATGCGCAGTAAGAGAAGCTATCTCCAGTGCTGTACTTAGGTGAGAAAAATGTATTTATAAATTTACTATTCCCATCAAACTCATACGCTCCACTGCCAACTTTACTGTCCTCAGTCCATCGTGGCGTTGTAGTTAGCGCCAACTCTGCGTGATTTCCATGCCCTGATGAGTCGAGGACAGTGCCTGGTCGTGTGTTCGGGGTGAAGGGTGTGGCATGGGGCTTTTCTTCAATTTGCGGGGCAGCCCAATCAATTATAATTGGTTCACCGATTACCGCAGACGGAGATTTGAAACTCCAAAACAAGCCACCGGTTTTATCCTCTGTAACATTACCTGTACGGTGTGACAGGCATCTAAACATGCCCTCTTCTGCATGATTGCCTCCATTCACCCACCCTCCGATATTGCTTGCGAGGCCATTAACTTCTATGTCATCTTTGTTAACGGCTTTCCAATATATCGACGATGTATATTCTGTACTAGCTTTGTATAAGTTAGAAGACCCCCTCACACCATGATTCCAAAGGTTCGTCTTAATACTGTTTAATTGGCTCTCTGTGTTTGGGGTCATAGTGAGCCTTAATACTTCAGCCCCCATAAAGGTTGCTCCAGTTTTTTCTAATGTATTTGGAATCCCAAGATTATTATACACAGTAAGATTGCCCACCCAGATATTCTCCGTCGGCTCCTGGAAATCATTAAACGTATAATGAAGAACTTTGGCTTTAGCAATCTCTTTAATCTCTTTTTCAGAAAGAGCGTGGTCGTAGACTCTTGCGTCGTTTATAATGGCAGCAGGTCTGTATCGGCTGGATCCAGTGTGAGATGTTGACCACAAAAAGATACCAAGATGGTCTTCAATAGTATACATCTCATAAGTTCTTTCATGCTCCATTACACCATCCACCCATAGTGTAAGTCTATTTGTTTCTTTTTCGAACATCACAACGAGGTGAGCCCATCGATCCTTTATATTCGAAGTCCCAGAGTAAGTATGAAAAGTCCTAGAAGATCCAGTCCCTGTGCTGCATGACGATCTGAACTCTGAGTTACTTATTGTTCTTACGGTGATCCCGGCACCAGAATTGTCTGCATGGCTGTGGTTTGTAAAAAGTCCATTTGCTGTGCCCATATCGCATTCTGAGACCTTTGCCCAACATGCCATTGTAAAATCGGCAGAAAGATAAATTTTATTAGTGGTTCTGAAATAATCCGCCCCGTTTTGAGCCACCGGCCTTTCCCATGCCCTACCTATCTTCCCATTGTCAGTCTCCTGAAGGTTTCCATTAAAGTTTCCATTGAGAAGGTGATTCCCATTCCCACTATAATCTTTGGTATCCCCATTTAGGGGATACCATGCAATTAACGCCATACAATCTCCCTCCTTCCTGTATTAGCCAACGAAGTCAAAGCTTAAGCATTTTGATTCTTCGTTATAATTGATTTCAAAATCTCCGGTCTTAAATGCTGTGGCTTTGGCAGTTCCTGCAACATCGAGTTTTTCATCGGGCGTAGTCGTTCCGATACCGATGTTTTCATTTACGGTAACATTATTGAACGTCGGACTTGCAGTTGTAGTCACACTTTGGTTGATATAGCTGTGGTCAGAACCGTTGTTCGATACGTGAGCGTCCCAGTAGTTGTCTTTTCTTGTTGTGCCGATATAGAACTGATCCGCTCTTATGTTGCCTCTTACATCGAGCTTCTGTGTTGGAGTCAAGGCATGGCTTCCAAATTCAGATCCAATCCCTACGCTGTCTTCCCAGAGTGTGATCACATTGTCTAGTGTTGATTGAGACTGTCTTCTTGACCTTAAAATCATGTAACCCCTTCCGCCAGATGCTGATTGCGACCCTGCGACAATTTCTGCTATCATGTCTTCTCCATGAACCTCTGACCTCTTGAATTTTACGTGAGTTGTAGAGTGCCAGTTGGCGCTATTATTCTTAAGGCTCAGTGTAGCCCCTTCACTACCACTTGATGTATCTAAGTTGCTTAAGCTTCTAAACGTCGGGCTCGCTGATGTTGTAACACTTTGATTAATAAAACTGTGATCAGAGCCATTGTTTGAAATATGGCTATACGCAGCCGCACCATGATCTCCGCGATGAGCTGTTGTAGATGAAGTTCCTATGATAAATGGATTGTCGACATTAAACGTAGTTCCAGATAAGCTAATCCCGGTCCCCGCAGTATAGGTGGTATCGCCTATCAGTGCCGCCGCAGGCAATCGTGCGGTTGATAAGGTCCCTGTATTAATATCCGTCGCACTATGATTGTGTGCACTCGGTGTAAAGGTGCTCGGCTTGCTGGTCACTTCACTCCATGCAGCCCAACGTGTAGCTTGTGCCGGCTTTCCTGATACGTTTGCCCAAGTAACCGCATTTGCACTGTCGGCGACTGTAGCGCTGCCGACTTTTTTATTGTCGATTAAATACTGCAATCTTCTTGCGGTAATTGTCCGCAGTGTGCTTGCTGTGCCGGTATCGATTTCCGCGGTAGTAATTTCACTGTACGTTGTGTTCGGTGGGGCTGCCCAAGTGCCGTCACCACGTAAATATTGTGCAGTTGTGCCGGACCCGAGGTCATCCTGCTTTCCGCTCCAAGTAGATTTTTCCGCGTCTGTTACAAAACGATTCGTAGAATTAGTGTTGATATCTCCTGGAGCATGGGTGTGTGTAGATGGTGCAAAGGTGCTCGGCACATCTGTCAATCTCGCCCAAGGAACGGATCCGGCGTTTAGTATGCCGGTCCAACGGACATCTCCAACTACATGGAGAGCGTCTGAAGGCGAAGTAGTCCCGATTCCCAGATTGCCGCTCTCATTCAAGTACATAGTGGTTCCGGGATTTTGCGCGCCTGTTTTGAAGACCATGGCACTACTTCCATTTGATCGTCTGTGTCCGCCGATGTATGCGCCATAATTATTTGAAGTGCTCGTTCTGAATTTGATGAATG
>SKJB01000025.1 GCA_007116145.1 Limnochordia bacterium | reverse complement strand
GGAGCAAATTATCGAATCACCTTGGGGAATCAAAATTTTCATCACATGTCCTGAAGAAATGCATGCAGCGTATGAGAAATAATCGAATTTCTAGCTTGGGGTGCGGAATACGAGTTTAAGGAGGATTACTATCTCTTAGAAAGACCCTTTTTTGATTGTCGGGCAAAGGGCAAACTTCGCCTTCTGTTCCGTTGCCGGTGGGTTGATTGCTATAGCGGCGGTGATCTTGATGCAAAACAATGGGTTTGCGATTGACAATGAGAATCCCGGCACCATTGGTTGTCCTAGGCGTCTTGGTAGCAGGATTCATCCTTTAGACCCTCAGAGACTCTAAGACTTTATACCGGGCTTTCAGAAACAGTGGGGTAAGGATAAGTTTGGTTGCTATATATCAACCGAACGCAACTAAGATCATCTTTGTACGATTATTTTGTTTTGATCGAACAAAAATATTGACTTGATCGTGCTAGTGCGTTATGCTAATGCTGAGGTGATAGCATGATGAATCGTCAAAACGGGATTATCATAACGGCGACAGAACTTAAGCAAAATCTGGGGAAGTATATGGACGTCGTGGAACAACAGAACGACGTAGTGATCACCAAGAACGGAACCAAAATTGCGCGTCTGACTCCATATATAACAGATATTGAACAGTATTTTCTGGTAAGGGAAAACGCCTTGGACTATCAGTATGGTGGAAAAAAAGTGTCCTATGAGGAGTTTATGCTTATCAATGAGAAAAGTACTCTGCGCATGGAATTCATCAATGGAGAAATCCATTTATTAGCTTCCCCTAGCGTTAGGCATCAGGAAATATTGGGCAGACTGTATCTCGTATTTGTGGAGCACCTAAGAGGTACGAGTTGTAAGGCGTTCTTGGCCCCCTTTGATGTACATTTTAGAAAGAAGGATTTTAAGGAGCCAGATGTAATGCAACCCGATCTGCTTGTGGCTTGCGACTTAGAGGGTAATATTACAGAGAAGGGAAGGTACATGGGTACACCGACCTTGGTAGTTGAAATTCTCTCCGATAGTAGTCGTAACAAGGATATGATTGACAAGCTCAATACCTACAGATTAGCTGGTGTGAAAGAGTACTGGATTGTTGACCCTAAGCAGGAAAATATCCTGATATACTTCTTTGCCGACCACGAGATTGACGGTTATAAGTCTTACGAGATCGGCCATGCTGCTCAATCCCAGGTGTTTCCTGGCCTGTCTATGGATATCAATGACATCTTTGTTGGTCTCCTTTAGATACGCTTTCCACCGTAGGTTTTTGAGTGGAAGTAGTAGAGCAACGTTCTGCTCTGGCAGTTCGTTTAGCATATAGCGTAGATCATCGGCAGAAGCTATATCACTCAAGGAAATCCATGTCCTGACGTCGAATGATCCGTCAGAAGACCTCATCTGGTTTCTCGGTACCTAGTCCGAATAGAATTACTATGAATGACGACAGAGAGGAGAGGGACGCGGTGTCAGGTGCGTCTATCTTGAGAGTGAAACAAGTCGTATATGGTTTAGCAAGTGCTTTTTTAGTCATCTTGGCCTCTGCCTTCTTACATAAAGGCGGACACGCGTTAGCGGTACTAGTACAGGGTGGGCAAGTTACTGCCTTTAGCGTGAATTTCATTTCCGGTTCGCCTCACATCAGATATACGGGAGAGTTTTCTAATTTGGGTCGGGCCATAGTTAGCATTGCTGGACCGATATTTCCTATACTTGTCTAGCTACCTATGGTTCCTGTATTGGGAAGACTTCGTCAGTCCCTGTTGCAAGGCATATTGTTACTCTTTTCGATAGCGGCTATCGGGTCTCTTCTGACTAGTAGCATCATGTCGTTCTTGTATTTGCGGGGTGCTAGCGTAAATCCTCGAGAAGATGTAGTTCGCTTTCTTCAGTTCTCTGGTGCAGACCCATTGTTAACAGCTGTCGCTTTCCTGGGATTGACTATCTTTTCTGTTTGGTACTTGATTCGTGTGGGCAAGGTAATAGCTGTGTTGACAAGCTGGCGGGAACAGTTCTTCTCGAGCTCTATTCCTTCCCCTGCTGCCAAAGTCATTGGAGCAAGCATAATGATCATATCACTGATAGTAGGCGGTGCGATTATCTGGCGTAGCACGGCTCCTCATGCTCCGTTGGATTTGACACAGTTTGACCGGGCTATGGGATTTCGGTTTGAAGGTTTTGACTCTGATGAACAAGTGCTCTATGCCTTTACGGTAACAGAGCCGATGGTCTATGATATGGCCTACGCGCTCTCTACCCAGTTGCCTGTACGGCTTCAACTAGTAAATAGGAGCGGTACAGGGTTTCTTTATCGTGATGGAGATGTGTTCCCGATTTATGAAGGCAGTGATATTATAGTTAACGCCCGCTTTTCTGGTTTTGCGCTGCGACCCGGAGACTATCAAATTGAACTTGCCACTAGTGATCGCCAGGGCGATCTGCAGGTAGGGCTTACGATAAGAGAGCCCAGTCCAATGGAATTACTCTATGCTGAATTGCTCGACGCCGTACAGCAAAGGACGTTTAGCAGCGAGACCTACCAGGAGGAGGGTTATGTATTAGGCTACCACGAACCCCTAGTGGGTGGGCAGGAACAGGCAATCTATACTCTTGAGCCACGCACAGGAATGCAGAAGATTTCCTTGTTCGTTGTGGAGGATTATGAGGAGTTGACCGTTAGCTATCGGGATGAAGACACTACAATGCCTCTGCTGAGAGACTTGAATGCAACCATAGGGTTTGGATTGCCTCCAAGTAGGCACATTAGGGAAGTGGTAGTATCAACTCGCGGGGCAGAGGGCGAAATCTTTCTCTACTTGATGAACCCTTAGGTGCAGTTTAGTTATTCTTCTTAGCATTAGTTCTAAGAGTTCCTTCAGCGGTGCATGCAAAGTGCCGAGATAAAGAGTGTCCTTTTCACATTATGAGACACATGGGTACCGGCGTTGGATTCCCCATGAAGGAAGACTGGATGTAATGTGACAACGAAATTCGTAGAGATACAATCGAAAGGGAGGAATGTTTATGCAAAACTACGCGTCTATCAACTCCAAAATCAACGAAGGATATACGTTGCTTCGAAAGAACCAAACTGTCGAATGCTGCCAAAAGTGGTTGGATGCATGGGAAGACATCAAGGCCGTTATGGCAGACGGAAACATCCGCGATCTACACAAATTACAGGAGAACTATAGCTGGACCGAGTTTATTCTTAACTATGTTCAAGAATTGGAGATGGAGTTAGGCAATGCAGCCCTTGATCACAGCGAGTACGCTCACAAGAGAATTCTCTACTGCTGGGAATTGCTTGATGTACTCACTGACCAAGACCAACTATGCATCGAAAACACGCGTCGAGCCATTGCTGAGTCCCATCATATGCTCGGCAATTCTACAGAATGTGATCGACTGTTCGAAGGCTGGCTAACCGATCATCCAGATTGGGGACGGGGCTGGATCGGTTGGGCAAGTTGCTATATCTATGGTGAGAAGAGTGGCGAGAGGAATCTAGCCAGAGCGGGGTCCATCATTAAGAGGGCACTAGCCATAGAGGGGTTGCGGGACAGGGGCGATGTGATCGAACGTGCTATTGAGATATTTTCGGAACTAGAAGAAAGAGACCTCGTTGAGCAGCTGGAAACGGAAATGTCAACCACGGTTGTTGCGTCCGGGAAGCGACTGTTTAAACAGGATAAGCCAAAAGCTAAAGTAGTGAAGATTGGTCGCAATGAACCATGTACGTGTGGCAGTGGGAAGAAGTATAAGAAGTGTTGTGGTAAGTAGTGGCGTCTACGCGATCCATCAAAACAGATATGAGCCTATGATTTCTGACGAATGATGGCGAAGGCGAGGCAGAAACCACATTCCCCATTATTGACAAATGGCTAGTGCTCAGGTATCGTGTGAACGTAAGGGGATGTTGTGTTATGCAGGGAGTTAGTAAAGGTGTTCCGGTGAGGACACCATTTTTTTATGGAGGGGTCATGGTTTTCATGTCAGCGCTAGCCATCTTTTTTTTCGAGCCTGGCCAGACATACAGTGTGTCCGTATTTATTAACTCATACATCCAGGAATTCGGATGGAGCAGATCCTTTGTGTCGAGCCTGTATTCAGGGGGACGCTTTTTGCTGGACTTATGCTGTTTAGTGTGGGTCGCGTGTTGGATCGGCGTGGGCACCGGGTGATGATGCCGCTGATCGCTTTGGGCTTTAGTATGGCCTGTCTCTGGATGAGCGTTGTACTCAATCCGATCATGCTACTATTCGGTTTTTTCTGCATTAGGCTATTAGGGCAGGGATCCATGACTTTAGTGGGCACCACGCTACCACCCCAGTAGTTTGAGCAGAAGAGGGGAAGGGCCATGAGCTTGATGGCTATTGGTGTTTTGTATGTTTGTTCCGTCTATGGTGAATACTGGTCTTGTCTTTCACCTTGTCTCGATCCTTGGCGAACATGATATATCAGCTACTGTGAGTAGGCGTAGTGGGCGCTTTTGCTCTACCTCCTCGCATAAAGATCAAAGTCCCTCCGGTTAGTGTCTAGGAGATGCTGATTTTCTTAATTCTAACGAGCGCTGAGTCTCCATTTCGTCTTCATGCTATTAAGAAACTCGGATAGGAAAGAAAGGAGGACGACAATTGACTTTAGCAAGCAATGCAATCATAAATGTCTACTCTGTGATTCATCTTCTTGTTCTCTTTCTTCATTCTGGCAGACAAAACAAAGATGGCTTTCTGCAATACAAGATCTACAATACAATGCTGTGGGTCTTGATCTTGATGCTCGGTGTTGACATCTTGAGCAGGTTTGATGGTGATGCAGGCGTGTTCTATCCAATGATAAATCAGATAGGAAATTTCCTGATCTTCTTGCTAAACCCGGTGCTACCATCACTTTGGCTATTGTATGTATACTCCATTCTATTCCCGAAAGACGGAATCGACAGGCGGCTGTTAGATTTGGTGCTTGGGATTAACGGCCTACATGCAGTTATGGTAATACTAACGCAATTCACTGGATGGGTGTATTGATGTTGGAGGGTGATGTTGTAGCATAAGTAGAATCTTTAATGACATCCGATGCGCAGAATAGCGACATAAGTACTTGCAAGAAGGGTTATTCTGGAAAGTATCGAATATTATGATTAGATTCGTGAAATTAGCAGATTCATTCCAAGAAGTGTCATCCGAACTCTTCCAATGGAAGTTTTGAAATAACTACCAGGCGCTCTGGTCTTTATGTCTAGGGTAAAAAGACAAGAAAAAATTTCGCATATATACCAAT
>SKJB01000152.1 GCA_007116145.1 Limnochordia bacterium | reverse complement strand
TTCGTTTAGCAAACTCGAAAAGTTACGTTTTCGACACAAGTTAGCGTAATCAGAAACAACTAAAACCAAGTGGAGTTTCGCATAATTCATCGCTTCGATGACTTTTCGAGTTTACTCCTAGGATCAATTGTTTTTTGTAGTAAGGGATTAGCAAATTGTTGTTTTAGCTCTTGGCGAATTTGGATTGCTTGCTTTTCGTTTTCTAAATATTTATCAGCATAAGGTAAGCGGACAAAAACATGACGTTGGAATTGATCAGATTGTTGTAGCATTCGTAATTCCTCCTTGCTATAACATATTCAGTTACTAAAAGACAAGGAATAGGCGCTTACAGCTATTTTTATGAGGAGGAAAGTATATGGAACAGCCTACTATGCATGATGTGATTGGATTGTATCAACAACATATTGGGCTATTGTCTGGAGGAAATCGCGATAAATTTTACGAACTTCATGATGAGGGGATGTCTCCTTTTGTCATTGGATGTGCGATTCTCCGTGCAAAACAAGAACAGCGCATAACGAAACAACATGGTCAAGTTAAGCGAGTTTCGTTTAATTATATCCGAGGTATTCTTAAAGATTGGCTAGATCATGGGATAACAAGTGAGGAGTCTTTTCGAGCCTATTGGCAGGATCAGCAACGGTATGCACTAAAATCAGGGACAAGGGGGGAACAAAGTGGTAAAGGCCAGATTTCAGGCCGACAAGTGTTTGGCAACGATTATCAATACACGAAGCGAGAACCAGCGGCTAAAGGTTACTTCTCGTTCTTGGATGATTAGGTGGGGTATTCGTCGTCACTTAACAGCTGACGGTTGTGTCTGCACGATTTGTGGACAAGCAAGACACCGTTATTACCGTCTTCACCCTTTCCCTCTACCTGCCGCTTATGGGAAGGGTATGTGGTTCAGTCAAGATTGTGCTTGTGTGAAAAAAAAGCAGGTGATGGAGCGGGAGCAATTAGCAAAAATGATGGAGTTTACAGGTGAAAAACCGACGCTTCCGCCTGCTCTTCGGATCCATACATTTGCTAACTTTAAAATGGATGAGTTTAATAGAGAAGCCTATACAATTTGCAGTAAATTTGTGAAGAATTTTGCCAAAAACAAGCAAGGCAAAGGCTTACTCTTGTGTGGTAAATCTGGAAGAGGAAAAACTCATTTAGCCTGTGCGGTTATTCACAGCCTCCAGGATACGTATCGGATCTCCTTCGCCCATGTACCCACACTATTAGAGCGAATTCGGCGTGGAGAAGCATCGGCCGATCAGTATCTTACCGCCGATCTTTTAGTCTTAGATGATTTAGGTAGTGAACGAGGGTCGGATTGGGCTTTAGAAAAGCTATTAATTATTGTGGACGGGCGACTAAATCAATTGAAACCAACAGTGTTTACGACAAATTTTAGTCCAAATGAATTAGAACTGCGTATTGGTTCGCGCTTAGCGTCCCGCATCCTCTATAATTCCCTGGATGTAATGGTACAAGGACCGGATTGGCGGCAAGTACATTATCGCCAAGCAGGAAAAAGTTGAAAAAAGAGTCTACGTGGGATCTTACCGACGCAGACTCCTTTTTTTACAATACTTTACTCAAGAATTCTCGAGTACGAGCGTGTTGTGGATTAGAAAATAGCTCCGAAGGTGTATTTTCTTCTAATAACAAACCTTCGTCCAAGAAGAGGACGCGATCTCCTACTTCTCTGGCAAACCCCATTTCATGCGTAACAACCGCCATGGTCATACCTTCTTTGGCCAAATCTTTCATCACGTCTAACACTTCTCCAATCATCTCGGGATCTAGTGCTGAGGTGGGCTCATCAAAAAGCATCATTTTTGGACGCATCGCTAAAGCACGGGCGATGGCAACTCGTTGTTGTTGTCCACCTGAGAGTTGATCGGGATAACTATTTGCCTTATCTGCTAGGCCCACCTTATCTAATAATGCAAGCGCTCTTGCTCTTGCTTCATCAGCGCTGAGATTACGGACCGTTTTTGGTGCTAAGGTGATATTGTCGATTACCTTGATATGGGGAAAGAGGTTAAAGCGTTGAAAGACCATTCCCATTTCCTGCCGGACTTGGAGAATATTCTTTGCTGGATCAATCAAAACTCCATCAAAGTAGATTTCACCACCAGTGGGTTGTTCTAGAAAGTTCAAACAGCGGAGAAATGTACTTTTTCCACTGCCTGACGGACCGATGACAACCACAACTTCACCTTTTTCTATCGAAGTGGTAATTCCTTTTAGGACGTGCAAATTCTTGAATTTTTTGTGTAAATTTTGGATAGTTACCATATTCCTAATCACCTACCTTTAAACGACGTTCGACATAATTAACGAGCCTAGAAATGGTAAAGGTCATCACTAGGAAGATGAGAGCTACAGCTAGCCAGAGTTCAAAAGGGCGGAAGGTGCGTCCGATAATAACTTGAGCTCTGCGAACTAACTCCTCAAGAGCGATAACAGAAACTAACGATGAGTCCTTTAAGAGTGCGATAAACTCATTTCCTAGAGGTGGAATAATCCGGCGAAAGGCTTGGGGTAAGATAATATAACGCATTGCCTTATTCGGTGTCAATCCTAGTGACAGTGCGGCTTCTGTTTGTCCTTTTTCAATCGATTGGATTCCTGAACGGACGATTTCTGCTACATATGCTCCGCAGTTAAGGCTTAAGGCAATAATAGCTGCAACATAAGGAGGCACGGGATTTTGAATCAAGGCTGGAAAGCCATAGTATATAATAAAAATCTGTACTAATAATGGAGTGCCGCGAATAAAATCTACATAGGCCCCCGCAAGATAACGCATTGGCCCTTTAGAGAGTCGTAGCATTCCAGCAATGGTCCCTACTAAAATGCCAAAGAATACTGATATACTTGTAAGTTGAATGGTGAGCCAAGCTCCTTGTAATAACAATGGCAGCGACCGCCAGATTAGATCCCAACGAAAATCCATACAAACCCTCCTTAAATAGTAAAAAAGTGCGTCCCTTAATGGGGTCCGCACTTTTTCGGGTTAATTAGTTGCAAACCACTTTTTAAATATCTCGTCGTACGTGCCATCCGCTTTAATCTGTGCTAAGGCTTGGTTAATCTGGGTTAGTAATTCTGTATCTTGTTTCCGTAATGCTAATCCAAAGAAATCATCACCAATTAAAGCGCCTAAGTGTTTTAACGGTGCGTTAGGATTCTGCGCCATAAAGGCTTCGGCTACAGGTAAATCAATGATAGCAGCGTGAGTCGCTCCGATTACAATGTTTTGTAGTGCATCGGGAGCTGTGTTAAAACGGCGAATATCTCGATCCCGCATGCCTTCTATGTCACTAGCGACAAAATCACCAGTAGTATTAATCTGCACAGAAACAATTTTGCCAACTAAATCCTCCAATACTTTGATGTCCGTGTTATTCTGGTGAACGACAATAGTAAGCACCGATTCAAAATAGGGGTCTGAGAAGTTTACCTGTTGGGCTCGTTCTTCTGTAATTGTCATACCAGCGGCAATTACATCAAAGTTGCGATTCTGCAAACCTGTAAGTAGGCCGTCCCAATTCACATTCATAAAGCGCACTTCTCTACCGATTATCGCGCCAATTGCATTCATCAAATCAACATCAAAGCCTACGATTTGATTGTTATCATCGACATACTCAAAAGGTACAAAAGCGGCGTCAGTCCCAACGAGTAATACAGGATTGTTTGCCCATACAGTAGTCGTAGATACCAACAGTGCGAGTGCGATGAAAATAATCAGTGCTGTTTTTTTCATGTAATATAACCTCTCTCTACAAAAGTTTTTTATTTCCAAGACACAGTAGCTTGACTATGCTTGGAGACTGGAATAATTATATCAATATATGATTGATTATGCAAGGCAGGAATGATTTCTATATTTAGAGAATCTATTCGTTAAGGCTGCGTTAAAATGCCGTCGTCATTAAGCCGAAACGAGCATAAGTGATTTCAGTGAGGGTGCGACAGCTTGGGCATACTAGGGTAAAAGTAAAAAGGTGATGAACGGTTGAAAATAGTAGCAGATTATCATACACATACTCGTCATAGCCATGGCAAAGGCACTGTATTACAAAATGTTGCAGCCGCTGCCGCTCAAGGTCTGGAAAAAATAGCCATTAGCGATCACGGACCCAAACACATGTGGGGAATTGGTATCGCTGGTGTCCACATTCTTGACACGATCCGCCTTGAGATAGCTGCCGCTCAACGAGCATATCCTAAGGTTCAGGTTTTACTGGGTGTTGAGGCCAATGTAACGAGCATTCATGGGGAGATTGATATTCCTATCGAGGTTCAATCCAAACTGGATGTATTGCAAGTCGGCCTCCATGTAATGGTGAGACCAGAGCAATTAAGAGACGGGTTGCAACGTATAGTTTATCATTTTGGTCGAGGAATCCATGTGGGCATGCACGACAAGTCGCGCTTGTTGAACACGGAGGCGATTGTTAATGCTGTCTATAAACAGAAGATTGATATTATTACCCATCCTGGGCATCGCTTAAATATTGATACGAGGGAACTAGCCAAAGCCTGTGCAAAGAGTAACACAGCGTTTGAAATAAACACTAGTCATGATCATATTACTCCGGAACTAATTGCATTAGTGGCTAATGAAGGGGTGAAGTTTGTGATTGGTAGCGATGCACATAGGCCAAAACGAGTCGGTGATTTTGCCAAAGGAATAGCACTAGCCAAACAAGCGGGACTATCCAAAGAGCAAATTCTTAATGCACACTAAATAAGTAGGGTATTGGAGGAGAGATATGGATCAATGGAAGTGGCTTTACCCTGGGATGAAAGTCAAACGCTGGCTAGTTCTGATGACATTTGGGGTATTTCTAATCGGCTTAGGACTAACTATCCTTTTTAATACCCAATTATTAGCCAAGGTTGAACAAAAGATGCTCTGGGTAATTACTCATCATATTGTGATTGAAAGTTGGCTAGCTGGTAGTGTAGTCATAGTCGTGGGCAGTTTTTTTGTGGTTCTTGGAATGCGCTCCACCATCCGCTCACTTGTAGATGCACTTGCTCCTCAAGAGGTATCCAAGCTTGCAGATGTTGTCTATCGTAAACGAAGTTTACAAAAGGGGCCGCAGATTGTAGTAATTGGCGGAGGAACAGGTCTCGCTACCATGCTCAGAGGCTTAAAGAGGTACTCAAGTAATATCACTGCTATCGTTACCGTTGCCGATAACGGGGGTAGTTCAGGGCGGATACGAGAGGATTTAGGCATCTTGCCTCCGGGTGATATCCGCAATACTCTAATTGCCTTAGCTGAGACCGAACCATTAATGGAAAAACTTTTTCAATATCGCTTTACATGGGGAGAAGGTCTAACTGGACATAGTTTTGGAAATCTTTTTATTGCAGCCATGACAGACATAACCGGAGATTTCGAGGTGGCTATTCGCGAATTTAGCAAAGTATTAGCTGTGACTGGGAGGGTGATCCCTTCAACTCTTGAGGCTATTCAGCTTAGCGCTACTTACACCGATGGGACAAAAATAGTTGGAGAAAGCCAGATACCCCGCATGGATCGAGAGATTTCTCGTGTTTGTTTAATCCCAGACGATGCTAGTGCGTTGTCTGAGGCGGTAGATGCGATTGTTCAAGCCGACATTGTAGTACTCGGCCCAGGGAGTTTATATACAAGTGTGATTCCCAATTTACTCGTGACCCAGATTCTAGAGGCTCTATTGCAAACAGACGCCTTGCGGGTGTATGTGTGTAATGTTATGACGCAACCAGGAGAAACAGACAAAATGAGTGCGTCGGATCATGTGGCGGCTATCTTACGGCATACAAATATGCGTAAAATTATCGATTATGTCTTGGTAAATAACTCTCCTATATCACAGAAACAAGCTAGAATTTATCAAAAAAAGCAGGCGTTTCCCATTAAGGCTGACCTAGAAGCGATAAAGAAATTGAACATAACTCCGATTGGTTGCCCGTTATTAAGCTCGAGTGATCTTGTTCGCCATGATGCTGAAAAGCTTGCAAGTGAATTATTAAAATTAGCTTTAATCGCACAAGGTAAGAATGAGAAAGGGCGATTTAAGATATAGTTTGTTGTGGTTTTAATTATTTGTCTCACCTCATACACATGGTGTAGGAGGCGATGGAATTGAAACGGTTAATCACAATGTTGTTAGTATTTTCCTTAGCTGGAGTGAGCGTCCCCCCTTTTGTTCGCCAGATTCATCGACGGTTTGTAGGTGTCAATGCTGCAGTCTATCTTGAAAATCACAATCTTGAGTATTACTATCCAAATGAAGTTCGTCTCATTGTTGAACGGTTAGCGCATGAGCATCAACAACCACCAAAGGATGCATCCATTCATAAAGAAACTGGGGAGGTCATCCCACATGAAAAAGGTCTATACATCGATGTGGATCAGACGGTGGGTAACGTCATTAGCGCTCCTGGTGGGGCAGAGTTGGAACTCGTTCGAATTCAGGTTGTCCCGTTGTTGCGTACAGAACACTTACTGCCATTAACGGCTATTTTGGGATCCTTTACGACTCCACTAATGGGAGCGCCAGGACGTGTTAAAAATATCCGTTTGTCATCAGAAGCGATTAACAATACACTTGTTCTGCCTGGAGTAGTATTTTCCTTTAACGAAATAGTGGGAGAACGAACGCTAGAGCGTGGTTACCAATCGGCTCCAATCATTTTGGGTGAAACGGTGATTCTTGGGGTGGGTGGTGGGATTTGTCAAACCTCGAGTACACTATACAACGCTGTGGTTAGAGCAGGGTTAGAGATTGTGGAGCGTAGGATCCATTCATTAGCACCTAGTTATATCCAACACGGTAAAGATGCTACTGTAGCGTGGCCACATACGGATTTTAAGTTTAAGAATAATACGGATACACCGATTATTGTTAAAGGAGCGATTCAAGGTGGGCGGGTGCGAGTTTGGATTGTGGGAGCAGAACCTAAGTCTTAGAGGCTGTCAGTTAGAGAGGAGGTTATATTGTGGCTTTTTCGGAAAAGACAAAGAATGAACTAGCAAGGGTTGTACCCGAACAACGTTGTTGTCGTCTTGCAGAATTGAGTGCGTTTTATGATTTTAATGGATATCTTATGGGAGGTCAGGGTCGCTATCTTGATATTAGTCACTCATCTCCTGTGGTTGCACGGAAGATCCTTAATCTGATTCGTGGTCTGTTTCCTGTTGTCCAAACACAAATACTTTTACAGCGAGCACGGTTACGAAAAAATCAGGTGTGTACAGTTCGCGTGCTTCGTCCAACCGATGCTCAGCTGATTCATGCCACGCTTTTAGATCAAAAACTTGTTTCAAGTGAATCCAAAGTGCTCGCGAAACGATGCTGTAGGCGTGCCTATATTCGCGGTGCTTTTTTAAGTCACGGCTCTGTGACAAATCCAGAGCGGACCTACCATTTGGAGATTTTTACAGAGAAAACAGAAATTGCCCATCGAGTGATTAAGACGATAAACTCACTTTCGCTCGAGGCGCGGATGACCACACGTAAAGGTAATATGGTGGTGTACTTAAAAGAGGGAGAACAAATAGTTACGTTGTTAAGTGTAATGGGTGCTCATATCGCATTGCTAGAACTCGAGAACATTCGCATTGTCAAGGGAATGCGTAATCAAGTAAATCGGCTTGTCAATTGTGAAACTGCGAATGTGGATAAGACGATTCAGGCCTCGATGGAACAGATCGAGGACATCAAAGCGTTGCAAAAACATATGAGCTTAGAATCATTACCGCCGAAACTATATGAAATTGCCAAATTACGACTAGAAAACCCTTATGCATCTTTAAAGGAATTAGGGGAGATGATCACCCCCGCAATGAGTAAATCGGGCATCAACTATCGGATTAATCAAATCCACAGGCTACGCTCTAAATTGGATCTTGATTCGCATTGATGGAACGAAAATTTGCCAAATGTTTACAAACAAGGGCAGGAATATTTTTTCTGAAAATCGAATATACTAACGAAGGCTAAACAGTGTCGTGTGTTTTGCGCGGGACAAATACTGTTTAAGTGGGACTAAATCGGTCCAGCTAAGGGGATGGATATATGGACCCCATGACAGTTTTACGTGAAGTTGCACCTGAAGCGCTAGTGATTATTGAGCAACGTTACTTACTTTTACGTACTGTCCATTTTATGGCTCCAGTGGGTCGCCGTGGATTAGCCCAGAGCGTCGATCGATCAGAGCGGACCATTCGCAAGGAAATAGATATCTTGCGAGAGTTGGGTCTTCTTGATGGAAACTACGCAGGGTTACGTTTAACCGTTGATGGGGAACGAATGCTGTCTGATTTGCGTGAATGTATTTGTCAAATTCGCGGACTAGCCTACCTAGAGCAGGAGTTACGCAATCTACTGAAAATTGATACAATGATTATTGTACCTGGGGATTCCGATTTGGATGTGGTGGTGAAGCAAGATTTAGCGAAAGCTACAGCTCGTTTTTTACGCCAGGTACTCAAAGATGGTCATGTCTTAGCAGTCACTGGTGGGACGACCTTAAGCCAAGTAGCAAGTAGTTTCCCGTCAGATGGTATCCATCGTGATGTTGTGGTAGTACCTGCTCGTGGCGGGTTAGGTGAGGATGTAAATATTCAAGCAAATTCAATAGCCGCGAAACTAGCTCACGGATTAGGTGGGACGTATCGCCTCCTCCACGCTCCCGACAATGTCGATCCTGATTTATTTCAAACGATAGTGAATGAGCCGCGTATTCGGGATGTAATCACCTTAGGTCGACGCTCCCAGGTTTTATTACATGGTATTGGAACCGCAGAAGAAATGGCTAAACGTCGAGGTATGGATGAAGATAATATAATGCAGTTAATAGCTGATGGGGCGGTGGGCGAGGCTTTTGGGTATTACTTTAATCCGAATGGAGAGATTGTCTATGCCACCTCGTCTGTAGGATTGCGTTTAGAGGATCTTGCAAAAATACCGATTATTATTGCAGTCGGTGGCGGAAAAAGTAAGGCATGGGCTGTATTGTCCGTGATATTGACTGGACATTGTGACGTATGTATCACCGATGAGGGGGTAGCCCGGAGGTTGATAAATATATTAAAAAACAAGGAGGAAAGCAATAATGACAATGAAAATTGGAATTAATGGTTTTGGTAGAATTGGAAGATTAGTATTTAGAGGTGCCGTTAACGATCCAAATATGGAGATCGTAGCAATTAATGACTTAACAGACGCTGCGATGTTAGCCCATTTACTCAAGTATGACAGCATCCACGGTAAATTTGATGGTGATGTTAGTGTCGATGGCGATTCTATCGTAGTCAATGGCAAGAAAATTAAGGTAGTAGCGGAAAGAGATCCTAAGAACTTACCTTGGGGTGAACTCGGTGTGGAGTACGTAGTTGAAGCGACAGGTATTTTCCGCTCCCGTGAACAAGCCCAATGGCATATTGACGCTGGCGCTAAAAAAGTAATTATTACAGCACCTGCTAAAAAGGAAGATATTACTATCGTCTTAGGTGTCAATGAAGATAAATATGATACTGCTATACATCACGTAGTGTCAAATGCTTCGTGTACTACTAACTGCTTAGCTCCATTTGCTAAAGTATTACAGGATCAGTTTGGTATTAAGAAGGGCTTAATGACTACTGTACATTCATACACAAATGACCAAAAGATTCTCGACTTACCCCATGAAGATTTTCGGCGTGCGCGCGCAGCAGCTTTGAGTATTATTCCTACCACAACAGGAGCAGCAGCAGCTGTGTCTTTAGTGCTGCCTGAGTTAAAAGGTAAATTAGATGGTTATGCATTACGCGTACCTACTCCTACTGTATCTGTAGTGGACTTAGTCGTTGAGGTTGAAAAGAATACCACAGCTGAAGAAGTAAATGCAGCTTTCAAGGCAGCTTCCGAAGGCAGTTTAAAGGGTATTCTAGGCTATGAGGAAGTGGAACTAGTGTCTATGGACTTTCGTGGAGATAGCCGTTCGTCAATTATTGACGCTTCATTAACAAGTGTAATGGATGGCAACATGGTTAAGGTTGTATCTTGGTATGATAACGAATGGGGTTATTCCATGCGCGTTGTTGACTTAATCAAATACATGGATGGCAAGAAGTAGGATTGTACTTTAAAGTTACTCGATAAGAATTAGGGGGGCTTGCCCCCCTAATTTCACGAAAACGCTGAGGAGGGATTGCGCGATGAGCAAAAAGATGATTCAAGATATTGAGGTTCAAGGTAAACGTGTACTAATGCGCGTTGATTTTAATGTTCCTATGAATGATGAAGGTGTTATTACCGACGATAAGCGAATTACTGCAGCACTACCGAGTATCGAGTACTTAATCAAGAATGGTGCTAAGGTGATTTTAATGTCACACTTTGGTCGCCCTGACGGTAAAGTAGTAGATACCTTGCGTTTAGATCCGATTGCCAAGCATTTATCCACACTCATTGGTAAAACCGTGATCAAGGTTAATGATTGCATTGGTGATGAGCCCGCTCAAGCTATCAGCTCTATGCAAGCTGGTGATGTCGTGCTGTTAGAGAATGTCCGATTTTATGCCGAAGAGGAAGCGAATGATCCTGAATTTGCTAAGAAGCTCGCTTCACTTGGTGATATTTACGTGAATGATGCTTTTGGTGCAGCCCACCGTGGGCATGCATCGACAGCAGGAGCGGCTCAATATCTACCGGCCGTTTCTGGTTTCTTAATGGAGAAGGAGTTGCAATTCTTAGGCGGTGCCATTAGTAACCCCAAACGTCCTTTCGTAGCTATTTTGGGCGGTGCAAAGGTAAAAGATAAAATTAAAGTCATTGAGTCTTTACTAGAAAAGGTTGATACTTTAATTATAGGTGGCGGGATGGCATACACATTCCTGCAAGGTCAAGGATACGAGATTGGAAATTCCCTGTTAGATGCCGAGCGGGTAGAGTTTTGCAAAGAAGTTTTAGTGAAAGCGAAAGCGAAAGGCGTTTCATTGCTATTGCCGGAAGATGTAGTGGCAGCGACACACTTTGCTCCTGACGCCGAGCATAAAATAGTTGATATTGATGCCATTCCTAGTGAGTGGCAAGGATTAGATATCGGACCGAAAACGTTAAAAATATTTGTTAAGGCTGTAGAAGATGCTCAGACTGTTATTTGGAATGGTCCTATGGGGGTATCTGAGTTCCCTGCATTTGCAGCTGGAACGAATGGTTTAGCCGAGGCTCTAGCTGCAAGTAGTGCGATTACCATAATCGGTGGTGGAGATTCTGCAGCTGCAGTGGAACAAGCTGGCTTAGCCGAAAAAATGACGCATGTATCTACTGGTGGTGGTGCATCTCTAGAATTCCTTGAGGGCAAAAAATTACCAGGCGTCGAAGCACTAAACGATAAATAGGAGGGAAAACAGTGCGAACACCAATCATTGCGGGCAACTGGAAAATGCATAAAACTGTGTCTGAGGCTGTAGAAACGTGCCGGGTGTTAGATCAGTTAGTTCAAGATAGTAATGTGGAAGTAGTGGTTTGCCCGCCTTTTACAGCACTGTCTGCTCTAAGTGCTTTAGGAATGTCAAAGGTTAAATTAGGTGCACAAAATATGTGTACAGAAGTATCCGGGGCATACACTGGAGAAATCTCTGTCTCAATGTTACGTGATGTTGGTTGTCAATACGTCATTATCGGCCATTCCGAACGCCGAGAATTATTTGGTGAAACGGATGAAATGGTCAATACAAAGACATTGTTGGCTCTCAAGCATGATCTACTACCAATTGTCTGTGTTGGCGAGACACTAACACAGCGGAAAGCCGGTGAAACGGAGTCTTTGGTTGTGGGTCAGATCGAGAAGGCATTTGCAAACCTCTCTTGTGAACAAGCACAGAAAGTAGTTGTTGCGTATGAGCCGATATGGGCAATTGGTACAGGTGAGACTGCAAGTAGTGTTGAAGCGAATGCTGTCATTGTAACCATTCGTCAGACCCTAGATAGGCTCTATGGTACTGATGTTGCACAACAGATTCAGATTCAATATGGTGGTAGTGTAAAGCCTGCTAACATCGGTGAACTTATGGAACAATCAGATATTGATGGAGCATTAGTCGGTGGAGCTAGTCTCTTGCCAGAAGATTTTGCAGCGATCGTCCACTATCATCGTTAGTTGGTTTTATTGTTTATGATTGATCTAACTTGCATCGGTAACGTAACTTTTCGAGTTTGCTAAACGAAGATGTACTTTCCGATCAGATTTCTAGGAGGGGTTTGTTTGGCTGGTAAGAAACCTGTAGCGTTAATTATTTTAGATGGGTTTGGATTAAGCGATAGCCCTGAGGGTGATGCCACAAAGGTTGCAGTGACTCCCACGATAAATATGCTATGGGATAGCTGTCCCCATGCTACATTAGGAGCCTCAGGCGAAAGCGTAGGTTTGATGGATGGGCAAATGGGAGATTCTAATGTTGGGCATTTAAATATTGGAGCGGGTCGCGTTGTGTATCAGGATGTGGCTGCTATCACGAAGGCAATCAAGGATAGAGACTTTTTTGAAAATGAAGCGTTATTAAAGGCAGTTATGTCTGCAAAAGATAATGGTAAAAAACTTCACCTGATGGGTTTAGTGTCACCGGGCGGCGTTCACAGTCATACGGATCATCTATATGCCTTATTGGCAATGGCTAAGAGTCAAGGATTAGAGGATGTGTTTGTCCACTGCTTCCTTGATGGACGGGATGTTCCGCCGAGTAGTGCTAAAGGTTATTTAGAAGCTCTTGAAGCACAAATTGCGGACATTGGTGTGGGTGAAATTGCTTCGATTTCAGGTCGATTTTATGCAATGGATCGTGATACGCGCTGGGAACGTGTAGAGCAATCTTATGTTGCCTTAACAGCGGGTGAAGGTCGCAGTGCTAACTCTAGCCTAGAAGCGATTTCTACCGCATACGATCAAGGTGAAACTGACGAGTTTGTAGTACCAACCGTGATTAAGCGCAACAATAAGCCAGTTGCTACTATTGAGAACGGAGACTCTGTGATTTTCTTTAATTTTCGCGCTGACCGAGCACGGGAACTCACATGGGCCTTTGTCAATGAAAATTTTGATGGGTTTGTACGTCCAGGCGGACGCAGGAAGCTTTGTTATGTAACGATGACACAGTATGATAGTCAGGTACAAGCACCACATGCATTTCCACCACAGAATCTAAAAAATACGCTTGGCGAGTATTTAGGTTCGGTGGGTAAAACACAGTTGCGAATTGCTGAAACTGAGAAGTATGCCCATGTTACGTTTTTCTTCAATGGTGGAGTGGAAGACCCCTTCCCGGGCGAAGACCGAAAATTAATTCCATCACCAAAGGTACAAACCTATGATTTACAACCGGAAATGAGCGCACCTGAGGTGACAAAGGGTGTAGTTGAAGCGATCAAAAGTGGAAGGTATGATTTGATTGTCCTTAATTATGCTAATTGCGATATGGTGGGACATACAGGTGATTTAGACGCTGCTTCTAAGGCTGTCGAAGCGGTTGACTCAGGGTTGGGAGAGGTTCTTGATGCTCTTAAAGATCAAGGAGGTCAGGCATTGATTACTGCCGATCATGGAAACGCAGAGCAAATGATTGATCCAACGACAAAAGAGCCACATACAGCTCATACATCCAATCTAGTACCAATTTGGTTATTTAACAGTAATGGTAAGACAATTAAGGATGGTATTTTAGCCGATCTTGCTCCGTCTTTATTAGATTTAATCGGAGTTGCAAAGCCAGTAGAAATGACTGGGAAGAGTTTGATTGTTTAACAAGAAAAAGGGGGAAACAGGAATGATTATTGAAGAAATTTTTGGCAGAGAAGTGTTAGACTCACGAGGTAATCCTACAGTAGAGGTTGAGGTATTTCTTTCTGACGGATCGAGTGGTCGCGCTATTGTGCCGTCAGGTGCTTCAACGGGTGCTTTTGAAGCCGTTGAGTTACGCGATGACGACAAAGCTCGTTTTCTTGGCAAAGGTGTATTAAAGGCTGTTGAAAATGTAAATGAAATTATCGCTCCAGAAATTATTGGTTATGATGCAACTCGCCAAGTTGAAATCGACAAACGATTAATCGAACTTGATGGTACACCGAATAAGAGTAAATTAGGTGCTAATGCTATTCTTGGTGTTTCCATGGCTGTTGCTCGTGCAGCGTCAGAATCTGTTGGATTACCATTGTATCAATATATCGGAGGAACAAACGCTCAAGATTTACCAGTTCCCATGATGAATATCTTAAATGGTGGCGAACATGCAGACAATAATGTGGATATCCAGGAATTCATGGTAATGCCTGTTGGTGCTTGCTGTTTTAAAGAAGCACTACGCATGGGTGCTGAAATCTTCCACAACTTAAAGAAAGTGTTAGCGTCTAAGGGTCTCAATACTGCAGTCGGCGATGAAGGCGGTTTTGCTCCTAACCTAGGCTCTAATGAGGAAGCGATTAAGGTTATTTTAGAAGCGATTGAAAAAGCGGGTTATGTAGCAGGTAAGGATGTTTGCATCGCTCTTGATGTAGCCGCTACTGAACTATTTAAAGATGGTAAGTATGTTTTAGCAGGTGAAGGAAAGACGTTAACGACAGAAGAAATGATTGGTTACTATAGTAATCTAGTAGAGAAGTACCCAATTATTTCCATCGAAGATGCACTTAGTGAAGATGAGTGGGATGGCTGGAAACAACTAACCGAAGCGATTGGTGATAAAGTACAGCTTGTTGGTGATGACTTATTCGTAACTAATACAGAGCGTTTAGCAAAAGGTATCGAACTTGGTATTGCAAACTCTATCTTAGTTAAAGTGAATCAGATCGGAACGCTGACTGAGACTTTAAATGCGATTGAGATGGCTAAACGAGCTGGTTATACAGCTGTTGTATCTCATCGTTCAGGCGAGAGCGAAGATACAACCATTGCTGATCTAGCTGTGGCTACGAATGCTGGTCAAATTAAGACTGGTGCACCATCACGTACTGATCGAGTGGCGAAATATAACCAATTATTACGCATTGAAGAGGATCTTGATGTCACAGCTAATTTCCGTGGAATAAAAACCTTCTATAACTTAAAAAAATAGATGTGTAAATGAAAAATAGGTGGTTATTCGACAAAGGAATAGCCACCTATTCTCTCCATTGGAATGTATTCGTTTCATGATTTTACTTGCAGACAAGACTAGATTATGATACACTGTATAAAGTAAGTAATAAGCTATGGGAGGTGTCTGTAGAGACATGGTTACCTTTTTAATGGTTATTCAGTTCATAGTGTCGTTTGCTTTAATTGCTGCTGTACTCATGCAAGAGAGCAAAGGTGAAGGCTTAGGTTCCATTGGTGGAGGCGGCGGCGGGATGTTTTTTAACCAATCATCTGGCCCTGAATTTGCACTACAACAAGCTACCAAGTATTTAGCAATAGTTTTCATTGTCTTGTCGATTATTTTAAGTCTACTTTAGGTTAACATATATATTCCCTACCTAGTAATGGTTGTTACTAGGTTTTTTGGTTAGCAGACGATGAATAAATTTCGCAGGCAAACTGCTGAAGTTGTTACCTCTTTTGACCAACAGTGAACAAAAGACCCGTATTCCTATAAGAATACGGGTTATTTCTTCGGTTTTTCTTTCTATTTGGTGGAGGTGAGCGGAGTTGCACCGCTGTCCACAAGCGAAACCACATCAGCATCTCCGAGCGCAGCTACAAATTTGGATCTCGCTCTTTGGTTCTCCCTGTAGCCGGATAACCAATTAGCCAACCCGTTAATTTCCCTTTAAAGGTTCCAGGTATGACCTTTAAGGTAGCCTGCTAGTTTGACACCAACTCCACGCTCACAGGCGAAGAATGAAGAGGTGTTAGCCGTTCTTAGGCAGCTAAGGCGTAATTATCGTTTGCAATTATATTGTTCCCAAGGTTTAACGAGGCATTGGGACCTCGGCTCGCTTCTGATGCTCTTCCTACCCATGTCGAAACTAATTCACCCCCGTGAATATGTATACCATAACATAAACTGGTATCCTAAGTCAATGGAAAGATATTCAAGGGATTTAAAAACGTTCCTTTATCGCTCGCTCCACTCGTTTAGCCGCATCTCTACGCGCTGCTGTCTCACGTTTGTCGTGTAACTGTTTCCCTCTAGCAAGAGCTAATTCCACCTTGCACTTACCACCCTTAAAATAGAGTCGTAAAGGAACTAGCGTATATCCCTTATCTCTGATTTTGCCCATAAGTTTGTTAATCTCCCGTTTGTGTAAAAGCAGTTTCCGAACTCGTAAGGGATCATGATTAAAGCGATTGCCTTGCTCATATGGACTAATGTGCATACCATGTAAAAATGCCTCGCCATCTTTAATGCGCGCAAAGCTCTCTTGTATATTAACTTTACCCAGGCGTAATGACTTGACCTCTGTCCCTTGTAAAACAATGCCTGTTTCCATGGTTTCTTCAATGTGGTAGTTATATCTAGCTCTACGATTGTTTGTAACTACTTTCAAACCTTTTTCCATGGTACATCCCTCCAAAATTCAGTATAACAAAAGAAAGATTATTTAACAAGGCATATCCACGCGTAGTTCTGGCAAAGTTAATACTAAGACAGGTAATCTGTACCAAGGAGGATGGAAAATGGCGAATAGTCGAAGAATCGTACCAATCGTCTTAGTTGCATTAGGGACAGTAGTTCTCGCTGGTGTATTGTATGGCTTACAAGCGGGTCGATTAGCTCAAGAACCACCAGAACCAGCTCCTCAAGCCGCTCGAGCTACTGTCGGCGATGTGATGGTTGTTGATGCTGTAGGACTCTTTGAGTTTCCGGGAGAGTGGGACGACATTGAAGCAGAAACTCTGACCCTGTGGTATCCTGGTCAAGCTTCATGGCAATGGTTAGTGGGCAATAAGCATGCTGGTTATGCAGGGACTCAAGAAGGGACGTCTTGTATAAGTTGTCATAGCGGGCAAGAACAAAGATTGGGGCAGTCTTTAGTTGGTGAGAGCGAGCTTGAGGGCAACCCTATTCCAGATAAAAATCCATCGATTGAGTTAGATGTAAAATCAGCGTACGATGAGGATTACATCTATTTCCACTTACGTTGGGAGGCATCCAATCCTGGAACCTATCATAACTTATTCCGCTATGATGGGACGGATTGGGTTCGTTATGGTGGACCGAAACCTGAAGTGTTGGAACAAAATGAAACACCAAGTTATGAAAATCGGATTAGTTTTCTCTTGGATGATCACCAGAATGTTCCAGCATTTCCTGACGCGCATTTTGGCTTTACAGAAATGGGTTGTTTTATCACCTGTCATAATAGCCTACGGGCCATGCCTGCGCATCCCTCAAGTGAAGAAGTGCAAGCTGCACAATATTGGAGTGAGCGTGGAGTATCCGATATTCGCAAGTACCTACTAACTACACGTTCTACCTTTGATGATTCGGGAGCTGGTTGGGATCAAGTGAGACCACAATCAGAGATTGACCAGTTAAAAGCTGATGGGCAGTTTCTCGATTTATGGCATTGGCGAGCTGCGCGCTCTAACCCTGTGGGCTATGCTGGGGATGATTGGGTTTTAGAGTATCGAAATTTTGATGCAGGACAGAATGCTTGGTTTCGCCAACAGGTTGGTCCGGAGTGGATGTACGATCCCGATGAGTTTGGTGCACCTGCTGTTCGCATCGAAGATATGGAGAAAAACGTACGCGATCTCCATCTCATTCAGGGTAAAACTGCAGTTCCGGCTCAATCTGACTTACCCTTCGCTACTGATGACATTATTCCCCAGGTAGTTTTACGTGAGCCCGAGGAGAGCGCAAGTGACATTTTAGCGAATGGGCGCTATTACGAGGGGGTCTGGACTGTGGAGTTGCGTCGTAAGTTAGATACGGGTAATGATGATGACAAACAAATGGTAGAAGGTCAACTCTATGATCTTGCTTTTGCTATCCACGATGATGCTGTTTCTAATCGTCGTCATCATATCTCCTGGTCCTACAGTCTAGGGTTGAATGTGCCAGCTGATATTCAGTCCTATCGCTTGATCGATGGTGAAGTACAACCACTTCCACTAAAGCCATCACCGT
>SKJB01000112.1 GCA_007116145.1 Limnochordia bacterium | reverse complement strand
TGGCTGTGTTCTCTCCAAGCATTATTTTCGTTGTGAGTATGGGTGTTGCGGTGGTGCTATGGTTTGGAGGAAAAGCTGTTAATGCTGGCACGATGGAAGTCGGCAAAATCATGGCATTTATAAATTATATGACCCAAATTTTACATTCGCTTATGATGATCTCTATGGTGTTTAATATGTTTGTGCGGGCTAAAGCTTCAGCCGAACGCATTGATGAAGTGTTTACACAAGAAAATACGATGCCAATTCCAGTAGCAAATGGGAACCGTGGACTCCGTACTGGGCGTGTTGAATTTGAGAACGTTACGTTTTCGTATCAGGCAGGTGTATCAGAGCCAGTTTTAAAGCAGATTAGTTTTTCTTGTTTACCTGGAGAAACTGTAGGTATTATTGGCTCCACTGGTGCGGGAAAGAGTACGTTAATTCGTTTAATTCCTCGCTTCTATGATACAACGATAGGTACAGTTCGAGTAGATGGGATGGATGTACGAGAGTTAGATCCCAAAGTACTACGGGCAGCCATAGGGATGGTGCCCCAGAAGACTTTGCTATTTACGGGAACGATTTACGAAAACATCAAATGGGGAAATCCACAAGCGAGTCTAGAGGATGTGATGGAAGCAGCAAAGATCGCCCAAGCAGATAGTTTTATTAGCCAATTCGCTAAAGGTTATGAGACTATACTTGGTCAGGGAGGCGTTAATCTCTCCGGCGGACAAAAGCAAAGAGTTGCTATCGCCCGGGCGTTAGTGCGAAAGCCACTGATTCTCATCATGGACGATAGTACGAGTGCGGTTGATGTCACCACAGAGGGCAAACTTCGTTGTGCATTAAAAGACTATACCCAGAACCTAACGTGTTTAATTATTGCCCAACGTATCACGTCGGTTTTAACTGCAGATAAGATAATCGTACTCGATGAAGGATCGCTTGTTGGCATTGGTACTCACACGAAACTGATGGCGACTTGTTCAGTATATCAAGATATCTTTCGCTCACAAATCGGAAAAGAGGTCGGTTAAATGGTGGAAGCACAAGATCAAAGAAAGCCTGAGTCTCGTACAGCTGACCCCCCAAATCCTAGTGTGCTAGGCGGTGGACGGGGAGGCGGAGGTCGGATGCAGCGTGGGATGCCGGTTGCGAAAGCAAAAGACATGCGCGGCACGGTCAAACGCCTGTGGGGATATTTTGGTGATGAGCGGAAACAATTAGTGGCACTTTCGGCGTTAGTATTGACAAGCACAGCCATTGGGCTTGTTGTTCCTTATCTAATTGGTCAAGCGATCGATACAATAGAGAATTTAAGCGGTAGTAGCAATGTAAGCTTACTACGAATCATTGTGATCGGGTTAGTCGCTGCATACCTCCTTGATTGGGTGATTCATTTTGGACAAGCCTGGTTTATGGCTGGTGTATCGCAACGAATTGTCCGGAAATTGCGCAATACCTTGTTTATAAAATTACAGAAGCTCCCAATCTCTTTTTTTGATAAGCATACCCACGGTGAGATTATGAGTCGATTATCGAATGATATTGAGAGTGTCAGCAACACAGTGGCACATTCTACCACCCAGCTTATGAGCAGCGCTTTAATGATCACAGGTTCGTTTATTATGATGGTGTTGTTGAGTCCCTATTTGACACTAGCAAGTATGGTTACAGTGCCCTTAGTGTACCTGGTTGCCAAAGTGATCACGAAACGCACCAGGGCGCTGTTTAAGCAACAGCAAAAAATGTTAGGGGAGTTAAATGGTCATATTGAAGAAATGATCTCTGGCATTTCTGTGGTGAAAGCATTTAATCATGAAGAAACTGTCGTGTTACAGTTTGATGCTATCAATCATTCGTTATATGAGGTAGGGGTAAAAGCACAGATATGGTCTGGTTTTATCATGCCCTTAATGAATGTAATCAATAATATAGGATTTACTGCTGTGGCTGCAGTCGGTGGGATGTTGGCTGTTCAAGAATTGATTACTATTGGGGTGATTGCGGCTTTTTTAAGTTATTCTCGCCAGTTTGTGCGTCCGCTCAATGAAATAGCGAGTGTTTTTAACACACTCCAATCGGCCCTCGCAGGAGCTGAACGAGTTTTTGAAGTGCTTGATGAAGAAGAGGAGACTAGTGATACAGAAGATACACGCGTTTTAGCGAATCCGGCTGGGCATATTCGGTTTGAACAAGTTTCTTTTGGCTATGTACCAAATGTCAACGTGTTTCATAACATTAGTTTTGAAGTGGATCCAGGAAGTAGTATTGCGCTAGTCGGTCCAACCGGAGCTGGAAAAACGACTTTGATCAATTTATTAACACGTTTTTACGAAGTAGATAGTGGGCGGATACTCATTGATGGGCATGACATTCGCAGCTATAGCCGCAACAGCCTGCGGCAGTGTTTTGGCATTGTTTTGCAGGATACCTACCTTTTTTCTGGAACAATTCGGGAAAACATCCAGTATGGAAAGTTAGACGCTTGTTTCGAGGACATTTTGCAAGCAGCGAAATTAGCCAATGCTCACGGATTTATCCAGCGGTTACCGAATGGCTATGATACGCACCTCTCGGAGAGTGGGACGAATCTAAGTCAAGGACAACAGCAGTTATTAGCGATTGCACGAGCTGTTCTCGCTAATCCCGCTATATTGATTCTCGATGAAGCCACAAGTAATGTCGATACCCGCACCGAACTCCAAATCCAGGAAGCTATGTTAGAGCTTATGCAAGGACGGACCACCTTTATTATTGCACATCGATTAAGCACCATCCGAGATGCCGATCGCATCATGGTTGTCGATAAAGGTGAGATTGTCGAATGGGGTAATCACGATAGTTTGATGGAACAAGCGGGAGTGTACCATGATCTCTACTTTAGTCAATTTCGCAACATCTCTTAGTTTTATTGTAAATATGGAAGGAACTAGCAAAAATAGTGACGAACATAATGAGGTTAAACAAACAGCATGGCAGACTTGCACGAGCTTGTGCGATCTGATAGCATAGTGGAGGGAGTCAGTAAAATGCGAGTAATTGTTACAGAGAAAATAGCCGAAGAGGGGATCGAATACCTACGAGAACAAGGATTTCGTGTTGATTTCAAATTGGGTATTTCCCATGAAGAATTGTTAGCGATTATTGCCGACTATGACGCAATCATTGTTCGTAGTGTAACGGATATTAATGCCGATTTGATCGAGCGCGGTACCAATCTTAAGGTGGTAGGTCGTGCAGGTAATGGAACCGACAACATTGATCTTGTCAGTTGTACACATAAAGGGATCGTGGTAGTTAATACACCCGAAAGCAACACTATGGCAGCAGCTGAATTAGCCGTTGGGTTAGCCTTTTGCGTATTTCGTAATATCCCTTTAGCGAATTGTCGAAGTAAGGAAAATGATTTTCGGCGCAGTATGTTTATTGGGCAAGAGTTAAACCAGAAAACAGTAGGCATTATTGGACTAGGTCGCATCGGATCGATTGTGGCTACGCGTTTTAAAGGGTGTAATATGCGGGTTATGGCCTATGATCCCTATATTGCTGATGAAAGGTTTAAAAAGGTTGGGGTTGAAAAGTGTGAGACCCTTGAAGAATTACTCAAGCAAGCAGATTTGATCACACTCCATACGCCAAAGACAACAGAAACGTACGGTATGTTGGGTGAAAAAGAATTAGCCATGTGCAAAAAAGGCGTACGCATCGTTAATGCAGCCCGTGGTGGTTTAGTGAACGAAAAAGCCTTGTACCAAGCAATACGAAGTGGACATGTGGGTGGTGCAGGTATTGATGTCCTTGATCCGGAACCGAGTTACGACAAAACAGCGGAAGAACAGGACTATGCAAATCCGTTGATCGACTTAGATAATGTGGTGATAACACCGCATCTAGGTGCTTCGACCCAAGAAGCGAATTATAATGTGGGTACCGCTGTAGCGTGTCTGGTTGCAGGCGCCTTAAATGGTGATATGGTGGCAGCTGTTAATATGCCGCCGCTAAAAGCGATAGATTTAGTGGAACTGAAACCGTATTTAGACCTTGCAGAGATACTAGGGAAGATTTACTACCAAGCGGAGCGAGATACGGTACAGAAGTTAGAGATCGTTTATAATGGGGATTTAGCAGAGATGGAAACCGAAATCATTTCTCTTTCTGTTATTAAAGGGTTTCTAGAGCCGATAGTCAAAGAGAAGGTTAATTATGTCAATGCTGAGTTTCTGCTTAAGAATATGGGTATAAAACTAGTGGAAAGCAAAAGCAGTGCATTGGATAAATACACGAATTTAATAACCGTACGCTTTATTACCAAGAACAGGGAACTTAGTGTGGCTGGAACTATTTTTGCCAAAGAAGAGATCCGAATTGTTGATTTCTTTGGCTACAAACTAGATTTTGAGCCCACACCTTATGTGATTGCCATTCAAAATACGGACAAACCTGGGATTATTGGTAAGGTAGGTACTGTTTTGGGGCAACACAATATCAATGTTGCAGCCATGCAATGGAGTCGTAATCGCAAAGGGGAAAAAGCTGTTTCGTTTGTTAGTATCGATACCGAAGTTGGTAATGATGTCCTTGAGCAAATTCGTGCGATTGATGGAGTGTTGCTTGTTTCGATTATGGTGTTTTAACAAAAAGGCTAATGACTTTCGATAATGGGTTTTGGAGATGATTGATATGGGTAAATATATGTTGCCGTATGGGCATGGGACTATAGAGGTTGAGGCGCCGGATAGCGGGTATATGGGTACGTATCTACCTGTACGGGAGGAACAGAGTCCAAATGAAGCGGATTTAATCAAGCGCGCTCTCGATTGTCCGATTGCATCTAGACCTGTGGAAGAGCTAGTAAAAGCAGGGCAAAAAGTCGTGATCATTATCAGTGATAATACAAGACCTTGCCCGAACGAGGTGTTGCTGCCTCCTTTGATTGAACGCTTAAATCGGGCTGGTGTTGGGGATGAGGATATTACAATTGTTGTTGCATTGGGTTTACATCGAAAAATGACTGATCAGGAACTCGAGCAGGCGGTAAGCACCGAGATCTACCAGCGGATTTGTGTGTTAAATCATGATGTTGATGATGTTATTCCTGTTGGTGTTACAAGTCGTAACACTCCTGTAGAGGTGTTTCGTCCAGTCGTTGCGGCTGATGTGCGAATCTGTGTCGGTAATGTTGAATTTCACTACTTTGCTGGGTTTTCTGGTGGGGCAAAAGCAATTATTCCTGGGTGCGCATCACGTAAAACAGTGAATGCAAATCATGGGCATATGATTTCTGACAGTGCTGTAGCAGCTACTTTGGATGGCAATCCTGTACGCGAGGATTTAGAAGAGGGTGTGGCCATGCTAGGAGTTGATTTTATCTTTAATGTTGTGGTGAATGAACAGCATCAGATTCTAGCTGCTGCTTCTGGAGATGTAACAGTAGCGCATCGGCAGCTTTGTAAGGAGTTAAGCAAATCGGGATTGGTGCCGTTACCAAAAGCTGTGGACGTGGCAATTGTCAGTGCTGGAGGGTATCCTAAGGATATTAATTTGTATCAGGCGCAAAAGGCGTTAGATAATATTGCTACTGTGGTCCAACCTGGCGGGTGCCTAATTCTATTCGCACAATGTGGCGAAGGGTTTGGTAGTGGGGAGTTTGAACGCTGGTTAACGAGCGGCAAGACTCCAGATCAGTTGGTTTTCGATATCCAAGAACATTTTATCTTAGGAGGGCACAAGGCAGCAGCAATCGCCATGGTGGCCCAGTCGATCAAGGTCTTTCTCGTCACAGAAGGGGACTTTGGTCACAAACCCTTGGTAGGATTAGACGTGTTCGCGGATCCGGCAAATGCTCTAGTACAAGCTTTCAAGGAGGTAGGACCGAAGGCAACGTATGCAATATTCCCATTAGGGGCATCGACGTTACCCACCACATAGGCTAGCGTTTCGGAATCTTGACGCAGAAGAATGGGAAGAGGGGTGTTTTATGACTGTTTACACAAGAAATAGTAAGAAGAAGCGCATTGTTACAATAAGTGTATGGGTAGTATTGATTGTCTCTATTTGCGTTTTGGTTGCCGTTCCGCCGATTGTAATGAATGATATGCTGAATGTACGCATTGATTTTCGCCACATGTATAAAGCGGAGGACTATGGTATAACCTCCTATGATGCACGCTTAATCACACAAGATGGTCTAGAGATTGCTACCTATGAAGTGCGGGTAGACGATCCTAAGGCCATAGTCATGTTTCTGTCGGGGATTCACAATCCGTCTGTTACTGCTTTTTTTGGTCACGCCAAATTACTGCAGGATAATGGCTATGCATCGTTGTTGATAGAAATGCGTGCGCGCGGCGAAAGTGAAGGACAAGTCATTGGCGCAGGCTATCTGGAAACCTTAGAGGTTCAAGCGGCTGTTGATTATCTGAAGTCGAAGCCTAGGTATGAGGATGTTCCTTTTGTGGTTTTTGGTCTCTCCATGGGTGGGGCTACAGCCATTAATGCCATTGGTCAGATTCCTGCACTCGATGCTTTAATTAGTCTGTCAGCATTTTCAGCATGGGAGGATGTATTTGCTGACAATATGCTTGATATGGGAGCACCACGCTTCTATGTTTGGCTCCAAAAGCCTTTTGTGCGGTTATATACAACGTTTAAGTATGGCTTTCGTTCATTTAGTCTTCGGCCGAAAGATCAAATTAAGCTACTAGGCCAACGTCCAGCATTAATCGTTCATTCCACTGCGGATCATCAAGTGCCATTGGCTAATTTTACACGTCTCATGGAAAATGCTCCAGTTCATGTCGAAAGCTGGGTGCGTGAAGGAGACCATCACTTTATTATTAATGATGATTTTTTGCATCCCGAAAGTGATCCCGAATATGTGCAGCAAGTATTAGCTTTTCTAGACCAGCATTTCGGACAATAGGACCAGTCTACATATGCACTGCAGTTAACGATTTAGGTTAACTGCAGTGCATATTTTTTTCTGCTATTCTTGTCTAGTGTTCGGCAGCTATTCCAAATGGAGCAAACACGATGTCAGGATTTAGTTCGCTACAACGACGCCCTTGCCATTCGGAGGAGAATAAGACAATGGGAAGTTTATCGCGGTCTTCCACGCAAACCACACCGGACGGATACTTAATACTAGCAAGCTGTTGAGATTCACAAAGAACGCGCCGAGCCCCGATATAAGGGAGGAACTCAATATCAACTGCGACCCTGTATTCGCTAAGCAAGCGTGCTTCCACGACCTCGAATTGCAATTTGCCCACCGCTGCTAGCAGGGGGTGAACATGGGAATCGTACGCAGGAAAGAAGCGCTGGATTGCGCCTTCCTTCTCTAATTGCTCCACACCCTTATGAAATTGCTTGTGTTTGGAAGTATCCTTGTTACGGATGAGAGCAAAAAATTCGGGCTCAAAACGGGGTAGTGGTGGAAAACGCATTGACTTGCCGGTGAATAAGCTATCACCAATGGTAAACAAGCCAGGATTTGCTAACCCTACGACATCACCAGGAAATGCTTCTTCGAGCGAGACGCGATCTTGTGCAAAAAGTTGATACGGTCGTGTTAATCGGATATCCCGATCTAAGCGAGCATGATGCACCACCATATCTTTATGAAATCTTCCTGAACAGATCCGCATAAAAGCAATACTATCGCGATGTTTTGGATTCATGTTGGCTTGGATTTTAAAAACAAACCCTGAGAAATCTTCGCTTTCAGGTACTAATGTTACTTCATCGCTTAAGATGCGTGGTTTCGGAGGAGGAGCTAGTTCGATAAGAGCCTCTAAAAAAGGTTCCAATCCAAAGTTGTTGAGTGCACTCCCAAAATAAACTGGTGTCAATTCACCCGCTAAGAACAGCTCCTTATCAAACGAACCACCGGCCATTGTTTGGAGTTCAACATCCTCTTGCAAGGTTTGATGGGCACTTTCGCCTAATAGCGCTAATAGCGCTGGGTCATCAACATCACTTACGGTTACTAATGACTTACGTTGACCATGTTCAGTGCGGCTAAAACGTAGCACTTGGCCCTTTTCTAGATCATAGATACCCTGAAAAGATGGCCCATCGCCAATCGGCCAATTAATCGCTGCTGTGGGTATTCCGAGGGTTTTCTCAATTTCGTCCAGTAAATCAAGGGGCTCACGGGCTGGGTGATCTAGCTTATTAATAAACGTTAAAATAGGGATGCGGCGTTTACGACAAACCTCAAACAGCTTCTTTGTTTGGGCTTCGATTCCCTTTGCTGCATCGACGACCATCACAGCACTGTCTACAGCCATGAGCGTGCGGTAGGTGTCTTCACTAAAATCTTGATGACCAGGAGTATCGAGTAGGTTAATATAATATCCATTATATTCAAACTGTAACGCAGCAGAAGAAATTGAAATACCACGATCTTGCTCAATGGCCATCCAGTCAGACGTGGCATGGCGTTGGTTTTTACGACCGCGGACAGCACCAGCAAGCTCGACTGCATTCGAGTAAAGTAGCAGTTTTTCGGTTAATGTTGTTTTTCCAGCATCTGGGTGGGAGATGATGGCGAAGGTGCGTCGTCTAGCCACCTCACGCTGAAGATTCGTGATACTATGATGATCAACTTGTTGTGTCAAGTATGTTTCCTCCAAGTTCTGTGAGAATTTTCCTTGATAAGTATACCACAAGCACAGTAAATAGTAAAAGGTAACTAATCGCTTGCAGGATCTAGATCCCAATCTTTTATCTTGTTTTGTGGAAAAGGGGTTGTGATAAGCTGTGTAGAATTAGTAACCAAATGCAAGTAAGTAAAAAGGAGGTAATTATAGTGTTAAGATATGTTCCGTTTTTTGGTTGGATTGGAATTGTGACCGTTTTTTTATTCTATGCTGCAGTACTAATCATGTATGTGGCAAAAAAGCAACGTAAACCACGCTTACGCAAATACCATGTTTGGTTGGCTAGCCTTGCCCTACTGCTCGGGACAATTCATGGGATCTGGGCTTTGTCCTTTTATTTCTAAAACGCCATATTATAACGAAAAAGTAAGATTTGGTAAGCTACAACCAGCCTATGAGTGAAAATGCAAGGATTAGCCACTCAATAAGCCCTCAGACTAATTGATAATTATACTCATTATCGAGTATAATGTGCTCAAGACATAAATAACAAGATGGTGGGAGTGATTATTTTGATTAAGAAGAAGAAGGTGCTAATTCTTGCGGTAGTGCTTATGGTTGTAATGTTGGTTGTTGTTGTGAGTGGTAACGAGGTAGCGCCAAACGTGTTTTCGCCGAGCAGACTAGCAGGTTATACTGGTTTGCAGGGAACTCCTGCATATATTGCTGTTAGTGGCAAAGTATATGATGTAACAGAATCTCCGTTCTTTCAAGATGGATTACATTTTGGCTATCAAGCAGGGCAGGAGTTAACAAAAGAAACGGAAGCATCACCGCATGGTTTAGCCATTATGAGTCGGTTAGAGCCAATTGGTGTTTATGTGGAACTTGAGTTAACAAAGGAAGAGTTGGCCGTCTTTGATGGTCGTAGTGGCCAACCAGGATATATAGCTGTGAATGGATTGATCTATGATGTCTCCCATAGCGCTCGTTGGCGAAATGGTTTGCATAACTCTTATCGAGCGGGGCAAGATTTGACCGTTGCTATTGAGCGTAGTCCACACGGAACGGCAACGTTAAGCCGCATGCCTTTAGTGGGTGTTTTAGTCCAAGAGTAACCAATTAGTTATCAAGCCCGTATGGAATAAAAACAACGCCTCCTGCTTTCAGGAGGCGTTTAGTATAAAGGTTGGTGCCGAAGGAGGGAGTCGAACCCTCATGAGCGAAGCCCACACGATTTTGAGTCGTGCGTGTCTGCCAGTTCCACCACTTCGGCATGTTTGCTAACAAAATTAATTCTACCACGGAGTAGGGTGTTTTGCAAGTGTTTTTTTGCAAACTTATTCGTGCTTTTGTTTCTAGAGCTTGACAAAGCTAAATTGTGCACATACAATGTAAATAGTAATAGCTTTTATTTCTTACTAAGGGGCGATGATTTTGAATACTAGAGGGTTTGTACGTAAGACAAGACAACGAGAGGTAATACTTCATGTATTACGATCGACAAAATCTCATCCTACAGCGGATTGGGTCTATCAGGAAGTACGGAAAGAGATGCCGAATGTAAGCCTCGGGACAATTTATCGCAATCTGCGAACGTTGACAGAAATGGGTGAAGCTCTTGAGCTATCTTATGGAAGCACCTACAGTCGTTTTGATGGGAATCCCGAAAATCATTACCATTTTGTCTGTGAAGCATGTGGAGAGGTAATTGATCTAGATATCCCCGTAATCGCGCAACTTGAGGCCAATGTAAGTGTCCAAGCTAAGGTTGAAGTCACCCATCATCGCCTTGAGTTCTATGGGCGCTGTGAGCACTGTAAACAGACGGATTCGCAACAAGAAGCGAACTGAATCCATTGGTTTTTTCGGACAGACTAGTAATGAAACATAGAAGTACCGCATAGGTACTGTAGGTGGGAATCATTATGCATAGAGATGAGGAATAAGAGCAAATAGTAGGTTGTTTCATATACCTATATTTGCTCTTTTAGTATTTCCAGAGATAGACATATTTCCCTATATATAGTATAGTATAAACATGCTGTGCCTATATTTGGTAGGTGACGAGGCAAAAGGAGGGAATTTATGGAAGTGTCAAAGAATGCACGAACGGTATTAGAACGTCGGTATCTACAACGAGTTGACGGAAAAGTGGTGGAAACTCCAGAGGAGATGTTAAAGAGGGTTGCTAGCAATATTGCAGCAGTCGAAGCTCGCTGGGATGCAAGCCAGGTTCAGGTAATGGAAGAACGTTTTCTTGCGATCATGGACAATCTAGAGTTTTTACCCAATAGCCCTACCTTAATGAATGCAGGGCGAGATTTACAGCAGTTATCCGCTTGTTTTGTGTTGCCGATTGAAGATTCCATGGATGGTATTTTTTCAACCTTAAGAGATACAGCCCTAATTCAAAAGTCGGGTGGAGGAACTGGTTTTAGTTTTTCACGCCTACGACCAAAAGACGATCTGGTACAAACAACAGGTGGGATTGCTAGTGGTCCCATATCGTTTCTAAAGTGTTATAACGCCGCAACAGAAGCCGTCAAGCAAGGGGGAACCCGGCGCGGTGCCAATATGGGTATTCTCCAAGTGGACCATCCAGATATCCTTGAGTTTATTCGCTGTAAGACCGATAATAAAGAGATTACGAATTTTAATCTTTCAGTGGGAATAACGGAGGAATTTATGGAAGCGGTGGAAGCAAGGCAAGATTATGCGCTGATTAATCCACGGTCACATGAAATAGCTGGATATTTAAATGCTGGCGAGGTGTTTGATGAGATTGTCGAGATGGCTTGGAAAAACGGAGAACCAGGCATTGTCTTTCTTGATCGCATTAATCGCACCCATCCAACTCCCCATATCGGTCGCATTGAAGCGACAAATCCTTGCGGCGAACAGGTGCGAAAGATAGCCTAAAATTTATTGCCGAGTGCGGCAACGAACTGGGGTAATTGTTCGTGTAGGCGTCACCTTACTTAAAGGTTAACAACCTTTGGGGACAATAGCATGGTGAAAAAGCAAACATTGGCTTACGATACCGTGACAACGAGCCATGTTCTGCAGCCTATACACTATATGGTCAAAGCTATACTGCTTGAATCCTACAATCTTAGCCTTAACCGCAAGGGACTCTAGCACTCACGGTGTTCGTTGAGAGTTGTTACCTAATTATTTGTATTGGCTGTTTATACGAATGAAACCTCTTAGGTAACCACTGTGTGAGAAGCACAGAATAGATTGGAACGGGGGACCTACGTAGTGTCTGTAAATCTTAGGTGAATCTTTGATGCTTCGCTATGCTTTAGCGGAGTACGGAGCCATCGTAGTAATCAGAGGGCGGGAAAGCCGCTCACACATTCATGGCGGCATGGATGACATCTAACCGTAATCGGTAGTAGAGTACAAGATGCTGGTGAAGGATGGCAGGGTTTATACGATATACCGGACTTTAGGAGGTGTGCGCAATGCAAGAGGCCAAAACTGTCCTTTATATCCTCAAGCAAAAATCAACCGCATATGGAGAATATCGATTTCAACGAGTGTATCGCAATTATTTTAATCCAAGTTTCTACGAGGATCTGGCGCATAGTAGCCTTGATAGTCAAGAATATATTGCATGTTTTCAGAGTGAGCGCTACGCGAATTGCTTGCATGATGATGTGATTATAACGATAACAACAAAGCTCTTAGAGGCAATGTACGGATTCGATGGATCAATAAAGCCCCAGTCGCACCAGGCGCTATCCGAAGTTCGAGAGCACTGGCCGCAGATTAATTGGTTAATTGCCGGTACAATTGGACATGCTGATCGGGAACTGGAAATTCCTACCATTTTAGCCCGTTTACGACAGCGTATTGATGATGGTCGATTTCTCGAGTTAATCCAGAGAATGCTAAAAGCCACGCTCTTTGCGCATGGAAACAATAATCAGGCTTCTAAGGCGGTACAACACTTTCAGGCAGTACTGCGAACGATTTTGTGGCAATCCGTAGACCAATCGATCGTATCCATACTCCAGCCGAAAGTATGCTATGTGCGCCATGGTTCGCAGGTATTAATCGGTCTTCATTCGCCAGCCGCTCAGGCTTTGCAGGTAAAAGCTAAATTGGGAGAGTATGTAAGGGAGATGGAAATGCAACCCTTTGAAGAAGGCTGCCGAGCCCAATCCGTCAGTTTTCTTGGTTACGATCTCTATGCGAAGAACGGAAAAATCCGCTTTCAGATTGCGCAAAAGCGACTCTATCAGCAGCTACGTCCCTTTCGTAAACAGGGTAAAGCCTCCTCGCGGACGGCTTGGCTTCATTGGTCCGTCGAAGCAATCATACGCGCGTATGCAAATGAATTGGACCAGTTTGCCCAAAGGTACCGATTTGCCGATAATCTAAACTCGCAGCTGCGAACATATCGCTATTACCACCAAGCAAGCCTCATCAAAACGATTGCTCATAAAATGCGCATTTCCGCATCCCAGGTGCGCAGGAATTATTTGCGAGCTGGATTACTCGTTATCGAACTATCGAAAGGTTCTTATGTTACCTACCCGAAAACATAGTGGCTTGGTTGATGCTTGTGAATAATACCTAGAGAGCCGTATGCAAGGAAACTTGCACGTACGGTTCGGTGGGGGAGCGTAGAGCTCTACCCAACCCTTTGTTACCGAATGAAAGTTGTAATTTAGGATCACTCAATGTTGCTAAATTTGCTAAACGCAAAGAATCTGGTTGGGAGGTGGACTGGCAAAGACTAGAGATGGTGGTGCGCTTGGCTGTTCGTTTTCTTGACAATGTAATTGAAGCCAATGCCTATCCAATCCAAGCAGTTGAAGAGATGACAAAAGCCAACCGAAAAATTGGTCTTGGTGTAATGGGCTTTGCCGATTTGTTAATTCGTTTAGGTTATGCGTATAACTCAGAAGCAGGCGTCGAATTTGGCCGTAAGTTAATGGGCTTTATTCAAAGCAAAGGCTATGAAGAATCGCTAGAATTAGCGAAGGTGCGTGGGACCTATCCGAATTATCCAGGTAGTGTTCATCAAGAGCGTGGACTTCCACTGCGCAATGCAACAGTGACAACCATTGCCCCCACGGGAACAATATCGATTATCGCTGGATGTTCAAGTGGGATAGAACCATTATTTGCTCTTGCGTTTACGCGCAATGTCATGGATAATGACTGCTTGATTGAAGTGAATCATCTATTTGCAGAAACTCTCAATGAACGCCATATTTATGATGAGGCGTTGATGGAAGAAATCGCTCATACAGGCAGTGTCCATACACTAGTAGAATTTCCAGCCGATTTAGCGAAGCTCTTTGTGACCGCCCATGATATCTCGCCGCAGTGGCATATTCAAATGCAAGCCGCCTTCCAGGAATTCACCGATAATGCGGTGAGTAAAACGGTGAATTTTCCCCAATCGGCCACGAAAGCACAAATAGAGGAAGTCTATAAGTTAGCCTATCAGCTAGGGTGTAAAGGTGTGACCGTTTATCGCAGTGGGTCACGCGAGGGCGAAGTGCTAACCGTTGGACAGACGCAGCCAGCAAACGATCAGACAAACAGTGTAACGAGCGGGGATCACAGTGCGCCCCGTAAACGACCTAGCATTACCCAAGGGCAGACCGAACGCGTAAAAACCGGTTGTGGAACACTTTATGTCACAATTAACGAAGACGAACATGGGATCTGCGAGGTGTTTACCACCATTGGCAAAGCTGGTGGCTGTGCATCGGCGTTTTCCGAGGCAACGGCTCGCTTAATCTCTCTTGCTCTCCGCTCGGGCGTCGAGTTAGCCCAAGTGACAAGGCAGTTAAAGAGCATTCGTTGTCCCCATCCAATGTGGCAGGAAGGCAAGCTTATTCTCTCGTGCCCTGATGCCATCGCCCAAGTCTTTGAGCGTTATCTTAAGGAGCGAGAGACGGGGAGTGCGGATGAACAAAGTGCGATAAGTAACGATAGCTTAAGAGAGACCTGTCCAGAATGTAGTGGTCAGATTGTGTATGAAAATGGGTGCTCCACGTGTAAGGATTGTGGTTATAGTCGTTGTGGATAAGTTGTTGCGGGTAACCAAATCAGACGATTAGAGAGGAGAAAGAGGCTTGATAAAAGGAAGACGTATGCTGGCAATGATGGTTTTGCTGATCGCAATGCTCTCTCATGCATCCGCGTTAGCAGAAACTCGCTTTCGTGAGATTGTTATTAACATACCTGCCTTTACCCTGTATTTGTATGAATCTGGGATTCCAATCCGCCAATATCCCATTGGTATTGGTAATGTAGTAAAGCCTTCACTCTTAGGGGAAACCACCATTATTAATCAAGTGATTAATCCAACGTATTATCCACCTCGTTGGTGGGAACGAGATTTGCAACCGATTCCACCTGGACCTGATAATCCAGTGGGGACACGTTGGTTAGGGTTAGGATTCGCAAGCTACGGGATCCACGGTACCAACAATCCTGATTCCATTGGTAAAGCGTTGTCCTCAGGGTGTATTCGGATGTATAACGAAGATGTGGAAGAGTTAACCACACTTACGTCTATCGGCACCCCAGTATCTTTGGTTTATGAAACCATGTTAGTCTCTATTGATCCGTTGTTGCAGACACGAGCCATTACGGTCTATGCCGATATCTATAATCTAGGTACGAACACGTATGAGCAAGCGAATTCATTAGTTATGAAGTATGGGTGGTCAGATATCCATCAACAGGCGTTGAAGCGGACAGTAAATGCAGCAACGGGAAGGATTACACCACTTGCAAGCAATGTGCAACTTGCCGTAAACGGTGAGCTTGCGGAGAGTTTGGCGGCGAAATATGGAAAGCGGTACTATGTGCCTCTCCATGTTTTAATCGATAAGGGTATGAGCCCCACTGCGTTCCAGAACATAATGTGGTGGGATAGTGTCTACGTGGATGTTGTTGAATTAGCCAATGGCTATGGACTCGGATACCAAATGGATGACCGCCTTGATCTCTTTTCTGTGTCACTCTTCATCCAAGACGAACACATTGATATTGTCCCCCATCTTGTTCATAATCAATTGTATCTGCCCGTTAAAGCACTGAGCGAAACGATAGGCTTACCAATTGTTGACCGAGTAAAGGATGAGGTAAAACTCATCAATGGAAAGGAATACTTAAGTCAAGAGCACGCAGAGTTTTGGGGTTTTAGCCTACAATGGGAATTTCCCAACCCTGTAGCAAACTTACAGATACCCTGGGCCTATGTGGATGACCTATTCTTAGGAATTGCCCTGGCTCATCAAGCAACTGACGAGTATTATGTACCCATAAATGAGTTATATAAGATGCTAGATACGGAAGTAATATGGTTAGAAGAGGAAAGTATCCTGCTATTTTATGACACCTATGGGATTCAGGCTCTAGTTGCCGGGGAATTGATTTATGTACCTGGTTGGGTAATCGAATGGTTAATGCCAGGTGCGGAATTAGCTGTTGTCTATCCATAGCGAAAAAAAGAGAACCCGTGAGACTGGTAAGCCAATCTCACTGCGGTTCTCCTTTGCTTAAAATAACATGCCAGACAATAATCGTTGGGCTACTTCTACCTGTGCATATTCCATCACTCGATCCCAGTTTTGGTTCATGGCTGCATACAGTATTTCTGGGGTAATTCCTGCATAATCGGAAACCGTAAATGCTAATCGATCTCTGCCCATCGATTGCAGTGTATCCCAATCCTGGGACAAGAAGGCCTCTGCTTCCCATGGTGATATGCCGAGATCAATCAGTTGGCGGTAAACGTTATAGCGAAAACCTTCACTCACGCTTGAGACATCCCCCGATAGCATGGAGATGACTTGTTCCGGTGTGATAACGCCCTCTAATCCTTGGGCTAAACTGGTTAAGCTTTGGATCAGATTATTTGTGACAAGGTTTTGCTTGGTATCGTTAACAGTAACAATGCGCACATCACCGTATTTATCGTAGAGTGCATACACCGTATCACCGGTCTTTATTTGGTTAAGCGCAATTGTTCTTCCACCTTGGAACAAAAAGGTATTGGCCACAATCGGTAGGGATAAGCGTTCTTGATGCCCTGTTTGCACAATTAAGCGATTCGTGGATGCGTGAATCTCTGTAACACTACCCTCCACAGATTTTAAAGCGAGTGCTGCATCAAGCATCGCAGCGACTTCTGCTCGACTCGATAACCGATTTGGTTCGAAGCGATCCATCACAAAAGTGGGTAGAATACCTAATGCATGAATCATCTCCACAGGTAAGAAAACGGGATGGTCTGGATCTAAATCGTCAAAGGAAGGATACCAAGCTTCTGCTTGCAAGTTTTGATCTGTGAGGCCGAGAATGTTGGCAATGAGGGCTATTAACTCGGCGCGAGTTAATACATCTCCTGCATATTCCACATCCTCACCCATGGGAATTAAGTGATCTAACCAAGTATAAATGGTTTGCTTATTACTTTGGGTTAAATCGAATCCACGGGCAGCCATTTCGATCAGATCTGCGCGAGATACGTTACTGTTTGGTTGATAAACTCCTTCATAAATCCCATCAAATACGCCTTGTTCATGCAAACGGATAATGGCTTCCCGTGCCCAGCTTCCATCAATATCTGTAAAGGAAGCGGAGACAGAGACGACATTACTGAGCAGTAGAGTGAAAATCAGTACGATGATCATTAAAAATCTCTTCATTCAATAACGACTCCTCTCGCTAACATAATATAATATAATAACATCATACACTGAATCGTTCTCGACTGACAAGTGGTTTCCTCTATGTAATACTAGGAGTTATTGTTAGTCTTTGGAGACAATGTGTCTAGATGGGAATTCTAGAAGGTTTTTTCGATTTTACGTGGAATAAAACGTTAGGAAGAAACGAGGGATGATCGATGGCTAAAAGCCTCTTTTTGATTGATGGGAATAGTTTATTAAATCGTGCGTATTACGCACTACCACCATTAGCAACAGTGCAAGGCGAGCCCACTAATGCTGTATATGGCTTTACAATGATGCTGAATCGGTTAATGGAAGATTACCAGCCCGCTGGAATCTTTGTTGCTTTTGATGTAGCTGCACCCACATTTCGCCACAAGCAGTACCAGGAGTATAAGGCAAACCGTAAAGGGATGCCCGATGACTTACGACCCCAAATGGATAGTTTAAAGGAAGTCCTCGATGCTTGGGGCATACCTCGGATGGAACTTGCAGGTTATGAGGCTGATGATCTGATCGGTACGGCTGCAAAAAAGGCGGAATCCCTCGGGTACCAGGTCTTTATTGTAACAGGAGATCGGGATGCATTACAACTGATCAGTGATACTATCACTGTGCTTTTAACAAAAAAAGGGATAAAAGATCTAGAAACCATGGATGCGTCGGCACTCTGGGATCGCTATGGTCTCAAACCTTACCAAATCATTGATCTCAAGGGCTTGATGGGAGATTCTTCGGATAATATTCCCGGTGTGCCGGGTGTGGGAGAAAAAACTGCTTTAAAGTTGTTGTATCGACACGAGTGTATGGAAACGCTCTATGCTGCTATTGATCAAGAAAAGGGTAAGCTAAAGGAGCGATTACTCAC
>SKJB01000004.1 GCA_007116145.1 Limnochordia bacterium | reverse complement strand
CCCTTCACCCGCTCCACTTATCAACATGCGCCTGTAGCTCAGCGGATAGAGCATCGGACTTCTAATCCGAGTGCCGCAGGTTCGATTCCTGCCAGGCGCGCCACAAGGTTTAACGTGGTGGGTATAGCTCAGTCGGTTAGAGCGCCAGGTTGTGGCCCTGGAGGTCGCCGGTTCAATTCCGGTTACTCACCCCATTTTTATCAATACATAAACTAAAACTTTTTAGAGAGATCCTACAAGGGTCTCTCTATTTTAAGTTCAATGATTCTGTAGATGCTAGACGTTTTCCGTCAACTTTGACGAGAGTAGCCGTTTGGAGGGGTATCCCTCTAACCAACCAAGAGCAGAGTGGTTCTCCATGGAACGTACCCATTTGGCAAGCTGTGCATGTTTCTTGACAAAATCTATTCCCAGCTCACTAGGGATAATTGTGCCTGGTCCACCGACACAACCATTTAGGCAGGCCATGCCTTCCATAAAATTAGCTTGTAAGTTATGTTGCTCAGCTTGTTCTAACAGCTGAACACATTCTTTTATGCCATTTCCTTTAACGGCAGTGACCTCCATGGTCTTGTCGATATCATGTATTGCATTAATAATGGCAGTACTCACACCTCCTGTGTAGGCAAACGAGCGCCCATCATGGGATGCCTGGTCCAAAACCAGGGCAGGCATGGTATCTAACCTCGGTACGCCAGCGGCTTCGAATAGGATTTGTGTCTCCTTGTAGGTTAAGACGCAGTCGATCGCATCGCATAAGTCTGGTTGTTTTGCCTCTCCCTTTTTAGCAATACAAGGTCCAATGAAGATTACTTTGCAATCCGGCGAGTTCGCCTTTAGTAAACGACCTAAAGCTACCATCGGGGAAACGGATTCGGAAACAACTCCGTTTAACTTGGGTTTGCGTTTTTCTACTAGCTTAATAAAGGCTGGGCAACAACAGGATGTAATCATAAATTTGTCAGTTGTATGATTGCGCCGGTAAAACTCTTGTGCTTCGAGCGTTGTAATGATGTCAGCAGCTAAAGCCACTTCGTGTACAGCGTGAAAACCAAGAAGTTTTAACGCGCCCTTAATCTGCTCAGGTTGGACCCGAGCACCAAATTGTCCCACAAACGAGGGTGCGAGGATGGCAAAAACTGGTTTTTCGTCAGTGCTTAACAACATCTGGGCGATCTGCACAAACTCTGACCTTTCTGCAATAACCCCACTGATGCAGTGATTCACACATTGGCCGCACTCAATACATAGGTCGTAATTAATGGATTTGTATCCGGTGCTATCTTCACTGATAGCATCTGTTGGGCACACATGGAGACAGTGGGCAATGGTATCATGACAGTGTTCGCAGGGTTGATCTAAGAACTGAATAAGTGGTTCTGTATCATCTGTTGGTGTCAGTAGCTGCTCAAGTCTTTTGTCAATAACTCGGTACCATTGCTCTGGATTAGGGGTTTCTTGTGGGAAACAATCTTGCATTACAGCAGTAATCAATTTGTCTTTTTTTAGATCCGTACCATCCTTAATTTGTTTAGCGACATGGTACAGGATTTTATGGCCGAACTGTTCAATCATAAAGTTTCCTCCTTGTCCTCTTGTTCTAGTATAACCAAGTGAGCAAAAATTACGGGTGACCAAAGTAACCAGATGGCATATCCAAGCACAATTCACTGAATTGATGTATGTGTGTGCGAAGTTCTAATTAATTATTTATTTCGCGTCATTTATAGTTTGAAGCAGGAAAGATGTAAAGGAACATGGAATAAAGTAAATATGTAAACATAATTGTTTAGTCTGGAGGTTTGGTTATGAAATTACAAGAAATATGTGACATTTTATGCGCAGATGTAATTGTGCGGTTTGATCCTGATGCTGAGGCTATTACCGCTTGTGGATCGGATTTAATCAGTGATATATTGCGTTTTATTAAAAGTGAAACAGTGCTATTAACAGGTTTACCAACACTCCAAATGATCAAAGCAGCGCAGCTATTAGATTTAAATGCTATTGTGGTTGTCCGAGGTAAGCAACCGACTAAGGACGTGATTGAGATCGCCAAAAACAATAAGATTCCTGTCTTATGCACAAAACTTCCTTTATTTGAAGCGTGCGGTCGTTTATATGCTAAAGGGCTCCAAGGGTGCTCCGAATACACCGCGCAAGGAGATGAGCATCGTGCCGAATAGTTTAACCTATTCCTTTGCTGTGGAAGCAGGAGATTTTAACAAGGGCGGCGATGCAGCAGGTAAGATCAAAAAGATATTAAAACTCGCTGGTTTACCCTCAACGGTTATTCGGAGGGCGGCTATTATTGCTTATGAAGCGGAAATGAATATTGTGATTCATTCGGTAGGTGGTGCACTTCGCTTAAATCTTAACCCAGAACGAGTCGAGTTGATAGCCAAAGATAGTGGACCCGGTATAACTGATGTTAGCTTAGCGATGCAGGAGGGATATTCCACTGCATCTGATGAAATTCGAGCGCTCGGGTTTGGAGCTGGCATGGGATTGCCGAATATTCGGCACAACGCTGATCATTTTGCCATTGAGTCGCAAGTCGGAGTGGGTACTACACTAGAGGTTTATATAGATGTGAATGTAAGTTAGCATGATCTATGACAAGAAAGCAGGTGCAACATGCAAAATTCCTTTCATTCGGTACGCTTGCTTGAGGATGAATGCAAAGGATGCACGAACTGCATCAAGCATTGTCCCACCCAAGCGATTCGTGTTTATCAAGGGAAAGCGCGGATTATCAATCACCTTTGTATCGATTGTGGTGAATGTATTCGTGTCTGCCCGAATTATGCCAAGCAAACTGTGATCGATGAATTAGCGATTATTAGTGAGTATCCATATAAAGTGGCGTTGTTAGCGCCGTCGTTTTTTTCTCAGTTCCCAAACGCAACGGTTAATCAAGTCCATCAAGCTGTTAAGGAGTTAGGATTTGATATGGTGGCGCAAGTGGGGCTTGGGGCCGAACATTTGAACATTGCGATTAATCAATGGATGCAAGAAAATCCTTTACGACCGTTAATATCTTCAGCATGTCCAACCATTGTGCGCTTAGTGCAAGTTCGCTTCGATGAGCTAATTGATCATGTCATCCCTCTTGAAGCGCCTATTGAAATTACTGCGAGCTTAGTTCGAGAGCAAGTAACGAAGGAAAAGGGATTCACTTCATCAGAGGTGGGTGTTTTCTTTATCTCTCCTTGTGCTGCGAAAGTATCAGCGATAAAACAACCAATTACAAAGAATTCATCTGGTATTACAGGAGCCATATCTATGCGTGAGGTCTATGGGGTCATTCTTGGCAAGCTTTCATCCATACCTGCTGATATTAGTATTAGCAAACAGGATTTAGTCGCAAGTTCCCTAGGAATGCTATGGGGGAAACGAGATGGAGAAGGAGTGGCTCTTAAAGGAACACGGGTTAGTGTTGATGGGGTATATAACGTGATTAACATGCTAGAAGATATGGCAATGGGTAAATTGCCCGAAGTCGATTATCTTGAATTGCAGGCTTGTCCTGGAGGTTGTGTAGGCGGTCCATTAGCCGTACAGAATCCGTTTATTGCTAAGACGCGCTTAGAGACACTGTGTGCCCAATTACCGCAGGGCCCTTTGCTAGAGAAAGCAGATATCTTACAACGATATCGCCAAGGAGACTATTACTGGAAGTTGCCGATACAACCGCAGTCATCGCTCTCTATGGATGGAGATATCTCTAAGGCATTGACCATGATTCGTCAACGTGAAACCATTGAACTAGGGTTACCTGGACTTGATTGTGGAGCCTGTGGTTCACCCACCTGTCAATGCTTAGCAGAGGATATTGCTCGAGGAATGGCATCGGAGAATGATTGTATTTTCCGCTTGCGAGAATCTGTGCAGAGTGTAGCAGCAAACTTATGGCGTTTATCTAAACAGGTACCACCTACGCTTGCAAGCCAACCAGATTTTGAAACTATTGATGAGGAGGAATGAGATGCAGTTAAGTGAAATGGAAAGACTGTTAGAACTCTCACCCATTGTTAAGCCAGTTGATCAAGGGAATGAGGTTACAGGTGGATACGTTTCTGATTTGTTAAGTGATGTTATGGGGAATGCGTGCGCAGGGTCTGTTTGGATAACGATTCAAGCACACCAAAACACAGTGGCTGTTGCAGTTTTAGCTGAGTTAGCAGCAATTATTCTTTCTAATGGAGTTATGCCCGATACGCACACCATTCAAAAGGCAGAGGACAAAGGGATTCCGATTTATAGTTCTCCTAAGTCTACCTTTACACTTGCAGGTGAGCTATTTCAGGCAGGTGTTCCTAGCACAAAAAAACAAACATGAACTGGTATCGCATTGATCTTCACATTCACACAGCGCTTTCTCCATGTACTTCTGATGAAATGTCCCCCGTTAATATTGTCAAGATGGCAAAGTTAGAAGGGTTATCGCTAATTGCGATTACAGATCATAATGCAAGTTTTAATTGCGTTTCTGCGGTTAAAGCGGGTGAACAAGTTGGCGTTACCGTATTGTTTGGAATGGAAGTCCAAACAAAAGAGGAAGTTCATGTCTTAACTCTTTTTGAAGATGCAAAACATATTCATAGTTGGCAAGAGATAGTGAGTTCTCGCTTGAAAAGAATACCTAATAATTTTCGCGCTTTTGGTCAACAGTTAGTTTTTGATCCGCTAGGTAATATTGTACTTGATTATCCATGGGTACTCCAGCAGGGTCTCGATTATTCTCTTGAAGAATTAACAAGGGACTGTACCGCTCTTGGCGGTTTGGTGATTCCTGCTCATATTGATCGGCCATCGTTTGGTCTAATTGGTCAGTTAGGGTTCATTCCGCCTAACTTAGCATGTGCAGGATGGGAAATCAGTAGTAGCGGTTTAGATATTGCTACTGTGCCTGGTACTCTAATCTGTAATTCTGACGCTCATGATTTAACGGACTTAATTCGTCCTCATAAGTATCAAACTTGGTTGTATGGGCAGACACCAAGTTTTTCTGAACTCGTATTAGGTTTAGCCAATCGGTGTAATCGAAGGGTGGTGATTGGTAAAGATTGAAGGAGCTAGCCGAACATCTACTGGACATTCTGCAAAACTGCTTATTTGCAGGAGCATCTCGGGTAACGATTAACTTGGTAGAGGATGTAGCGACAGATCAGTTGACCATGGAGATTAAAGATAATGGCTGTGGTATGGATGAGCAACTGTTAGCGAAAGTGTTAGACCCTTTTGTCACTACTCGTAATAAAAAAACCGGGTTAGGATTACCTCTGCTTGCACAAACTGCTCAGCTGTGCAATGGTAGTCTTGTACTCGCTAGCAAAGTTGGCGAAGGGACGGAAGTTACCTTAAAGATTCAACAAAGCCATTGGGATTGCCCACCTTTAGGAAATGTGATCGATACAATTACCTCATGTCTAAATGAGCAAACGCATTTAGTCTTTATGCACAAATGCCTGGATTCGACTGGGAGCGTAGTTGGAGTGGTCTCGTTAGATACTGACGATATTAAGGCACATTTAGAGGGAATACCGATGAATCATCCTGAAGTTTTATTGTTTGTGCGAAGGATGCTAGAGCAAGAGTATGAAGAAATGGAAGGGAGAGAAAGATAATGAAATCATTAGACGAATTAAAAGCCATACGTGAGAGGGCGCAGCAAGCCTTAAAGATGCGAGAAAGTGGTGACGGCGTAGTTGTTCAGGTTGCAATGGGAACTTGTGGAATTGCCGCTGGAGCGAGAGGTGTGATGATGGCTCTCTTAGATGAACTGGTATTACGTAAGCGGAGCGATGTGTTTGTGACCCAAACTGGGTGTGCTGGTTTATGTGAAAAGGAACCAATTGTAACGGTTAAAGTACCTGGTAAGAGCGATGTGGTTTATGGCGGTGTTACAGACCAAAAAGCGCGAGATATTGTGGGCAGTCATATTATTAACGGGCAAATAGTTAGTGATTACGTGCTGAATATTAAGGAGGCGTGACGTTGGTGAACACAGTTAAGGAGATTGTAGCCGAACATGGCCATGAATCTAGCCGCTTGTTGGAGATGCTGCGGTGTTTACAATCGCCAACAAACTACTTGTCAGAAGAGGCTATTGTTGGTGTTGCGAAGGAGTTAAATGTACCCATTAGTCATGTCTACGGAGTAGCATCGTTTTATTCGATGTATTCGACAAAACCACGAGGTAAATACATCATCCGTTTTTGTGAAAGTGCTCCTTGTCACATTGAAGGGGCAGCAGAGGTTCTAGAAGCAGTGCAAGATCAGTTACAGATAGCTGTAAATGAGACTACAACAGATGGTAAGTTTAGTTTAGAGTTGACAAGTTGCTTAGGGGTGTGTGGTGTAGCGCCAGCTATGATGGTTAATTCCACTGTTTATGGTAATTTAACTCCTGAAAAGGCGAAGAAAATACTAGCTGCTACTGAGTAGGAGGACAGGTAAATGACATTACATCGTTCACATGTATTGGTATGCTCAGGATCAAATTGTGCATTACATTCATCAAGTTTTGTAAAGGACCGGTTAACTCTGGAGATCTCGCAAGCAGGGTTAGGAGATGAAATCAGAGTTTTAGAAACAGGTTGTTTTGGTCTATGTGCACAGGGTCCGATTATGGTAGTGTATCCAGAGGGCATACACTATTGCAAAGTCGGGTTAGAGGACATCGGAGAGATAGTTCAAGAGCATCTACTAAAAGGGCGAATTGTTAATCGTCTTTTATTTAAAGGAACTTCTGATAAAAATTGGATGACAAAAGATGATTTTGATTTTTACCGTAAACAAGAGCGTGTTGTGCTTCGTAATGCGGGTGTGATTGATCCGGAAAACATTGAGGAATCCTTAGTACGCGGAGGTTACGCAGCTTTTGGTAAAGCTTTGTCAGAAATGACCCCTAGCCAAGTCATTCAGGAAATCACCGATTCAGGCTTACAGGGACGAGGGGGAGCAGGCTTTCCTACTGGTCGGAAATGGCAGTTTACGCAAGAAGCTGCCGGAGATAAAAAGTATGTTGTTTGTAACGCAGATGAGGGAGAGCCTGGCACGAGTAAAGACAGACTTATTTTAGAAGGTGACCCTCACACCATAATTGAAGGAATGCTGATTGCTGGTTATGCCATCGGTGCAACGCAAGGCTTTGTATATATTCGTGGGGAGTATTTATTATCTATCGAACGGTTACAAAAAGCAATCAATCAGGCTAGAGAATTTGGTCTGTTAGGTAAAGGTATCCTCGGTAGTGATTTCGAATTTGATCTTGAGATTCGTTCTGGGGCTGGGGCCTATGTTTGCGGTGAGGAAACGGCGTTATTAAACTCCATTGAAGGAAAACGCGGAGAACCGCGCTTTAAACCGCCCTATCCCGCAGTTCGGGGTCTTTGGCAGAAACCGACTCTAATAAATAACGTCGAGACCTTAGCGAATATTGGTCCTATTATCCAAAATGGTTCCGACTGGTTTCGTCAAATTGGTACACCGGAGTGTCCAGGAACCAAAGTCTTTACCCTAAGTGGAAACATCTGTAATAGCGGACTTATCGAAGTGCCGATGGGTATGACCTTGCGAGAGATTATTTATGACATAGGTGGTGGAATTCCTGATGGTCATCAGTTTAAAATGGCCCAAACAGGAGGAACGTCGGGAGGTTGTATTTCCGCTGATTTGCTCGACGTTCCAATGGATATACCGAGTCTTGCCAAAGCAGGCACAGCCCTCGGATCTGGGGCTTTACTAGTAGTTGATGACCGGCATTGTGTTGTGGATTTAGCAAAGACCTTTTTGCGCTTTTTTGCCCACGAATCTTGCGGACAGTGTACCCCGTGCCGTGAGGGAACGACAGTTTTACTACGGTTAATGAATAAACTTGCTAGTGGTAAAGGAGATGCTCAAGATATTACTAATTTACAGCGTCTTTCGACCACTATGCAGCAAGCATCGTTGTGTGGTTTAGGTCAAACGGCACCGCTACCTATTCTGAGTGCCCTTACTTTTTTTGCTGATGAATTTCATGCACATCTTGAGGGACAGGGTTGTCCTGCTGGAGTGTGTGGCTAATAAGGGGGATTGGTGAATGGACTTATTTCAAGTAACGATTGATGGTCAAATTGTAAATGTTGCACCAGGTACTACAATCCTACAAGCTGCAGAAGATGCCGGAGTGAAGATTCCTACTTTATGCCATCATCCAGATCAGCAAGTTAAAGCTGCTTGTCGGGTCTGTGTCGTTGAAGTTGAGGGATCTCGAGTGATGCAACCGGCTTGCGCCTACCCAGTGTATAACGGTATGGTGGTGCACACCAACACAATGGCTGTGCGAGAAGTACGCCGAACTGTACTAGAGCTATTGTTAACCCATCATCCACAAGATTGTCTACAATGTGAACGAAATTTGCATTGCGAACTACAAACCCTAACGCAAGAAGCTGGTATTCGGCAAGTAGAATTTCCGCAGGAGCTGCGAAATCTACCCGTTGATGAAAGTTCAGGAGCAGTTGCAAGAGATCCTAATAAGTGTATTAATTGTCGGAGATGTATTGAGGCCTGTGGTGAGTTACAAGGAGTCGATATACTTGCTAGCATAAACCGCGGTTATGATACTGTGGTTGGTACAGGTCTGAACAAGTCCCTAGCGGATTTGGCTTGCGTGTTATGTGGTCAATGTATTCAAGCGTGTCCCGTTGGGGCTCTGCGAGAAGTAGATCATACACAACAAGTTTGGGATGCTTTAAATGATCCAGACGTTCATGTAGTGGTGCAAACTGCTCCAGCTGTACGTGTGGCACTTGGTGAAGAACTCGGTTATCCTGTGGGCTCAGGTGTTACCAAGAAAATGACAGCTGCCCTACGCAGGCTCGGGTTTGATAAAGTGTTTGACACTGATTTTACCGCTGATTTGACGATCATGGAAGAAGGCAGTGAATTACTAGACCGTATTAAAAATGGCGGAACCTTACCCATGATCACTTCGTGTAGTCCCGGTTGGATTAAATACATGGAGCACTACTACCCTGATATGCTCGATCATCTCTCGACCTGTAAATCACCACAGCAAATGTTTGGTGCGTTGGCAAAAACCTTTTATCCGCAAACGCAAGGTATGGACCCAAGCAAGATATTTGTGGTCTCGGTTATGCCGTGTACAGCGAAGAAATATGAGGCAAATCGTCCAGAGATGCGTGCAAGTGGGTACCAGGATGTAGACGTAGTGCTAACCACACGCGAATTAGTGCATATGATTAAACAAGCAGGTTTGAATATTACTGCTTTGCCAGATGAAGAATTTGATGATCCGCTAGGGCTTTCAACTGGTGCTGGTGTGATTTTTGGGAGCACTGGTGGTGTAATGGAAGCTGCACTACGCACAGTTTACGAAATTGTGACAGGTGATGAACTACCGTCACTTGATTTTGAAGTAGTTCGTGGTCTAGAGGGTACGAAGCGAGCGTCAGTAGAACTTATCATTCCGGAAGCAGCTGCTGATGGGGAAGTTGGTACGAGTCTACAGGTCAATGTTGCAGTGGCTAGTAGTTTAAGTGAGGCGAAAAAACTAATCGAATTAGTCAAGACTGGTCAAGAAGAGATTCACTTTATCGAAATCATGTGTTGCCCTGGTGGCTGTATTGGCGGCGGCGGTCAACCTCGTCCCACAACCAACCAAACGCGTACTGCACGTATGAATGCGATTTACCGTGAGGATGCGGGGATGCCCATTCGCAAATCCCATGAAAATCCAGCTGTTGCCAGCCTATATGCGGATTTTCTAGGATCACCCTTAGGAAGTGTGTCTCATAAACTATTGCACACCCATTACACAAAACGTAAGGTGTATTAGATCTTCACAAGCTCTCAGCCCGGATTATCCGTGGACGAGAGCTTTTTTACTTGATGATTTTCTAAATATCCGCTATACTAATGTTATGCTCTTGTTTCAAGTGAGAACTATTAGCGAAAGGGGTTAGTGCCATTAGAATACAGGCTTGGAAAGGATGGGTTTTACCACTCGTCTTGGGATTGGTATGGTATTATGTGGGAAGTATGGGGTTAACAAACACTGCACTTTTTCCAACGCTTATAGAGGTAGGGGAAGCGGTTTTATTTTTATGGGAGCGAGGAATGCTAGCCCAGCACCTAGCTATTAGTTTACAACGAGTTGCAACTGGTTTTATGATAGCATCAATTACAGCAATACCAGTGGGTATACTCCTTGGATGGGTTCCTGCTCTTCGGATATGGGTGGGACCAACGCTAAATTTCTTGCGGCAGATCCCGCCAGTTGCTTGGATACCACTATTTATTATGTGGTTTGGTATTGGCGAGGCTTCAAAAAGTGCAGTTATTTTTTATGCGGCCTTTTTTCCGATATTGTTAAATACCCAGTTAGGTGTGGAGCAAATACCGAAGTCGTATTGGGAGGTTTCACTGCTATATCGGTTGCCGTTTATTACATCGTTAACTCGCTTAGTGTTGCCGGGCAGTGCACCTGCTGTATTTACAGGGCTGCGTTTGGGTATGGGAATGAGTTGGCGAGCGTTGGTTGCAGCTGAAATGTTAGCGGCAAGTAGTGGGTTAGGATATCTCATAATGTCTGCACGATCTTTAGTGCGCATCGATGAAATGGTTGTGGGAATTTTTTTAGTGGGTGGTATTGGAATTCTTATCGACCAGCTATTTGCGGTGTTAGAACACAGAGTTCTACCCTGGACCCAAGGTGTCTCTGGAGTAAGCATTATAACGGGAAGGAATGCATATGGCAAACGAACTTCTCCAAGTCAAACAAGTATCTAAAGTTTTTGGTGACCAACAAGAAGCTGTTACCGCTCTACAAGGAGTAGAATTTTCGATCTCTACAGGAGAGTTCGTGGTAATTCTTGGTCCAAGTGGCTGTGGTAAGACCACCTTATTGCGGATGTTAGCTGGTCTTGAATTTCCTAGTGAAGGTCGGTGTTTTTTCGACTCTGGAGAAATTAAAGGCCCAGGATTACAACGGTCGTATTTGTTTCAAGAACCTCGACTGTTCCCATGGTTAACCGTGGAGCAGAATATCCGTTTGACAGGGGCGCAAAAGGATATAGCGCCGCTGGTAGCAAAAATGGGATTAGAGAAGTTCCTCAAAGCTTATCCTCATCAGCTTTCAGGAGGTATGGCTAAGCGTGCTTCGCTGGCTCGGGCATTGTTGCCCAATCCTAAGACCCTGTTGTTGGACGAGCCCCTAGCGAATTTAGATGGTGCTACCAAATACGCGTTGCAACAGGAGTTGCTGCGTATATGGCAGACGGGGATTACCTGCGTGTTAGTGACTCACGATGTAGATGAGGCTCTAGCTTTAGCGACACGCATTTTACTGTTTTCACCACGGCCAGGGAAAATTATTCAAGATGCCAAAATTAAACTTGCTTATCCGCGTAACGATTTAAGTAGTATGTATATTGATTGGAAGCAAAAACTAATGAAGTGGATTCGGGAGGAATAAAGAATGGTAAGAAGACAAGCAATAAATATAGTCATGATAGTTATTATCGCTCTGATAATTATTGGAACAGGTGGAACGGCAGCAGAACCGCGAAAACTGACGGTTACTTATAATCCAATGCCGTTCAATTTGCCAAGTATGGTGGAGCAAGACCAAGGGTTATTTAGGGAACTAGGTTTAGATGTAACATATAATGCATTCGCAGTAGGGTATGCCATGACCGAGGCTATGGAAGCCAAGGAGCTCGATATTGCCGTTGTTATGGGAGGCACCTCAGCGATTACATCGCGAGCAGGCGGACGAGACATCCAGATTGTGGCTGCGTATAGCCAAGCTCCCCAGGGCTTTGCACTTGTTGGTTTACCTGGGCAATTAGATCTCAGTAACCTAGAAGGTAAGAGAATTTCTGTTCCTTTAGGAACGGAGGCCCACTATCTGTTAGGTAAAATTCTGGCCGAGCAGGGTTTGACCTTTAAAGATATTACTGTGGTTAATTTACTTGTGCCTGATGGGGTAGCTGCCCTTCAGGGAAAGCATGTCGATGGTGCGATGGTAGTTGAACCAGTATTAACGCGGTTAGTGCACAATAATCAAATCGCGGTTGTGCGCGACGGTGAGGGTTTAATGGCTGGTTTGACAGTATCGGTGGCAAGAAGGGGACTTAATCCAAGTTTGATTGAGCAATTTCTCCAAGCGCAAGAAATAGCCAATCAGTTTATTCTTAATCATCGTGATCAAGCGCTAGAGATAGCAGCAAGAGCTACGAGTTTACCTCTGCCTTTAGTTCAGCAGATAGCACCAAAATATACCTTCAATATAGAAATAACGGATGAAATAAGAATTGCATTAGCTGATACAATTGATTTTCTTTATGAAGAAGGAATTATTCGAACGAAAATCAGTGTGGACGATTTATTCTAACTCAGTTGCCAATTATACTTGTTCGGCCAAATAAATATCATCTTCCTCCACTCACTTAGAGGTTTAAAATGATTAAAAAGAGTGAATGCTAACGAGGTGAAGGAGGTGCTGTTAATCATGGCTAACCAAAAACAGAACAAACAACAAATGAACAAGCAACAAATGAATAACCAACAGAACCAACAGAACCAACAGAACCAACAGAACCAACAGAACCAGAATTTACAAGGCGCTAATAATTTCTATGAAACCGCGGAGGAACTCACACAAAAAGGTAAAAAAGAGCACAGGGCTAACAAGCAAAATCAGAACCCTGAAGAAGATGTGTAGCTGAATAAAAAAGGGGGGGTAGCACTATGCTACTCCCTTTTCTGTATAGTATTTGCCAACTCCCCAGTGATTGTTGTCAATTTGCGACAGGTATTTAAAACTCCCGAGGGGTCGCGACCCCAAACATTGTAATGTAGGACTTGTATTAATTTATCGGTTTCTTTTATGAAGTTAAGCTTATCTGCATGCTCAGGTTTTAAATCGTTCCAAGTTCTCTCTAAACGTTCGATATCATGAGCCGCAGTTGCCCATTGGTTGTTTAAGGCAGCTTGAGAAATGCTATCTAGTAGATGTTGCATTTGGTTCGGCAATCCTCGTTGATTAAGTGGTGTGAAATTCGCGAGGTCAGGGTGGTTGTTAGCGTTTAACTCTTGTCCTCTCTGGTTTATGCTAACTGCCGCTAACAAAACCAGTAGTAGGATGATTAGAGCAAAGTGTTTATACAAGTGGGTAACCTCCTTTTGTGGTTAGTTTACCCCGTATTGATTCAGGAAATTAGCTAAAACTACTTAAAAAGGAGGATACTATGGTGAAAGTAGCATGGGTAGTACGTCCAGCTGAGGGAGGCATTTTAGTCCACTTGGACCATTTATTGCAGGGCTTAAGTACCGATTTTAATATTCTAATATTTGGTCCAGAAGAAATACGAGACTGGGTGAAAGACCACCCATTCTATCCCATTAACATTTTGGACGGGCTTCATGGTAAAGAGGACATCGGTGCCATCTGGCAGCTTAGTCGTAGTCTAAGGAAGGAAAAACCCAAACTAATACACATGCACGGTCTAAAGTCGGTCGTGGTAGGTGTGCCTGCAGCTCGTTTGAGTGGATGCAAACGACTACTATTTACAGCGCACAACAGTCTCCCAAAGTACGGAATTTGCTGGCACCAATTATCCCAACAGTTTGTACAACAGCGGATGTTACAGACTTTACCCAGGATTATCAGCGTGTCAGATGCCCTGCGAGACGAACTTGTGCAATTTGTACCTGCACATCGAGTGACGACAATCCGGAATGGGGTGATATGCGAAAAATTTTCTGGTTATTCACGAGCGGATGCCCGTGCTACTGCTAACATACCCGCCCCGAATATTGCTATGGGAGTGGTGGCTCGTTTAATTCCAGAGAAAGGGGTTACTACACTCTTAGAAGCGGTGTCCTTAGTTAGAAATGTGAATAAGCAGATAACTTTAGTCGTTGTTGGCGATGGGCCTGCTAGAGATCAATTCGAGCACTATTGTAAAGCTCTTGACCTCAATCCATATGTGCGATTCCTAGGACATAGGTCTGATGTACCGTTTTTGATGGCTGGTTGGGATCTCTTTGTTTTGCCAAGTCTCAGTGAAGGACTTAGTGTTAGTGTGTTAGAAGCTATGGCCTCTCGTTTGCCTGTGATTGTCTCTGACTTAGCTTGTATGCGAGAAATGGTCACCCATGGAAAAAGCGGATATTTAGTAAAGCCAAAAGATGCACCTGGACTTGCTGCAGCGATCTTACATATCATTAAGGATCTTCCTAAAGCTAGAGCAATGGGAGAGTATAATTATCAGCGCGTAAAAAACACATTTGGGACGAATAAAATGGTGGAGTCCACTCGTCATCTGTACAAAGACTTAACGACAAGGGAGGATCTATGGTGAAACTGTTAGCGATATTTTTAGTATCACTTGCGCTATGGGGGGCGACAGCGCAGACTGCAACACCGAGAGTAATTCTTGTGCTATGGCCTGAATTGCAGTGGGAAGATGTGCGGGAAAGCCACATTTGGGAAAACCATGATGTGGCAATGGGGATCATGAACACGCGAATTGGTGGCGGTACACAACCACAAGGATCCTATCTTACTATTGGTAGTGGGTCGCGGGCGTATGGTATACGGAATGCTGAGCGGGTTTATCATGGTGATGAATCGGTGAGAGGAACTACAGCACAAGCTCTCTATCTGTTGCGCACGGGCGAAACGAGTACCTCAAATCAGCCTGTTTTAATCGATTTGGCCCAGTTATTAGAGGCAGCTAAACAAGCTCGCTATCCACTCCAAGTAGGTGCGTTTGGTCAAGCACTAGCGGATGCCGATGTCACAATCGGTGCTTTTGGTAACAGTGATACCCGTGAGGATAAGGCAAGGTGGGCTGGATTGGTAGCGATTGATGCTAGAGGAGTTATACCTAGGGGTACATTATACCCCGACTTACTTTTTGCTGACACGGACTATCCCTTTGGTATACGGACCAATTATGCATTATTGCTGACGACCATCCTAAAGAGTGATGTGGATGTGGCGGTCGTTGATCTTGGTGATCCACATCGTTATAACTCATACCAGCAGTTTATGCTTCCTAAGCAACAACAAGTACTCCGGGCGCGTATTTGGAGCGACGCTTGGCAATTTATTGATCAGTTAACAGTAAATCTCCCCGACACGAAAATTATGGTGGCATCTCCCTACCCTGGTGAGATTCGGGCTAGAGCGGGCCAGTGGTTTGCACCGTTACTCATAATTGGTCAAGATGTAGGACTGTTACGCTCTGCAACAACTCGTTGGTCGGGGATTGTGACTAATCTGGATGTGGCACCGACAATTCTTTCTTCTGTAGCTATCAAGGACCATGCCATGGTTGGACGAACGATTAAAATTATCCCTGGCCTACATGGAGAGCAACTTGTCGCTCAACTGATGGCTATCGAAGAACGAACATTTCAGGTTGCGAAATATCGCGGTCAAGTGTTACGAGCGTTAGTAGGTTTTCAAATTTTTCTTTACCTTATTTCGCTAATCATGCTCATTGTTCCCTGGCGAGTCTCAGCTTTTTTTGTGCAGCTGCTGCAATTATCACTGCTCATAAGCTTGATTCTCCCCCTAATACTACTGTTGCTTTCTGCAGGGTGGATATGGCCGCTAATGGCAACAGTTTTGCTCTGTGTGATGTATTACCGTACCGATCACCAATTGTATTTAGTTGCGGGTATGGCTTTGTTTACAGCACTACTAGTCATCATTGATGTAGTGGGAGGTTCTACGTGGATTCGTTTTTCATTCTTTGGTTATGATCCTTTAGGTGGTGCTAGGTTCTATGGAATTGGTAACGAATTCATGGGCATCTTAATCGGATCGACAATCATGGGATGGACAATTCTGCGAGAACGGGTTCATTGGGGAGGCAAATTTTTAGATCTACTAGTTTTTGTTCTAGTAACGGTGGTGATAGCTGCTCCCCAGTGGGGCACTAATGTGGGGGGAGGGCTAACTGCTGTGATTGGGTTTGGTGTAGCATGGTTAGGTCTACAAAAAACTCGTTTGCAATTAAAGCCTCTAATTGGGTTGCTTCTCTTGGCTCTACTAGGTCTAGGTGCGCTAATGATATTTGATGGTATTCGTCCAGAAGGAATGCAGTCCCATATCGGCCAAACAGTGCGAGTAATCCGTGAGCAAGGCCTAGTCGCTGTTCTTATGATCATTCAACGTAAAATAAGTATGAACCTTCGCTTGCTGCGCTATAGCTTTTGGAGTCGTGGACTTCTTGCTGCGATACTTGCAATGGGCGCAAGTTTAATCTGGCCGAGTTCGTACCTACAGTGGTTGGTAAAAAGTCATCCAAAAGTAATTGCTGGGATAGTTGGAACTCTTGCTGCCACTATCAGTGCATTTTTTCTCAATGACTCTGGTGTGGTAGCTGCAGCAACTTGTAGCTTTTTTGCGGCTACTACCATGTTAATGCTTGCTTTGTCACTAAAACATGATTTTCGCTCTTCGAAGTCCGACGTTGAGAATGATGCCAATACCTAGAAGGCTCGTAAGCATTGTGCTTCCACCAGAGGTAATAAATGGTAAGGGCAAACCTGTAACAGGCATGATCCCAAGCGTCATCCCGACATTTATAATGAGCTGGAAAACAAACATACTTACACTTCCTGCAGCAAGTAGCATGCCAAATCGGTCCTTAGCCATTCCAGCAATGCGCAACCCACGCCAAATGACTACAAGGTATAAGGTGAGGAGAGTGATGGCACCAATGAATCCAAACTCTTCGGCAAGTACAGAGAAGACAAAGTCTGTGTGATTCGCGGGGAGGAAACTTAACTGGTTTTGACTACCTTGTAGTAGTCCCTTCCCAAAGAAGCCCCCAGAACCAATTGCGATCATAGATTGGATTACGTTCCATCCAGATCCAGTGGGATCACTGTAGGGGTTGAGAAACACTAAGAGTCTTGTTACTTGGTAAGGTTTAATAATCGAGACAATATTATGAAATGATAAGTAAATGGTGGTTAACATAAGTCCTATCCCTGTTATTCCGAGGCCCAACACGTGGGCAGTCTTAGCATCAGCGAGATAGAGCATAGAAAATAGAATGCCAACAAACACCATTGAGGTGCCCATATCGGGCTGCAAAATGATCAAACCCATTGGTGGCGCTACAAGTAATAAGGGGTAGAGGATTTTCCAGCCTTTGAAATTTTCTGGTTTCTCGAGAAAACGAGCCAGAACGAGAATAATGGCTAGTTTTGCTAATTCTGATGGTTGGATGTTTTGTGAACCGATTCGAAACCAACGTTGTGATCCCGAGACGGTGGTACCTAGCAGCAATACTGTGGACAGCATGATCAAATTAGCCCCATAGATAAGTTTGTACCACCGACGCCAGACGCGGTAATCAATGAATAAAGTAAAGATTAGGCCTATAGTTCCAACAAATCCAAATAAGACTTGACGTTTCACGTAATGGAAGGGATCTCCAGTGGTTAGCAATCGAGTATAGGAAGCAGAATATACCACGATAGCTCCTAATACCATGAGTGCAAGTACTGATAATACTAAGGGTATGTCCAAATTGCGCCAATACCGTTTCGGAAATTCCAACTGCAAACCCTCCCTTAATTGCTAACTAGGTCTATTATACACGTAATATGGCAAAGATAAAATAGGTAAATAAAAAAGTGTTGACCAAAAGGAGTCTGTCTGGTATAATTGGTTACTGTGGTGAGGTTAATGAGCCATTAGCTCAGCTGGTAGAGCACCGGACTTTTAATCCGGGTGTCCCGCGTTCGAGCCGCGGATGGCTCACCAAGTAAATTTTATTTTTTGCATGCAGGCGTGGCGGAACTGGCAGACGCGCTAGACTTAGGATCTAGAGGGCAACCCCCGTGAGAGTTCGACTCTCTCCGCCTGCACCATTTTTTAAATTTCTTGGAAGCGGCGAAGAAGAAATTCATTTCCGCTCCATTTTTGTATTCGAGAGATTACATAATATATTACATTTGTATGAATAGCGAGACGATGGATAATATGCCAAGTGGATACACGGTCATGAGGTGTATTCCTTTTCTCGCGCTGATTGGTTTACCTAAAAGGGAGGAAGAATAATGAAAGTAGCATTAGAAAACCTTGAGAACAGTCGAGTTCGATTAAGTGTGGAAGTAGACGCAGAAATGTTAGAGGAAGGCTTACAGCATGCATATCGCAAAGTAGTAAAGAAGGTTACAATACCAGGCTTTCGCAAAGGGAAAGTGCCCCGCCCTATTTTGGTGCGTACATATGGAGAAGAAGTATTATATGAGGATGCCATAGATCATGTGTTGCCCCAAGCTTATACCGAGGCCGTGGAGGAGACTGCGATTAATCCCATTGATCAACCGGAGATTGATCTAGATAGAATCGAACCAGGAGTTGGCTTTAAATTTCGGGCAGAGGTCGATGTATTTCCAACGGTATGTTTAGGTGAATACAAGGAGTTAGCTGTCGATAAAGTAATTGAAACTGTAACGGAAGAGAGTGTAGATCAAGCTTTAGTGAATCTACAGGAACGTCATGCCGAACTAGTAACGGTTGATTCGCGTTTGCAAGTCCAAGCAGGCGATCACGCAGTTATCGATTTTAAAGGATTTATTGATGGTCAGCCTTTCTCTGGTGGTGCTGCTGACGATCATATGTTGGAGATTGGTTCAGGCCAATTTATTCCTGGGTTTGAAGAACAATTAGTCGGCATAAATATCGGTGAGGATAAGGATGTAATCGTTAGTTTCCCGCAAGATTACGGCAATTCAGATTTAGCTGGTAAAGAAGCTGTCTTTAAAGTTAAGGTTAAATCTTTAAAAGAACGAGTAGTTCCTGAATTAGATGACGATTTTGCAAAAGATACTAGTGAGAAAGACACCTTAGCTGAATTAAGAATCGATATTCGGGAAAACTTAAAAAATGCAGCCGCTGGGAGAACCAAAGCGGATTTAGAGAATAAACTAATTGAGAAAGTGATTGCCAATAGCTCAATGGAAATACCTAAGATCATGATCAGTAGGCAGACTGATCAGTTGGTCAATGATTTTCGTAATCGATTGATGTATCAAGGTATGCAGTTAGAAGGTTATTTGGAGTATACAGGCAAGACTATGGCTGAAATGGAAACAGAAATGCAGCCAGATGCTATTTTTCAGATTCAACGGGATCTACTATTAGAGGAAATAGCTAAGAAGGAAGGAATTTCTGCATCTGACGAAGAAATTATTAGGAGAATAGATGAATTACTAGGCGAAGATGCCACGCCTAAAGACCGTGCCCAATTGGAAGAACGGAAGGATTGGATAGCTACTTCACTAAAAATGGCGAAAGTAACAGCATTATTGGTGGAAAATGCAGTCATAACCGAGGTTGCAGCTGAGGTTACAGCCGAGGTTACAGAAGACGAGTAAGAATAAAGATGGATGTATAGATACAGAGAAAGGTAGGGAAACTGTAAACTATGAGTAATCTAGTGCCAATGGTTGTAGAGCAAACAAATCGAGGAGAAAGAGCTTTTGATATTTTTTCCCGACTCCTTAAAGAACGAATAATCTTCTTAAGCGGTCCGATTGATGATAATATTGCAAATCTTATTGTTGCGCAGATGCTTTTTTTAGAATCAGAGGATCCAGAAAAGGATATCTATCTCTACATTAACAGTCCAGGTGGAGTCGTTTATTCTGGTTTAGCCATTTATGATACCATTCAGTATATTAAGCCAGATGTATCTACCATTTGTGTGGGAATGGCAGCAAGTATGGGGGCTTTACTAATGACTTGCGGAACCAAGGGAAAACGTTTCGCACTACCTAACTCACGCATTATGATTCATCAGCCTCTTGGCGGAACGCGTGGGCAGGCTAGCCAAATTGAGATAGAAGCTCGGGAAATTTTGCGCTTAAAGGCTGTCGGTAATGAGATATTGCACAAGCATACGGGACAACCCATCGACAAGATTGAGCGAGATACAGATCGAGATTATTACCTGGATGCGCAGGCTGCCGTCGAATATGGATTGATTGACGCAGTTATGTCTCACGCAGGAGAACTTAAGAAGTCCTAGAGAGGTGATATGATGTTTAAGTTTGGCGATGAAAAAGGGCAATTAAAGTGTTCCTTTTGTGGTAAAGTGCAAGAACAAGTGAAAAAGCTCATCGCCGGTCCAGGGGTATATATCTGTGATGAATGTATCGAACTATGTAATGAGATTATTGAGGAAGAATTCACAGACGAACATGATGTTGAGTTAGGTACTATCCCGAAGCCTGTTGAAATACGAGATATCTTAGACGAATATGTGATTGGACAAGATGAGGCTAAAAAGTCATTAGCTGTGGCAGTATATAATCACTATAAACGAGTGAATCACGAAGTTAAGGCAGATGACGTTGAACTCCAAAAGAGTAATATTCTCCTATTAGGACCAACTGGGAGTGGTAAAACTCTTTTGGCTCAAACATTAGCAAGAATACTTAATGTTCCCTTTGCGATTGCTGATGCTACGAGCTTGACGGAGGCTGGTTATGTCGGTGAGGATGTCGAGAACATTCTTCTAAAATTAATTCAAGCCGCCGATTATGATGTAGATAAAGCTGAACGTGGGATTATTTACATTGATGAAATTGATAAGATTGCCCGAAAATCTGAGAATCCATCTATAACTAGGGATGTATCAGGCGAAGGAGTGCAACAAGCTCTACTGAAAATATTGGAAGGTACAGTTGCTAGCGTACCCCCACAAGGTGGACGCAAACATCCCCACCAAGAGTTTATTCAGATTGACACCACAAATGTACTGTTTATCTGTGGTGGAGCATTTGATGGATTGGAAAAATTAATTGAGCGACGAGTCGGCAAGAAGACCATTGGGTTCGGCGCTGAAGTTAAAACCAAAGAGGAAAAGAAGATTGGTGAGATTTTGCAGCAGATTATGCCAGAGGATCTCTTGCGATTTGGTTTAATTCCAGAATTTATTGGGCGTGTTCCTGTAGTTGTGAGTTTAGAAGCTCTCGACAAAGAGGCACTTGTGCAAATTCTCACGCTGCCGAAGAATGCGTTGGTGAAGCAATTCCAAAAACTGTTGCAAATGGACGGTGTGGAACTAGAATTCCAAGATGAAGCATTGCAGTTAATTGCGAAACAAGCCTTAGACCAAAAGACGGGTGCACGGGGTCTTCGATCCATTCTTGAGAAAGTCATGAAGGAGATTATGTATAGTGTTCCTTCTGAAAATGATATAAAGAAGTGTGTAATTACCCGTGAAGTGGTAGATAATATGGAGCCTCCTCGGTTAATTCGTGTCGATGCAAAGCCGCAGGATGAAACAGCATAAAAAATGAGGTGGGGTTGAACCCTGCCTCATTTTTTGTTTCAGTTCGGGCATACTAAAAGCTGTAAGGCATATGGGGAGGAAGGTGAGTCAACAATTGATGGGAATTTTTGGATTAATTAACCTGTTTTTTGCGATTGTAATTGGATTATATTTTTGGAACTTGTTACGCCAGCAACAGGGGAACAAGTCAGCTGTCGATCGCGAATCACGTAAGGAGTTAGAGAAACTACACAAATTGAAATCCATAGCACTTACAGAACCACTGTCGGAGAGGACTCGACCGAGTGTCCTTTCGGAAATCATTGGACAGGATGATGGTCTAAAGGCTCTAAGAGCTGCGTTATGTGGTCCAAATCCACAGCATGTAGTGATTTATGGACCGCCTGGTGTCGGCAAAACAGCTGCAGCGCGAGTGGTTTTGGAAGAGGCAAAGAAAAATCCACTATCTCCGTTTCAAGCTGACGCTAAGTTTGTTGAGGTCGATGCTACAACGGCTCGCTTTGATGAGCGAGGAATCGCCGATCCTTTATTAGGATCGGTTCATGACCCAATTTATCAAGGTGCAGGTCCTTTGGGAATTGCTGGAATACCCCAACCCAAGCCTGGAGCTGTGACCAAGGCTCACGGTGGTGTGCTATTTATTGATGAAATTGGTGAGTTGCATCCAATACAGATGAATAAATTGCTTAAAGTCTTAGAGGATCGCAAGGTATTTTTGGAGAGTGCTTATTACTCATCGGAAGACCCAGCGATTCCTCAACATATCCATGAGATTTTTCTAAAGGGCTTACCTGCTGATTTTCGTATGGTAGGCGCAACAACTCGGATGCCCCATGAACTGCCTCCAGCCATTCGTTCTCGTTGTTTAGAAATATTTTTTCGTGCTCTCACACCAGATGAAATCAGCGTTATTGCTACTAATGCAACGGAAAAAATTCAGTTTCAAACGGAAGCAGGATCTATCGAAGAATTGATCCGTTACGCAAGTAATGGGAGAGATGCCGTTAACATTGTTCAAATCTCCTCAGGTATTGCTCAGTCCGAAAAACGATCAACGATTCGTAAACAAGATGTCGAGTGGGTTGTAAATAGTGGTCAGTATTCACCTCGTCCAGAACGGACAATTCCTAGTGAACCTGATGTGGGTGCGGTAAATGGTCTGGCGGTTTACGGACCGAATATGGGAATGCTTATTGAAGTGGAAGCAACGGCAATACCTACTGAGCGTGGCAAAGGTATCATGAATATTACTGGGATAATGGATGAGGAGGAGACCGGTGGCGCAGGAAAAACGATGCGACGCAAGTCTATGGCTCGCTCATCGGTGGAAAATGTTGTTACTGTCTTGAAGAGTAATCTTGGCATACGGCCGCAAGATTACGATGTACATGTAAACTTTCCTGGTGGGATTCCGATTGATGGACCTTCGGCAGGAGTGACGATGGTAACAGCGATATACTCGGCTATTAGCAAAACTCGAGTGCGGCATGATGTTGCCATGACAGGTGAGATAACGATTCATGGTCAGGTTAAACCCGTCGGTGGCGTGGTGGCAAAAGTAGAGGCTGCACGGTTGGCGGGTGTCAAAAAAATCTACATTCCTATTGATAACTGGCAAGAGGTTTTTAAAAACCAAGAGGGAATGGAGATCGTTGGAGTTCGGCGAATTGAGGAAATAATCCAAGCTGCGCTACTTTTTACCGCCGAACAAACAGCGAGTCAACCCAGCGATGAACCTGATTTACTATCTGCAACTCCCCAAACTCTACCATCTGGAGCTAGTGTATGATTAATTACGTGTATGGGCTATTGCCAAGCTATGGTATAATAGAAAGATAATAGGACATACAGGAGTGGAATAAGATGGCAGATAACCAAGAATTAAAACAAAGAACGTATCCATTACTAGCTCTTAGGGGGATGCTAATTTTCCCACATATGGTAACCCCGCTTGAAGTAGGGAGAGAACGGTCAATAAAGGCATTAGAAGAAGCAATGTCGCAGAACAAGCAAATAGTGCTAGCGGCCCAAATTGAGGCTAGCGTGGTCGATCCGCAGCCTGAGGATATCTATGAGTATGGCACATTGTGCGAAGTCAAGCAATTACTTAAGTTGCCTGAAGGGCAGATTCGCGTACTTGTTGAAGGATTAGCACGAATTAAAGTTCAAAGCTATGTTGAAAACGAAGGTTACCTGAAAGCGTCGGTGCTCATTATCGAAGAGGACTATGATGATGGCTTGGAAGTGCAAGCCCTCCGACGTAGTGTGTTGCAGCGATTTGAGGATTATGTAAGAATTAGCAAGAAAATACCGGCTGAGGTTTTGAGTTCAATAAATAGCATTGATGATCCGCATCGCTTTGCAGATACTGTAGCGGGCCAACTACAACTGACGGTTGAAGAGCGGCAACCCTTACTAGAAGCAGTGTCTATCAAACTCCGATTTGAGCGCATCTTGCATCTGATCATCAAAGAATTAGATTTATTAGAGTTGGAGAAGAAAATCCAACAAAGAGTTCGGAAGCAGATGGAACGTACTCAACGAGAATTTTATCTGCGGGAACAGATGAAAGCTATCCAAACAGAGCTGGGTGACCGTGATGATCGAGTTAGTGAAGTTGAGGACTATAAGAAAAAATTGAAAAACGCTAAACTACCTAAAGAGGCGAAAGCAAAGGTGGTGCATGAGTTGCACCGTTTTGAGCGTATGCCTCCTATGGCGGCTGAGGCGGTGGTGGTTCGTAACTACTTAGACTGGATGTTAGTCTTGCCTTGGTCGAAAACAACCAAGGATCGCCTTGATATTGATCAAGCAGAAGAGGTGTTAGAGGCAGATCACTATGGGCTAGAAAAAGTTAAGCAGCGGATTCTAGAGTATTTGGCTGTGCGTCAACTATCTAAGGAGCTTAAAGGTCCAATTCTTTGTTTAGTGGGACCACCTGGAGTGGGTAAGACCTCGCTTGCACGCTCAATTGCTAACACCTTGGATCGCAAGTTCGCCCGGTTATCCTTAGGGGGAGTACGGGATGAAGCAGAAATTCGTGGTCACCGACGAACCTATGTTGGTGCATTACCTGGACGCATTATTCAAGCTCTCAAAACGGCAGGATCGAAGAATCCAGTGATATTATTGGATGAAGTGGATAAATTGACATCCGATTTCCGGGGGGACCCAACATCTGCTTTGTTAGAGGTATTAGACCCAGAGCAAAACAATACGTTTAGTGATCATTTTCTGGAAGTGCCCTTTGATTTGTCGCAGGTAATGTTTCTGACAACAGCGAATGTGTTACATTCTATACCTGGACCATTACGTGATCGCATGGAAATAATTGAAATACCTGGTTATACTGAACTTGAAAAGCTCGAAATTGCTAAGAGACATCTGTGGGAGAAACAAATTAAGGCTCATGGATTGCACCTGGATCAGATCAATATATCTGATAATACGTTTTTAAAGATTATCAATGATTATACACGTGAGGCAGGGGTGCGTAGTTTAGAGCGGCAACTTGCTGGAATATGTCGTAAGGTAGCCACAGAGATAGTTCGTGGTGCTCAACTTCCCATACGCTTGAGTGTTTTATCCCTGAGCAAGTATCTAGGTGCTGTGCGCTATCAGCATCAGGTTGTTGAACCGGAAGATCGAATCGGGGTAGCTACTGGTTTGGCATACACATCTTTTGGTGGTGAAATTCTCACAATAGAGGTTACGATTATTAAAGGTAAAGGTAAACTAACTCTGACAGGTAAATTAGGAGATGTTATGCAGGAGTCAGCACAAGCAGCCATGAGTTATATCCGATCACGTGCGAATCAACTAAGTATTGATCCAGATTTTCATGAGAAGTACGATATTCATATTCATGTTCCAGAAGGAGCAGTTCCTAAGGATGGACCATCTGCGGGCATCACTATTGCTACTGCCTTAACGAGTGCATTGTCGGGTAGGGCTGTTCGTAAAGAAATAGCAATGACCGGAGAGATCACCTTACGTGGTCGAGTTTTACCCATTGGGGGACTTAAAGAAAAATTACTAGCTGCACATCGAGCAGGAATTACTCACATTCTGATACCTAGTCAAAATGAGAAGGATCTAGAAGAAATTCCGGAGAATGTACGACGCAAATTGCGAATAGACTTCGTTGATCATATGGATGCTGTGTTGGCATGGGCCTTAATTCCAAAGGCAGCGAAGTCCGATCAAGAGGAGTTGTACTTCATACCCACTGAAGATGTATCAAATCAAACACATTCTCCGTGGATGGAGGAACAATAAATGGCTGCTCTTAATTTGCATGACAGTGAGTTCTTGTTAAGTGCGGTGAAATACGGACAGTATGCTGAGCACAATTTTCCAGAGATTGCTTTTGTCGGTCGATCGAATGTCGGAAAATCATCATTGATTAATGTTCTGCTAAACCGAAGAAACTTTGCTCGTGTCTCTGGTCAACCAGGCCGAACTCAAACCATTAATTTTTATAGAATTGATACAATTGGATTTGTTGATCTACCAGGATATGGTTTTGCTAAAGTTCCAGAATCTGTGAGACAACAGTGGAAGCCGATGATTGAAGATTACCTAACAAAGCGGAAAAATCTCGTGGGTATTATTCAAATTGTTGATATCAGACATAAACCATCAGCCGAGGATGAGATAATGTCCCGATGGTTACTGGAAATGGGTATTCCAGCCTGGGTTGTAGCCACGAAGGCAGATAAGATCAGTCGGGGTCAGTATAAACCTAGTCTTGAGAGAATCATGAATTTATTACATTTACCTGGGGTAATCTTTTCTTCTCATACCAAAGAAGGTAGAGATAACGTTCTAGGTCTTATTAAGGAAATGATCGAGATCGGCAGGCCGTAGCTGCCGATCTTTGTGTTATCGTAATTACTCTGATATACTAGTAATAGATAGGAGGTTGTTTATGCAACGCGTAGTTGTCCTTGGAGTGATACTCATGTTGCTATTTGGTAATAAGTCGTCAACTGTGTTGTATCAAAGCGCAGGATCTACGGAGGATTGGCAGTGGACGAAGGAAACGAGTGATGTTACTGGTATTGTCGGCTTTACCCAAGAAGAGTGGCTTGCCTCTATTGATGAGTTAGCGCATGGAATAGACGAAAATCTATCAGAAGTGGATTTCTCCCAAGAGATTCCAATTTTCGTTACTCTTGGGTGGCAACCGACGGGTGGATATCAGATTATTATTGATCAGGTTATCCAGGATGAATCGGGTTTACTCATTACTGTTAGGCAGCAAAGCCCGGGTGATGATGATTTTGTTATTATGGTTATGACGTATCCGTATGATTTCATTCGTGTGCCACGTCAATCTGTGAAAGAGAGTTTTACCATAATTGATCACGATGGTAGAATTTTAGACTAAATTTAGCAGGTATTTCCTAGTGAGAGTGCGAATTAAGATCAAGCATTCTTGCAAAGGAGGTCAATTTTATGTGGAAAGAATATTATCGTTTGTGGGCAGAAGTTACGGCCTTCTTTACACAAGAGCGTTGGATGGAGTTATCGACTGATGCCTTAGAACAATATCTAGGCCATCCTATATCCGAATCTAACGCTCTTGATCAAATGGAGTTACAGATGTTCTACGAATGGTTTATCTGGGATTATCACATTCAGGGTCAACACTCAGCTGATATGCGAGTCTATGATTATTTTCTTGATCAGATTCCACAGACTCTAACGAAGAACGATCAAGCGATATTACGAAATTGGAGGCAAAGTCATCTAAGTCCCTACCAAGTTGTTCAGGTGAACCCAGACCATGCGGAGGTAATGAATCTTATCACTGGCGAGCGGTTTCGCTCTATTTGTTGGAGTGACTCCTTGCAGGTAGGTGATATTTTCTTGGGGCGCTTTGTAATGTTTGATAGTGTTAGACGCATACCTACCCCATCGATAGTAGCCGTATCACAGGAAGCGTATAGCTATTTGCAGAAACGAATTGAGTATGCTTTTAGTCATTATCAAGGACATTTTAGTAATTTTTGTCGCGAATATGGCTATCTATTCGTATCGTGGATGGATGAGGTTGTCGATTTAATCAGTAAAAACGTGCTTATCTTTGAGGTTCTTAGTTACCGTAAGGTTCTCCGTCGTCTTCTTCGTGGACGTGAGTTCGCCCTTGTAGATGATCAGGTTGTAAATTTGCGTGGCCCGATTACTTTTCGTTACCAGACCTCATCTGGAACTGGTGATATTATCGTAGACGAAGATGAGTTGCTTCTTTCAACAGAAGAAATCGAGGTTATGGATAAAGGAAGACAGCAATTTTTATATTCATTTGCCGATTGTCTGGACTTTCTTGAAGAGAGCTCAGATGATCCTGAAAGGCAGGATGATTACCAGACTTATTTGGATTATGTTGAAACATTCCAATGGCCTCGGGTTATCGATTATGAAGTTGCGCTCTTGTTAGTGATTAACTTTGAGGCAGAGCGCCGGGAACAAATGTATAAATCTATTCAACTTTGGTACGACTTTTGCTCTGCGCATCGGCCGAATTACCGCAAACCAGGAGTTTGGGCGGCAGCTGTTGATTATGCGATGCAAGAAATCAATGCACATCCAATTGTTAAAGGAGCTTTGCAGCAAAAGTATGGTGTTTCAATTAGCAGTCTTGATAGCCGATATAAGCAATTGAAAACGGACTTACAGTTGGTTATTGGTGATTTTCGTTATTCTACTCTTCGCTAAATTTATTGTTTTTTTTAATAAATTTGCAGGAATTTGTGGCAACGTGTAGAATATCTTAGTGAATCTATTTTGGGTCCTTGTCCTTCATGTCCAGGGGTTGGTAGTAAGGGAGGCCAAAATATTGAATTTATCAGATTCTAATAGGGAAAATGCGAAGAACAACAACAAGTCAAAAGTGAATAAGGAAGTATGCCATAATAAGGATGCAACAGAGATTGAAGGAGTAGCCCAATTAAAGAGATTTAGAAAACTAAATTGGTTTGAAATTATGAGTGAAGCAGAGTGTTCTGCAGATAATGAAGTGAAAGTAGATAGTTTAGTCAGTTATTACTTAGCTCACCCCGCTATGGCTCTGCGCGATTGTTGTAAGTTTATTCGAAGCGAGGTAGCCATGGTTGATCTAGCTTCGGCAATTGGGGCAAACGTTTGGCAATTTAAGGAAATAGCAGCCCTATATGAGAGTGAGCGGCGTACGGAGATAGCTGAAGAGCTAGCTGCTATTGCAGATTTCAACGAGCTCTATTTGATGGAGTCTTTACCAGAACGTTATCATTCTATCATGAAGCGATTAATCGATATGGATCTACTAGTGCCTGAAGGAGAACCACGTGTTTCGGGGTTACTACGAGATTTGACCTTTCTTCACAGTTTAAAACTAATTAGCAAAGACAAATACAATGGGTTATTGCGTTTTGGGTTGAATTTAAGTAAAAAACGCTGGTTACGTTAATAAACAAGAGGAGGCTCAGGCCTCCTCTTGTTTATTAACGTGCTTTGTCTCTTGTTATAAACTGGATTTTATCTCCATCTACCAGACAATCTGTATAACCTACTGGTTTATCGTTGATCGTTATCTGGATATTTCGATGTTTTTCTGAAATTGATGGCTCATATACTCGGAAAATATCACTTAGAATAAAGCCGCTGTGGGGTTCATAATGGTATTCAATGCGATCGTTAGAGTTAATCTCATGATGCATGGAGACGTGTTCGCCATTACATATTGGTTTCGTTTGATCATGCGTTGGAGTCAAGATAACCTCCTGATCATTAATATACACTCTAATTGTTTGCTCCGTTTGGTAATTGGTTACATCACTAATCGTTGTCGGATATACTTTATATTCAATATCCATATTATCCACTAGTCTATCATCGAAGGAAGCAATGGCATTGTTGGCTTTCAGTGTGTATTCTAGCATAACAGAGCGTTTTTGATTGTTTAGATAGTAATCAAGAGTATATGGCGTGTAAGTATTGGTAGCTTCTAGAGCATCTTGAATGGTCTCTAAAATCTGCGTTGTAACATGATCACCATCGCATAAGGCATAGTCTAGGTTTTTTTTGTGTCCGTTAACCAATACTTTGCTTGATAATGCATAGTTGTTTCCGTTGATTCGCACATTCATCCCTGATTGCGTTTTGGGTAGAATTTCTCTCAGAAAGGCCGACCCGTTTTTTCCGGCTCTGGGTGAGTCAAGTCGAATATCATCGCCATTATCTACTGGTGTATCTAAAGAAGCTGGTTTTTGATTCTTGAGGATCTTTGCTGTGTCGCCGAGACTACCGGGAATGGTTATTTTCTGATTATTGTAGGTTACGATGAGAGCTTCTCCTGGCTTGCTGAATAAGTCTCTAATCGTGTAACCCGAATGAAATAATGCATCGCCGATTTTGGCCTGCGGAAGCTTGAGAAAGGGGTAACTCGTATCATTAATAGTAATTTTTTGCATTTCCATAGAGAGTCCATCTAAGTGATTACAACCAATACCTATCGGTGTAATCACGCCAGGTCCGACTAATTCCATATTTCCAAGAACATTTGTCAATGCTTGCCGTTCACGGATGCGCACTAAGTGTTTTGGTAGCTCTAAGTGATTGGCTATTTCTTGGGCGATACCTGGTGTTAAGCTACCACCCCCAATTAGGATGACTCCCTTTGGGATGTCTTCGTTTAGAGTTAGAATCTCGCTACAAATTTTTAATGCTAAGTCGGAAACAAAGGGTTCAATGATGGTAGAGAGTTCATCTTGGGTGAGTTCTAACGGGTTGGTTAATGCATCTTGACAGACAAGTGGTAAACCTGTTGTTAATGCACGCTTCATTTTCTCTGCAGTCATAAAATCTAGAAGATAATGGTCTGCAATGGCAGTTGTTATCTCATCCCCTGCTTCTGGCACCATGCCATAGGCCTTAATCGTGCCATCGCGAGTAATTGCTATATCTGAAGTCCCAGCACCAATGTCTACTAAGGCTAGGTTTAGCATCCGCATGGTATCCGGTACCACAGTGTGAATGGCAGCTATCGGCTCTAAGGTTAGTGATTGCATTTCTAGTTTTGCCTGTTTTAGTGCCGTGGCTAGTGAATTCACTACCACCTTAGGCAGGAAGGTAGCAATAACCTCAACCGACGCCCATTGTCCCCGATGTCCCGCGAGCTTGGCAATGGGTTGATCATCTAACAAACTCTTAATCACTGTGTATCCAACACATAAGTAGCTATTAACAGAATTCTTTTTAGTGTTGTTCGTTGGTACTTTATGTAATGCATTCTGAACGCTAGATAGTTCTAATGTTTTTTCTTGGACTGGGGTTATTTCTTGATTCATGGACAGTGCCTGCCGAGCTTGCCCATGACACGTGAGAAGAGATCGACCCGCTGCAGCAACGGCTGCACTGTGTAACGGTAGGCCAATCTTTTCTGATAGCTCATCTTTTACTTGAATAATAGTCTGCGCTACGCGGCCAATATCATGAATTTGTCCATCGTGCATAGCCCCAGGTAATTGTTCTCTAATTACTGCTTCTTGAATAAAAAAACTGTCCTGCTGTTTTTCCAGGATTAACCCTGCAATCTTACGTGTGCCAATATCCAGTGCAAAAACGCTTGGAGTACTCATAACCATCCACCTTTGCCTAGCAACTTTAACACTTACTTCTACAAAAGATAGGTGTTTCCTGTGTATAAAAAAAGCTTCGAAGGTAATAGGTACCTTAGAAGCATTAGACCAACGTGTTAGTTTTCATACTCACTAACATCCTCTACGCCGAAGTCTCCGAGTCCGCGGATAAGTTTTCGTCCCATAACGCTTTTTGGCTTCATAACCTCGACTAAATAAGCAAGGGCTACTTGAGGATCGACAGATTCGCCACATGTAAAACAATCAACAGCTGCAAATTCCTTTTCGGGATAGGTATGGATAGAAATGTGACTTTCAGACAACATAACTAAGACTGTAACTCCTTGCGGTTGGAATTGCTGGGATTGTACAGATAAAACCGAAGCACCACAGCGCGTGGCTGCTTCCATAAGTTGTTGTTGTAACCACAACTTATTGTTTAAACGTGCATAATCAACACCCCAAAAATCTACGACCATGTGTCTACCAAAAGTAGAGTAAGCCGAATTTGTTTCTGTGGTATCGACGAAAAAACTTTCTTTGATATTGTTTGCCAATTATAATTCCTCCCATAGGGGTTAAAACCACCTCAAATACGATGATGAGAATGGTCTCTCCGCTTGTTTTTGTTTTTTGTCTGTGAATCTTTGATTACCCAGCGGCGTTCGTTCTGAGCCACTATCCATTCCCGTCACCTCCTACGTTTGGAATTTCTATTCCTTGAAGTTGTAAATCTCTGTTAGAATAAACTAGTCTCAAATACTAAGATACAGGATAACAGGGCTCCGTGTCAATCTTTTTTTTCAAGTTAATAATGATTTAACTTTGTCTGCGTTACTGGCTTGATTTAAGTGAAACGAATGGTGCTAATTTGCGATTAATGGTGTATAATAGAGGTGTTAAACCAACCATAGGAGGGTTTTAATGCATCCAAGTATGATCTATCTCTTTTTTATCTGTTTGTTTCTTGGTATACTGTTTGTGTTTCACTATCTTTTTATCCACATCTTAGCACGAGAATCCATTACCTTCAATTGGAAGGCATCGCTAATCCGTGCAGCAAAGTGGCTGGTAGGGATTGTGGTCTATACTGCTGTTATCTGGTTGTTGAACCAGCTTACGATCATCGATATGAGTGCTTTCGATGTGCTCTTTAATATCTGGCCACTATTGATCATTGGCTATGGTTTACGGAAAACACGGGCGAACATCGATAAAAATGATGTGCAATTTGGCAAGATGCTGATCTTCTTTGGAATGTTCTTCTCGCTCCCTTATCTAGAACTATTTATGAGCAGCGGTGAGAGCAGCGGTCAATTTGTGTATTCGGCTGCTTCTATCTTGTTTATTCTTTTTTGGCCTGCGATGATCATCGTGATTGTTGCATCTGTCAGTAAGAGCTCTGATCGCAGAAGAGAGTAGACAGATAAACAAAGGGCTATATACGATAGTAGCAGATTATATGAGAGGACGGATAAAGTTGGAAACCCGTAAATTACAAGCACGCAGTGAAATTCAGGAAGAACATAAGTGGAAATTACAAGATATTTATAGTAGTGATCAAGCGTGGGAAGATGATGTCGCGCAGACAAAGGATCGATTAGCTTGCCTTCAAAACTTCAGAGGTACACTAAAAACAGCGAAGCAGCTTTTAGAGTGCTTACGGTTGCAGGATCAAATCGGGGGTTTACTTGATCAAATCATTGCCTATGCCTTGATGGGTAAAGACCAGGATAATGCAGACGATAAGTTTCAGGGGTTTGCTGATCGTGCGATGAATCTTGGTGTTACAGCCTCTAGTGCTTCGGCCTTTGTCGAACCAGAAATCCTTAGTTTGGATGAAACGGAGGTCATGGATTGGGTTAAGAATACTCCAAGCTTAAATCTATATCAGCACTATCTAGAGAACATAATTCGCACAAAACCACATACCTTACCCACAGAGCAGGAGGAGTTGTTAGCAAGTGCTAGTGAACTGGCGCAGGCACCTGGTAATATATTCCGGATGTTTAATAATGCCGATTTAAGATTTCCTTCTATCCAGGATGAGAGTGGAAACGAGGTAGAATTAACGCATGGTCGGTATATCCACTTTATGGAAAACCCCAATCGTAAAGTGCGACAAGCAGCATTTTATAGTATGTATTCAACATATGGGCAATGGAAAAACACTTTGGCGACGACCTTCACAGCATCCGTTAAAAAGACACTCTTTTTCTCCAAAACGCGCAAATATAACTCGTCACTAGAGGCTGCCCTAGATGGAGATAATGTGCAACCAGAGGTATATCATAATCTTATTCAGACAGTCCATGATCATCTACCCCTATTTTACCGTTATACGAAGTTACGCAAACAGTTGCTAGCGGTTGATGAATTACATATGTATGACATATATGTGCCCATGGTCAAGGATGTAGATATGAAGATTCCGTACACACAAGCGGTTGAAATGGTCAAAGAAGGGTTACGTCCGTTAGGAGAGCACTACATAAACGACTTATCCGTAGGATTTCAAGAGGGGTGGATTGACTGGTTTGAAAGTAAAGGCAAGACGAGTGGTGCTTATTCTTGGGGAGCGTATGGTGTCCATCCTTTTGTACTAATGAATTATCAGGACAATATTGATAACATGTTTACGCTAGCTCATGAAATGGGTCACGCTATGCATTCGTTTTACTCGGATACGCATCAGGAATTTGTGAATGCTCAATACACTATTTTTGTAGCAGAGGTAGCGTCTACACTGAATGAAGCATTGGTAATGGCTGACTTACTGAAAAAGACGACGGATCCTAAACAAAAAATGTATTTACTAAATCACTATCTCGAACAGTTTCGTGGTACAGTTTTTCGTCAGACCATGTTTGCTGAATATGAAATGATTGTCCATGACAAAATAGGACAAGGTATTCCGATGACAGCGGAGAGTCTGTCTAAGGCCTATTACGAGTTAAATCAGAAATACTATGGACCGGATGTAGTCGTAGATGAGGAAATTGCGATGGAGTGGGCAAGAATCCCACATTTTTATCGTCCATTCTATGTCTATAAGTATGCTACTGGTTTCTCGGCAGCCGTTGCTCTTGCTCAGCAGATCCTAACAGAAGGAGAACCAGCGGTTAAACGGTATTTAGATTTCCTCTCTAGTGGTGGATCTGATTATCCACTGAACTTGCTCAAACGTGCAGGTGTGGATATGACATCTTCTCAGCCCATTGTAGCAGCAATGCAAGTGTTTGAACAACAGCTTAGTGAAATGGAAAGTTTTGTAAATTCGTAAATTCGTGAATTAACTCGACGCAGAAATACGCTGTAAATGAGAAGCTAATGAGAAATAGAGGGTGCTATTTGCACTTCTATTTCTCTTTTTTTTGCTTCTTTTGTAACGAGCCAAACTCCAAAAATTACGACAAGTCCACCGAGAAATTGAAGCAATGTTAACTTTTCGTTAAGTAAAAAATAACCTCCTAGTACACCAAATACGGGTACTGTGTTTAGAAATGTAGTTGTTGCTGTAATTCCGAGATTTCGCTGGGCGAACAAGTAGAATACATAAGCGATGGCTGAACAAAAAATACCAAGAAACAATAGATGCATCCAAACATTGAGTGTAAGATCAGCAGGTGAGATATCCTGCCACCGACCTTCAGGAAAGGTAATTAGGGCAAAGGCGAGTGCCCCAATAGTGCTATGCCACTTCATTAATATTGGCGTGGAAAGTTCCTGTACTAATGGTTGGTTGATACGTGTAAAGACAACCCATGAACAGGCAGCGCCGATCATTAATATGTTTCCCAGTAAATTACCGTTCAGACCAGAGGTTTGGCTAAGTATGATCGCAAAGACCCCAAGAATGGAGCAAAGAACACCGGCTAACTGTTGTTTCGGTAATCGTTCTCTCAACAAGCAAAACCCAATCAAGCCATTTAAGGCAGGTATTGTTGAGATGATCAGTGAACCATTAATCGCGGATGTTAGAGTTAACCCAGTATTCTCAAATAAGAAATAAACGGGGATCCCAACCAGTCCAGCGATAATAACTCGTTTGCGAAGCTTGGGTTGAATTGGTGTAGGTTTGTAACAGATCACATTCCAGATTAAGGCTGCTATGAGAAAACGGAAAAACCCAATTTGGGCTGGGCTTAATACAGCAAGGACTGTTTTTGTGCTACTATAGGACAGACCCCAAAAGAGGGTGGTTGTCATGATTGCAGTGATCGAGAGAATTCGTTGTTTATCCATAGACAGCTCCTACCTTAACTCGTGCGGGGCAGACGTGCGCGAATACCAATATCTGCTAACGTTTTTCTTAAGGGACTAAAATCTTTGGTCAAATGTAATGATTGCCAGCACCACATGATTGGAGTATCTAGTCGGATGGTGGCTAAGTCTTTGCAGAGTAATGCTTGATTTTTGTGCTCGCGCAAACTCTCGCCGACTCGTCCAGTTAATTCATCAGCTGCCGCGAGAATGTTTTCTAAGGTTCCGTATTGGTGTAACCACTTAACGGCTGTTTTTTTTCCAACTTTTGGTACTCCGGGAATATTATCGCTACTGTCTCCCATAAGAGCCTTTAGGTCAGGAATTCGAACGGGCGTGACGTTCCATTCATAGAAGACTATTTTGGGAGTATAAATCTTATTTTCGCGACTGTTTGGAACTAGTACACTTACGTGATCATTTACTAACTGGAGAGCATCACGATCCATTGTAATAACATACGCATCAGTATTAGGGGGTAACAGGCGTGTTAGGGTGCCTACCACATCATCTGCTTCGTAGCCAGGTAGTTCTAGGATTGGAATATTGCATGCTGCTAATACATCACGAATCAGTGGTATTTGGTGCCGTAAATCGTCCGGCATGGGTGGTCGATTGGCTTTATAGTCCTTATACATGATATGGCGAAATGTGGGTTGCGGGTTATCAAAGGCCACCACTAAGTATTTAGGGTGGATCTGATTAATGAGAGAAGATAGCGTATTATAAAAGCCTAGGACTGCGTTTATTGCCCTCCCTTGAGTTGTACGAATCGTATTCGGCACTCCAAAGTAAGCTCGGTATGTCAAGGCAAATCCATCAAGAATTAGACAACAATCTTTCACAATGTAAGCTCCTTTCACATATCAACCATTATACCATAGAAGGACTGGCTTGACATTGATTATTTTTACTAGGAACAGAGTAGCAAAATGGCAGGACTTTTAGAGAGTCAATGTCTAATTAAGCATATAGAGTACTATAGACGAAGCGTATGTGGGAGCAAAAAAAGGGGTGGATTGTTATTGCAGTTATCAAAACGTATTCTGTCGAAATTCAGGAAGAGATACTTTTTAACGTCATCGGTATAAACGATCCGCTACGGGCGAATGAGGCAATAGTATCTAAGGTACGAGAAATGATTGTGCTTGCGACTACGCTTGCCAAACCCCAAGTAATCTATGAAGAAGTTGAATTTACAGTAGTAGACGAACAAAATTTACTGTTAGCAGATGGCCAGATGTTTACCAGTCGCTATGTTGTAAAAAAGATGACCGAGTGTGAAAGCATCCTAGTATTGGCTATGTCTCTAGGGGGAGAGCTTCATGAGCAGGTTAGTGAGCTTTCTGCTAAGGATCCGTTCTGTGGATATGTGATCGATGGTATCAGTGCTTATATGGTAGAGACGCTGTCTGATCTTGTCTGGCAGGATCGAAAAGCAGCGTATCTAAAGCGAGGAAAGAATATTAGCATTTATTATGCACCGGGTGTACATGACTTCGGATTAGAAAATCAACAGGTAGTATTTGATGTTCTCAAGCCAGAGCAGATTGGAATTTATCTAAATGAAAGCTACTTAATGGTGCCAATGAAGTCACTATCAGGGATCATTGGAATTGGTGAGAAGGTAATACCTGTAAATCTAGGGCATGATTGTGCAGAATGCGATCGCGAACAATGTTTTTTAAGGGAGGCTTCTAGCTGTTGAAGTATCAAGTGGTCGTAGAAGCATTAGGGAATAGTAAAGAAATCAGTGTTGATGAAGGGGCCAACTTATGGCAAATTTTAGTGGAACACGGCTATGAGGTGCCCGCTTATTGCGGAGGAAGTGGTGTTTGTGGTAAGTGTAAGGTGCAAGTTGAAGCAGAGGACTGCTTGGTGGGTCAGAATTCGGAAAAACGTTTTGGCTCGCATGATAAAGTCCAAGAAACTCGTTTAGCCTGTAGTGTGGTTGTTAAGGATAACCTCAGGGTTAAAGTGGAACCCCCAAATGAACTCGTAGTTTTGACATCAGGACTAGTATCGCAAGGGATAATGAAGCCAAGGTTAAAAAAGGAGTTTATTACACTATCTCCACCGACTCTCGCTGATCAAATGGATTATGCTAACCGAATTCATACCCAGATCGGTACCAACTCCATTGTTACATCAGCTCTAATTCAATTAGGATCAATTTCGAAGGAAGAAGGATTTACAGTTGTAGTTTACCAGAACAAAATACTAAAGGCGGAACCAGGAAACACTACGCAAAAATTCTATGGGATTGCCATGGATATTGGGACCACTACGATTGCCATCTATTTAGTGAATTTACAAACTGGGAGAGAGGTTGGAGTCTGGTCTATGCATAATCCCCAACAGAAATATGGGGCTGATGTGGTTTCGCGTATTAATTATACGCTTCAAGAAGCGCAAGGTCGTTTACAGCTGCAAAAAGTATTGCTAGCGGGAATTAATGGCGGTATAAAGAGTTTAGCAGCAAAACACAAAGTGGATCCTCAAGACATCGTAGCGGTTTCTTTAGTTGCCAATACAGTGATAACCCATTTACTATTAGGGGTAAATGCCATAACCATTGCTAATGCTCCCTATGTACCAATCTTTTCAGATGGATTACAGCTAACAGCTCTTGAGTTAGGATTGGATGTGTACTCGCAGGCAATCATTAGCATCCCTCCAGCCGTAGTTGGATATGTAGGTTCTGATATCATTGCTGATCTGTTAATGGTCAATCTCGAGTTGAATAACTATGGGTTATTAATTGATTTAGGGACAAATGGTGAAATCGTTCTCGGTGGCAAGGGTAAGATTCTAGCATGTTCCACCGCTGCGGGACCTGCTTTTGAAGGTACAAATATCACATTTGGAATGGCTGGTGTTCAGGGAGCCATATCCAGTATGAAGCTTGCAGATGACGGTAATGTTGAGTATGCAGTAATTGGTAACATCCCACCAAAGGGGATTTGTGGATCAGGGCTTGTCGATGGTGTCGCTGAACTCTTAAGACATGGTTTAATCGATGAATTTGGTACTTTTGTTGAGTATTCACCACTTGTGACCGATTTTAAGGGTCTAAAGGCTTTGCGAATCGTTGCTGCAAGCAATAGTGGAACTGAGGATGATATATTTCTAACGCAAAAGGATGTGCGCGAATTCCAACTTGCAAAAGGTGCAGTTGCTGCTGGTATTACGATTTTATTACAAGAAATGGAGATTTCCAAGTCGGAAGTTTCAGCCTTGTATTTAGCGGGTGGATTTGGTAACTATGTAAATCCACGTAATGCTTGTGTAACAGGAATCATACCTAGGGAGTTAGAGGATCGGGTAATCCGGATTGGCAACGGGGCGGGTGCTGGGAGTAAGCGATATTTACTGGATCAGGCAGCAGTTACCACTGGTGCGGAGTTGCAGAAAAAAATCCAATATGTTGAGTTATCCTCGAGGCTTGATTTCCAAACTCAGTTTGTGGACGCAATGATGTTTGAGTGACTAGCAAAAGACTAACAGCAAAGGGTAGTCTTTTTGCAGGGAAAACCACGTTTAAAGCGAAGTTATCAACGTAAAACAGTGGCTGTAATAGTTCCGTAAATAGGGAATGGAGGAAAAAAGCATGGCATACATGTTAGGATTAGACATAGGAACATCGGGTGTTAAAGCCCTACTCGTAGAAGATAGTGGAGTGATTGTTGGTTCAGCACTGCAAGAGTACCCATTTTATTCTCCCCATCCAGGTTGGACAGAGCAGGACCCGCAAGATATGTGGCAAGGAACGATCGCAGCATTAGCGAAAGTTTTAGCAAAATTTAATGTAGATCCTAAAGAGATTAAGGGTGTGGGTCTCTCTGGGCAGATGCATAGCTCGGTTTTTCTCGACAATAACGGACAGGTTATTCGTCCCGCAATTCTTTGGAATGATGGTCGTACCACCAAGCAATGCCGTGACATTGAAGCTTTGGTTGGTAAGGACTTGTTGTTAGCGGAAGCTTGTAATCCTGCTCTTCAGGGTTTTACTGCACCGAAGGTATTATGGCTACGGGAGAATGAACCTGAAAACTTTGCGAAGGTACGTTGGCTCGTCTTGCCTAAGGACTATATTCGTTACCGTTTGACTGGGCAAATTAATATGGAGATTAGTGATGCAGCTGGAACCCTCTTACTTAATGTAAAACAACGGACGTGGTCACAACGGATCATGGATAAGCTAAATCTGCCCATGGAGATTCTACCCTCTTTAGTAAATTCAGCGCAGATCGCTGGAGAGATCACAGCAGAAGTCGCAAAGTTGACTGGTTTAGTTGAAGGTACGCCGGTTGTGGGTGGTGGGGCTGACAATGCGTGCGGCGCAGTAGGATCAGGAATTGTTAAAGCAGGGCGGGCAATGATTAGCTTAGGAACAAGTGGTGTAATGCTCGCCCATCTAGATACTCCTACTCTTCCCACAGGTGGAACCATACATATGTTCAATCATGCTGTGACAGATAAATTCTATATGATGGGAGTGCTACTCTCTGCAGGTCTATCCTATCGCTGGTTTCGAGATGAGTTGGGCCAGATGGAACAAGTCGTCGGTAACCAACTCGATGAGGATGCCTATACCCTCCTTACAAAACAGGCTAGTCTTAGTAGCCCTGGGAGCAATGGGTTACTATTCTTGCCCTACTTAACAGGAGAACGTACACCACATGCTGACGGAAACGCAAGGGCTAGTTTCTTTGGTTTAGGTGCAAACCATACAAGAAAGGATATGATTCGTTCGATTTTAGAAGGAGTTGGTTTTGGTTTTCAAGATAGTTTGCAATTGCTGCGTCAAGCGGGATGGGAAGGTAGTGCTGTTCGCTGTATAGGTGGGGGTTCAAAGGCTATATTGTGGCGCGAGATTATTGCTAGTATGCTTGATTTACAGGTGCAAACTCTTAATTCTGACGAAGGACCAGGGTTAGGAGCTGCGCTTTTGGCAGGTGTGGGAACAGGGATGTTTTCCGATCCAACGGAAGCATCTGGTGCGATTCTCCAAGTAACAAGTACGGTAGATCCTAACCCTGAGTGGCAGACGATCTATCAGGACTTATATCCAATTTATCAAGGACTCTATCCGGCACTAAAGACTAGTTTTGAGCAATTAGCCAAAATTGCACCCACGCTTTGCGTGTAGCACTGTCCATGAATAAGGAGGGTTTCTTCCATGAATGTACTAATTACGTACGGAACACGCTATGGAGCAACAAAAAAAATCGGGGAATGGATGTGCGAGTGCTTGCCTGCAGATGCTGCGATTAGCTTCATCTCCGTTTTAGACGTTGTGTCGGTTACGGACTACACCCATGTAATTTTGGGTAGCCCGCTCTATGACAATGATTTGCTGCCAGAAGTAAAGCGGTTTATCAATACGTTTGGCGAGGATCTAGCCAACACCAATTTAGGTGTCTATGGTGTAGCTCTAAGCCATTTAGGTCGTGGTATATATGGAGAAGAAGATGGTGGATTGGTGTATTTTAATCGTTTCTTCAAGTATTTACCTGCAAAACCCATTTACGCCCGATTACTTGGTGGCGCCTTACAACCAGAATTGCTGAACCAGCGGGACTTCAAGCTCATAGAGGATTATTACCGTTCCGAAGGGTATGACGAGGTCCCGCGGGAGCAAGAAATGGATAAAGATCAAGCCTGGGCATATGTGGAGAAGTTTCTAGAGTTTGTGCGAGTAAAAGATCGGTTACGCGCTAAGATAAACGGACATTGAGTCTTTGGAGGTAGAAGAATGCGAGTGGGCAAGATAGTACTGCTTGTGCTAATCGTTATTTTGGTCTATTGCCCAGATATTTGGGCTATTCCTATTCGAGTCGGAATAATGGATAACAACTTCGCAAGTTTATATCATCCCTATGTACAAGTGAGAGCGCAGGGACAGGTTCTTGTGCATGATGTCCAAAATGGTCAAACCCATACCTTCGACCAGGTTGTAGCTTTTCATCCTTCTGACCAGGGAATTCACATAATGACAGATTCTCATAATGTACTACTCGGACCGCAGCTCGCGGTATCACCATCTCAGGATCTTAAACTGCAGCTCACTAGTTTGACTCGGGGTGGAGCAGCTTCCTTCAACCCTGCCTACCGTGGTATATTAGAAATTGCGTTAATCGACAGCTCCAAATTACAACTGATTAATCAAGTAGATATCGAGGAATATTTGTATGGAGTGCTGCCTAGTGAAATGCCGGTTAGTTGGCCTATGGAAGCATTAAAGGCTCAAGCCATCGCTTCCAGGACGTATGTGTTGCGAGCAATGCTTGAAAAGACTAACACGCTACAAGGTTACCATCTTGACGATAGCCTCTCGTGGCAAATGTATAATAACCGCATAGAAGATCCATTAGCGATAGCTGCTGTGGATCAGACCCAGGGTTTGGTAATGCTTGACGCAAGTACTAGACAGATCATTCAAGCATTTTTCCATTCAACTTCAAGCGGAGTGACAGTAATGGCCTGTGAAGTGTGGGGTAGTAGTGGCGAGTTTTTCCCTTCGGATCACATACCCTATTTACAATCTCAATCCATACTCAAAACTCCTCTAGTATATGATCTCACCTGTGAAGATGGGGTGAAGTTATTTCTGAAGGATTCAGCGGTTGTTGCCTATGATCAGGATTCGCCTTGGTATCGTTGGCAGATTACCCTGAGTCGTCAAGAGTTAGAGAATATTATAAATGCTAATCTTGCCATGCGTTACCAATTACAGCCTGAGTTTGTTTCAACACTCGGTAAGGATGGAACGTTTTATTCTAAACCAATTCCTTTTTCTGGCATTGGTACATTGGTAGATATTGAGGTAATACACCGGGGTGCAGGTGGTAATATTATTATGCTGCAAATCTCTGGCACAACGGGTATCTATCGAATTGGGAAAGAGTTAAACATTCGCCTTCTGATTCGACCATCGAAGATATTTAGTGGGGGCGAGGATATTGTTATTACTCGGAGTGATTCCCCGGTGGTGAATCACTCGATTCTACCAAGTGCTACTGTGGTAATGGAGAAAGAACATAATAGTGAACATGAATTGGAGACTGTGCAGTTTTTCGGTGGCGGTAACGGGCATGGGGTAGGAATGAGCCAATGGGGAGCAAGAGGCATGGCACTAGATGGATATAATCACCTCCAAATTCTCGAACGATTTTATCGCGGTATTGAATTTGTTGATGTGAATAAGGTGTTTAAGGAAAGGCAGTAAATCACTGCCTTTTTTTGCGATAAAATATCTGAAGTATTTGACATATAATACTAAATATGATATTTTATAGATAGAATATAATGTAAAATGGCACTAGCTTTTTTACCTGAAAACAATTATTTGTGTAATAATAGAGTATCAATTGGACAATACTAGTACTAGAAGAATATACATTCATAGCGAAAGGAATGGAAAATATGGGATACGAGGAATCATTACGCCAGGCCAAAGAATTGCTGATGGCCGAAATTAATGGTCTCAAGGAGCAGTTATCAAAGAAGGAATCAAGCTTAAGGAAATTAGAATTGTTTTTAAAGGAACCCCTAAAAAAGGGTGAATCGAGTGGAACGTTAACCCAAAATATTGTGGAGATTGTTTACCGATTAGCGAAAAATCAGAACCAAGGGGTAACAGCTAAAGCAGTCGTGCAAGAATTTTATAAACTTCGTAATGACGTTAATGAGTCCACCATTCGATCGACATTATATCAAGTTAGTCGGAAACAAAAACCGACACATATCTTAATCGAAGATACTACCCTGAGTATTTATGTGTTAAAAAAAGGGCCTACATATGACGTTGAGCAAGTTGAGGATTTATGTCAAACAAGAAGAAATCTTAAATTAAACGGATAGATCGAAAGTACGCCCTATTTCCTGCAGGAAATAGGGCGTACTTTAGGAGAATATGCTAAAAAAGACGATTATTAGCCATTAGTGGTTTGGGTTAGGTCTAGGTAAAAATCTTCGAACTCATCAATGATAAAGTCACGTCCGAAGCTAATGCCTGAATAGATGAGAGCAAAGAGCACAATCCCAAGTAGGTTACTCGCCCAGAGTAATCGACGGTTTTGATTAATCAATGAAAATCCGATTAACATGACAACGATGGCGGGTAACGTATTAAGAAAAGGGGTGGGCAGTAGGATTAGAAAGCCCATGCCGATGGCGACGAGACAAGATATCTTTTGTTCGCACTCACTGGGTTGCGTACCCGATCGAGGCTTGCCGAATATTTTTTCTAGTCGTTCTAAGGCTGGCAAACCTCTCGTGGTTACGATATTGATCAGTGATTGGCTTAACGGTTTTGCAGCAAGTTGAAGAGGAATCCATGGAGTAGCTCTTCCCATAAGTCGTTGCAGAGCCCAAAACATAATAAACACCCCAGGAATTGCTCCTAAGCCTGGTGGAAGTGGGACTAGGACTGGTAGGGCAAAGATCACAAGCAATAAGCCATACCCTTGGTGTCGGATGGAATGTAATAAGAAACCTAGAGTAAGTGGAGTTGGATTGCTATTTTGCAGTAGCTCCGATATATGTTGAGCAATGCTCTTTATTGGTAATGTCGGGTTTTCTATCGTATATCCCTCCTATCATAGAATGTCTGGGATTTTCCTCTTCACTCCTATTCTTTCTTAGTATTGATATTCCCTGCTAGATTATTACTGTTTTAATGACAAAGGTAACTTATACTACTTAGATCTGCAGCAAAATGTTTGGTCTAAGCTAAAGGGGTTTGATCAGGTGGAAGCATTTTATAACAAGGCAAGACAAGCCTACGTGGAATGGAGTGCGTTAGAACTATCCAAGCGCCTTGGATATTTGCGACGTTTACGCCACGTTATTGTGGACAACTTAGATAGAATCGTTGATGAGATTCAGAGTTCGACAGGTAAGACGCCCGTGGAAGCGCTTACCGCTGATATCTTTACAGTGCTTGATGGTATTTATCACTTAGAAAAACATACAGCAAGAGCCCTTAAAACGCAAAAGGTACCCACACCTGTAGTGTTAATGGGTAAACGCTCCTACATAGAATATCGACCTCGCGGTGTGGTTCTCATTATTGCTCCGTGGAACTTTCCGTTTCAATTATCGCTTCTTCCTACTTTAACTGCCATTGCGGCTGGAAACACTGTGATTTTAAAGCCATCAGAGATCACCCCCAGAGTTGGAGATCTGATTATTGATTTGATGGAAAAAGCAGGTTTTCCTCGTTGCGTTGTCCAAGTTGTGCAGGGAGGTAAAGAAGTGGGAGCAGCCTTGGTGGAGGGAAGACCGGATTACATTTTTTTCACAGGCTCAGTACAGACAGGGAAATTGATTCAGGCAAAGGCAGCAGAGAATTTGATTCCCACGACCCTTGAGCTAGGTGGTAAGGATCCGATGATTGTTTGTGCAGATGCCAATATTGCTCGCGCTGTGGCTGGAGCGTTGTGGGGAGGCTTTAATAATTGTGGGCAAGTGTGCATGTCGGTGGAACGGTTGTTAGTGCACAACGATATTTATACTACCTTTGTTGACCAATTAGTACAGCAAGTAGGGGAGTTAACGCAAGGTGTGGGCTGCGATGCGGATCTAGGAGCTATGACTCATCGCGGGCAAGCTGAACTTGTGGGTGCACAGATCCATGATGCCTTAAAGCAAGGGGCCAGACTGTTAACGGGTTTAGAACCCGATAAGTGGAATCTCGAAGATAGTCTAGCCATAGCTCCAATGGTACTTGTGAATATTACTCCTTCTATGAGGATTTGGCACGAAGAGACCTTCGGTCCAGTTCTACCAGTAATGGTCTATGACGATGAAAAAACAGCAGTAGCATTAGCGAACGACTCGAATTATGGGTTAAACGCTAGTGTGTGGAGTCAAGATATGAAGCAGGCTCAACGAATCGCGTCCAGGTTGATTACTGGAAGCGTAGTAATAAATGATGTAATGATTAGTGTAGCAAATCCTAATCTTCCCTTTGGAGGAGTAAAAGAGAGCGGGTTAGGACGCTATCACGGAGATGTAGGACTACAATCCTTTTGTCATCAAACAGCGGTCGTTGTAGATCGTGGACGCAAGACAAAGGAGTTGGCCTGGTATCCCTATGCTGGTAAGTACGAAGGGTTTTATCAGCTATCGCGGGGGCTCTTCGGTCGAAAACCTAGGGCAAAACAATTAGGTTCTGCTTTCCTCCATTTCATTCTGCGTAAACACTCGTAGTGATTTTTGTCCTAATAAGGCAGGAATTCCCATAGAATAAAGGGAAAAGGATCGTAGGACGTAGAATGGAGGGTGCAAAAGTGAAAAAGGGAGTTATTGGTATTATTGGTGCAGTTCTTATGGCGATCTTCTTGCTTGAGCGCATGGAGAAGATTGGTTTTGGACTAGGCGAGGTGATTGCTAGACTCTGGCCCCTCATCTTTCTTTGGCTTGGATATGTGTATACCCAGCGCAAAGAAAGACGGAGTGAGAAAACAGCGTTAGTCTTTGTACTCTTTGGCGGATTTTGGTTTATTTTAAATATCGCCATTTTGTTTACGGAGAATCAGGAATTTGTGGTGGTTATTGCTGGTTTAGCTCTTGTACTCTTTTTCCCCATACTACTTGTGATGCTATTTTTTCATATCATTTTTAGTGTTATTAGTAAAGGTGAAACGGTGTACTCTAGTTTCTTCATGCCGCGTGTACTTACAGGTAGTGATTGGCCAAGAGAAGATGCTACCTTTGTTAGTATATTAAGTGGAATCACTCTGAAAATCTCACCAGCAGATATTCAGTTTCGCACGATACGCTTGGATGCACTAACCCTTTTGGGGAAGGTTACAATTTTAGTGCCTGATGGAGTGACGATTGTTGCCGAATCTAAAACTCGATTAGGTTTTTTTGATGTATTAGGGCAAAGAAACAAAAGCATAATCGGACGACAAACAGTAGAAGAGCTAGTGATTGGCGAGGATCGTCCACGGTTATTACTAACGTCTAGTTCGTGGCTGGGAAAATTCCAAGTGAAGCGAGTCTCATAATTTTAGGTGGAGAACAAAGGAGTTGTATTGGGTGCAGAATTTTAACTACTATTTGCCGACAAAAATCTTGCATGGCGAAGGGATTGTACTGCAAAATTCCCAGGAATTTGCTCGTTATGGGAAAAAAGCATTGATCGTCACAGGAAAAAATTCAGCAAAGCAAAGTGGAGCCTTATCAAATGTTTTAACAGCCTTTGAGCAAATAGAGATGGAATATTTGCTCTTTGATCAGGTGGAAAATAACCCCTCGCTGGAAAATGTGACGCTTGGTGGTGAGATAGCAAGGAGATGGAACCCAGATTTTATTCTGGGCATTGGTGGTGGATCACCGTTAGATGCTGCCAAAGCGATTGCCGTATTAGCAACAAACGCGATACCAGCGATTGACCTATTTAAGAATACGTATGCCAATCAGCCCTTGCCGATATTGGCCATTCCTACAACCGCAGGAACAGGTAGTGAGGCTACACCGTACTCTGTTTTAACGATTCCAGAGGCGGAAACAAAAAAGGGGTTTGGAGGTGCTGCCCTCTTTCCAAAAGTTGCTTTCCTCGATAATCAGTACACTGCATCCTTGCCGCTAGCAGTGACTGTCGATACAGCTGTTGATGCTCTATCCCATCTCGTTGAAGCGTATTTATCGCGACGCGCTAGTGATGCGAGCGATCTCTTTGCAGGGCAAGGTATTCAGCTATGGAAGAATTGTATTGCTCCGCTGCAAGCGGGAGAATTAAGCGCAGACGTACGAGATGCTCTGCTTATCGCTTCTACCCTTGGAGGTATAGCCATCTCCCATACCGGGACGACATTTGTGCATGCTTTGGGCTATCCGCTTACGTATTATCACGGTATACCACACGGTCAAGCTAATGGTCTAATTATGGGTGAGTTTCTCCGTTACACGCACACCGTAGCTCCGAACCGAGTAAACAATGTTTTACAGTGGATAGAACTGCCGGATGTGGATAGTTTTTTACACTTGATGCAAGGTTTTTTTCGCAACAAACTACAACTCACTGCAGATCAGGTGAAAGCATACGCACTTACAGCTAGTCAAACGAAAAATGCTGGATATTCCTTAGGAAATGTAACTGCAGAGGTTTGTGATCAAGTGCTAAGTAGTAGTTTTCTAAAAGGCTAGGGTTAAACCCCAGCCTTTTTTTTGTTAGCGTGCGCTAACGACGTATTAAACTATCGCGATGAGGTCCTACTGAGATCCAGCGAATTGGTATTTCTATCTCTTGTTCAATAAATTTCACATAGTCTTGCGCAGCTTGGGGGAGTTGGCTAAACTCTCGTACTTGTGTGATGTCTTGTTTCCAGCCCTTAAGTATTTTATATCTGGGCTTGCTCTTGTTTAGTCGGGTGGTACTAGGAAAGTAATCGGTCTGATTGCCGTCTAGCTCATATTGAACACAAACAGGTATCTCATCAAGGTAGCTTAAGACATCTAATAAAGTGAGGGCAATTTCGGTGGCCCCTTGGACATGGCAACCATAGCGTGTAGCAACCAGATCAAACCAGCCCATTCGCCGCGGACGACCTGTCGTTGCTCCGTATTCTCCTTTGTCACCTCCACGACTACGCAATTCGTCTCCAGCTTTGTCGAAGAGTTCTGTTACGAAAGGGCCTGCACCTACGCAACTCGAGTACGCTTTAACGACAGCTATAATGCGAGTAATTGCATGGGGTGGAATTCCAGCTCCTACTGTGGCAAATCCAGCAAGAGTGGATGATGATGTGGTAAAAGGATAGATCCCATGATCAGGATCGCGTAAGGCTCCTAGTTGTCCTTCGAGAATTATATCTTTTTTGGCTCTTAAAGCCTGTTGCACTAATTGGTTGGTATCACAGACAAAAGGTTCTATTTGGGCGATGTAGGGATCTAATTCGGCAATAATATCTTTTGCTGTAAGTGTTGCGTGCTGGTATAGGTTTGCAAGTAGAATGTTTTTTTGTTCTAGGGCACGGCCTATCTTTTCTGTTAGACTCTCGCGATCAAACAAGTCGGCCACTTGAATCCCAATTTTTAAGTACTTATCAGAATAAAAAGGGGCAATACCGGATTTGGTCGATCCAAACTGCCGATCCGCTAAGCGTTGTTCCTCGAGTTCATCAAAAAGCTTGTGATACGGCAATACTACCTGAGCACGATTGGAGATTCCGAGTTGAGGTTTGGTGATCCCCTGGCGAATCAGTGTTTGGTATTCTTCTAAAAAGGCCTTAATATTAACAGCAACCCCTGGACCTAGGAGGTTTAGGACATTAGGATAAAAAACACCCGAAGGGAGGAGATGGAGAGCAAATCGCCCCTGATCATTAATCACAGTGTGACCGGCATTATTTCCTCCTTGAAATCGAATGACTAAGTCGGAGTGGGAGGCTAAGCTATCAATCATCTTACCCTTTCCCTCGTCTCCCCAATTCGCACCAACAATTGCAGTTACACCCATACTAGTTTCCCCTTTCGCGTGTTGCTAGTTTACACTTTCTCACATTTAGATTATACTGAAAATCTAGTTATAAGTAAAATCAATATCTCTACTACGGGGTATAAGGTGGGATTATGATGATAGCGAATATGGAGTTGTATAAAATTTTCTACCAGGTGGCGAAGGCAGGAAGTATTTCTAAGGCTGCTAAGGAGTTGTATATCTCTCAACCAGCAGTGAGCCAGTCGATTAAGCAGCTTGAAGAGAGACTTGGAGGTCATGTTTTTGTGCGTAGTCCTAAGGGGGTAACCTTAACGCGTGAAGGAGAAGTGTTATTTAAACACTTTGAACAAGCGTACACTTTGATGCGCACCGCAGAGAATAAATTTTGGGAAATGCTAAACCTCATGAGCGGTGAGATTAGAATCGGAGCAAGCGATACCATCAGTAAATATTACTTGCTCCCTAAATTAGAGCAGTTCCATAGTGCATATCCAGAATTACGGATCCAAGTGACTAATCGCACCACGCCAGAGACGTTAATGTTGTTGCGAAAAGGTGACGTGGATCTAGCGGTGGTAAACCTTCCCATAAGCACAGATACTCAATACAATATCTGTGAAGCGTTAGAGGTGCAGGACTGTTTCGTGGCTGGGGTAAATGATTGGCATATATGTGATACACCGCTCTCTCTTGAGCAGCTAGCCCATTATCCTTTACTATTATTAGAAAAAGGGAGTAACACCCGTCACTTTATCGATAACTACATGGCAACACACGGAATTGTATTACAGCCCGAAATTGAGTTGGGTAGTATTGACTTACTCGTGCAGTTTGCAATGATCGGTCTAGGCATTGCTTATGTTGTTAAGGATTTTATTGGTGATGAGTTACAAAACGGTCAGCTGCGTGAAGTGCCCTTATTACAGCCTATTCCCTCGCGTACGATTGGTATAGTCACCTTACGAAATGTGCCGTTAGCGACTTCAGCCAAAAAATTTATTGACTTATTAATTGAAGCGTAAATCATCTAAATCGCGGGTAAATTGGGCTGGAGGAAGTGATTTAAGGAATTGGCTTCCGTAGTCTGTAGTAAGGATCCGTTGATCAAGGATAATGACCGCGCCTCGATCAGTGCTACTGCGTATCAGTCGGCCAAATCCTTGTTTTAACCGCAGGATCGCTTGGGGAATACTGTATTCTTGGAACGAATTTCCACCTGCGTCGTCGATGGCTTTTAAGCGTGCTGCCACAACGGGACGATCGGGTACAGCAAAAGGTAAGCGGGTAATTACTACAGCTCGCAAAGCGTCTCCCGGAATATCTACTCCTTCCCAAAAACTATTCGTTCCTAAGAGTATAGATTTTGGAGTCGTTAAGAAGCTCTGCACCAAATTTTCGCGGGAATCTTCACCTTGGACAAATAAGTTGTATCCTACTTCTGCGAGTTTCTCATCCATGAAATCCGCTACCGTTTCCATCCCCTGGTAGCTGGTGAACAGAGCTAAAACACCCCCCTTTGTACGAGCTAGTACATGGAGAAGGAAATAGGCCGTATACCAGTCATACTTTGCATGCTTAGGGTTTTGGGCCGTGCTTGGAATGCACAAAATGGCTTGTTTTTTATAATCAAAAGGTGAACCAAGTGTCAAGTTAGCTGCATGTTTAACTCCAATCCGTTTCTGAAAATAGTCAAAGGTAGAATTGGTTGATAATGTAGCCGATGTTAGTATCACAGACTTCACCGTAGAGAATAATGTCTTGTGTAACAGTTTGGCGACACTGAGCGGAGCTGCTAGTAGCCGGACATCACCATTACTTAGTTCTGCCCAATATATATAATCTTGATCGCTAGCCTTAATAATTAGTTCTGTATTTTGGAGTACTGTGGAGGTATATTCCATAAATTGAGCAGCTAATCCAGAGAGTTCGTTCTCGGGAAGGGAGAAACCTTTTATTGTACTAGCAATCTCTTGAAATAACTCGCTAAAGCGAGTGACGAAGAAATGGCTGTGATTATTTGCGTCAATTAAAGTGGTGTACCCTGTGACAAATGGTTTTACCCGTTGGAAATAGGTTGTACTTTCACTGATTAATTGCTCTAAGCATTGGCGGAAGTCTTCTGCTTCATGTATGGGTATGGTTGACCGTAAGCTATAATATAGTTGCAGACCTGTCCGGTAATACGCTAACAGAATCTGCGGTGATAATTGATGGCTAAAGGCATTAGTTGCTCCATCCTCTAGATTATGTGCTTCATCAATAATAACGCCATCATAGTGAGGGAAAATGCTGTTCTCCGTGACGATGTCAGCAAGCATGAGGGCGTGGTTTGTCACAATTATTTGTGCCTGTGATAAGCGATGGCGTAGTTGCCAGTAATAACACTGCTTAAAAAAAGAACAGTCTTCTTCTGGACAACTTTCCTTTTGACAGCAGATGCCTTGCCACACTTGGTCAGGAATAGGCTGGGATGAATCACTCCGATCACCGGTAGTGGTTTTTTCTTTCCAGAGACTAATTTTCTCGGCATAACGGACCAAGCCTTGCTGAGCTGAGACGCCAAGAGAAACCTCTTCAAAGCGTCGGAGGCATAGGTAGTTACTCCGTCCTTTAAATATCTCTGTATGAAAGGAAATCGGTAAAGCTTTGTTTAGAAACGGGATGTCTTTGCGAAAGAGTTGTTCCTGCAAATTAAGGGTATGTGTGGCTATGATTATTCGTTTCTTCTGATCATGGGCATAGTAAATGGCTGGGATAAGATAGGCTAAGCTTTTGCCAACGCCCGTACCTGCTTCAATAATCCCATGCTCATCCTTGGTTAAGCAGTGGTATACTTTGTCAGCCATGGTGGCTTGCTCTACGCGATACTCATATTGAGGAAGTGCTTGCTCGAGTAGTCCAAGTGGTGCAAAAATCTCTTGTGTTTTGTATGACATAAGCCACCTTCTTTCTATCATCTAAAATTATAGCACAATGCGGCAGAAAAAACGTAGAAAAAGTTGTAACTATCCTATTGACACATGGAAAAAAGTAAGGTATATTGATAGTGTACTAGCAAGCTAATGCACTAGTTATTTAGTTGTCTAATGTGGCGGGGGTGATAATGTGTTTAATACTCAATTTGACAATTCTCAACCAATTTATCTTCAAGTAATCAATGAAATAAAGAAGGCATTGGTGCGGGGAGACCTAAGCCCAGGCGATAAACTACCATCCCAGAGAGATTTGGCTACTTTGTTAAAAATCAATCCGAACACGATACAACGTGCGTATCGTGACATGGAACTCATAGGAATAGTGGAGACCTTGCGAGGCCAAGGTACTTTTCTGAAGCAGGGAGATAATGTAGTGGAAACGATGCGAAATGAAATGGTTAGCTGTTTAGTTGAAGAGTTTATTTTGCAGATGAAATCATTAGGCTGTGATGATGAGGGAATTGTGTCAGTCGTAAGTACGAAAGTAACCGAAGTGCACGCACCGAAACAATCAAGTAAGTTGAAGTAGACTGAATAAGGATGGTGAGCATAATGGAATCAACGAATTACGCAGTATATAGCAAGGGCTTGACAAAACGTTATCCTGGAGCTGATGCCATAAGAGGCATTGACCTTATGATTGGACACGGCGAGATTTGGGGCTTACTTGGTCCTAATGGCAGTGGGAAATCAACACTGCTAAAGTGTATAGCGGGTTTGTTAAAACCGGATCGAGGGCAAATTCATGTACTTGGTCAAGCCCCAAATCGCACGACCAAGGGCAAGGTGGCCTTTTTACCGGAAATTGATTATCTCTATCGTTGGATGAAAATTGGTGACATCCTGCAATTTGTGAGTGCAATGTATCATGATTGGCAATGGGATCGAGCAGAGGAACTACTGAAATTTATGAACTTAACACACGATCAAGCGATTTCTAGTCTGTCTAAAGGGATGCGGGCGCGGTTGAAGCTGGTGATTGCTATGGCTCGAGATGCTGAGCTAGTTCTACTTGACGAACCATTGTCAGGGTTGGATCCTTCCTCGCGCGGGAGAATTATTGATGTGATTTTAAAAGAATTTAAAGCGGAACACCAAACCATGATTCTCTCCACGCATGAAGTGGGTGAAACCGAATCTTTGTTTGACTCTGTGATCTTTCTAGAAAAAGGTAAAGTTAAACTCATAGATACAGCAGATACATTACGGCAACAACACAATCTGTCCATTAATGATCTGTTTAGGGAGGTATACCAGTAATGAAATCCTATCTGCAACTAATAAAAAAAGAATTACGAGCTCTCAGATGGTATTTAGGTGTCTTAATGTTTCTCACGTTAGGTTGGCATCTATTCCTAGCAACTAGAGTTCAGCGCTGGCCTGCTGAGTTAGTTTTTGGTCTGGGGTGGATCCCAATTTCGTTTATTCCAATCTGGTTACTATGGATCAGTGTGCAGATGTATCGCTCGGAATGGAATCAAGATACAGCCTACCTGCTCTTGTCTCTACCCATACCAGGGTGGCAGATTACTACATCGAAGTTCCTTGTTGTAATGATAGCCTATGTCTTCAGCGTAGTGCTGTTTGCAGCTAGTTTTTTTCTTGCACTAGGTGGTAGTATTATGCAGATCGTAGGTGATTGTTTAACTCTGTTTCCCACAATTTGGTATCTGCGAACTGGACTCAATGCTTTTGTGCTTAGCGTATTACTAGTGTCGTCAGCCACCATGCTAACACACTTTTCTTACATTTCTGCGCGTATGGTCAAACGCTTTCAGGGACTGGTCATGGTTTGGATTCTTGTGCTGTCTGTCTGGCTAATGGAACGGTTAGGATACGTAATCGAACCCTTACTTCGCTGGGTACCCTGGATGACATTTGAAATTGGTAATTATAGTCAAGGGATGGTGCACATGGGCGAATTTCAGATGAGCCTCGCTCCCATTCTTGCTCCATGGCTAATCGTTGTTGCCTTGTTCGCCTTGGGGACTTGGCTATGGGAAACACAAATTGAGATTGTCTAGCAGCAGAAGGAGGATAAACAATCATGAATCGACAGCAAATATTTATTGGTATTTTGCTAATCCTATCAGCTATTGCCTTTAGTAATGTGATTTATAATAGAGGGGGCAATGTTCGTTTCAGCAATACGAGTTCATCGTTTAACCCTTCCATGAACCAATCTGTACTGGCTGAATACCCCAGTGCTTCGCTGGAAGAACGGGTTAGTGTATCATCGGAAAACTTGAAGGGGTTAATTCTGCTCAACCACTATGGGGACGTAAAAATAGTCGGGTACGATAATCTGGATATTGAAATTGCCACAGTAGTTACGGTCTATGCAAATACGGAACAATTAGCTTTAGAGCACTTAGCTAAGTTAGAATTGGATCACCAGATAAACCAGGAGCACCTGTCTCTTAGCATGGAAAATATACCCCGATCAACGTCAATGATACGTGGTGTGCAGACAGATTTTGTTATTCACCTACCCCAGGATTTATTCGTGTCGCTTACTGCTAGCCATGGATTCGTTCACATAGAAAATCTTGCTTCTGGTTTAGAAGGAACGTTAAATCATCTTACGGGTCTTACGATTAAAGCGATTAACAACAATGTGCGTCTAAGCATCAACCACAGCTCTGGTGATATTCGTGGAGTTAATGGAACTCTTCAACTTGACACAGCGCATTCTCAGTTAACTGTGGAGGAAGTGGCTGGTGATCTTCGATTAAACTCTCGTCACTCGCGAGTCCATTTAGATGATATCAGCGGTGAAGTTAATTTGCAGGCTAGTCATGATCACATAGATCTACGGGATATTGGTGGAACGATTCAAGGTGACTTCTCCCATAGTAATTTGCACACGAATAGAGTAGCGGGCAATATGGATCTTAATGCTCGGTTTGGATCACTTCGGTTAGCAAACGTGAGTAATGAGCTAACGATACGCAGCCGTCACACTACAGTTGATATTGAGTTGCAGGATTCAACGGATGGCTACAACCTAATGGTGGATGCAGAGAGAGCAAGTGTAAACTCAAATGTAACCATGGTTAAGGAAACAATTTCAAATTCACGGGATCGCTATTTGGCCACACACAATCAAGGTGTACACCTTGTTCGTCTAGATGCAGAATATGGTAATGTGAGTCTGCGGATTCGTTAAGAAACAAGACCTAGCAAAAAGACTAGTACTTAGGCTAATCCTTTTGCTAGGTCATATTTTTTTTTGAAAGAAGGGTATTAAGCATATATGGCGAAACATAATAGTGATTTTTGCATTCAAAAAGCAACGGAATATGGATAATAGAAGGTAAAGGAGCAGATCAATGTCTCAATTTGACGATACATTCGAAGATCTCAATTCGTACTTGTATAATCGTTTAAAGCAAGAAATTTGGAATCAGGTCTATCAGCATGGGACGAAGTTACGGCAAGAACATTTAGCAAAAGAATATGGTGTGAGTCGTACTCCAATTCTTCGTGTGCTCGAGCGGTTGACAGCTGAAAACATCCTAGAATATGTTCCGCGGCGAGGTTTTTTTGTAAAGCGGTTGAGCTTAGACGAAATGTTGAATATTTTTGCATTGCGAGAGGTACTCGATGGTGCAGCAGCTAAAGCGTGTGCGTTACACGCTAGCGATGAAGATATCGAAGAGATTCGCCAATTTTTTGCTAAATTTCAGGGTAAGTGGAGTTCTGATTTAGAACAAGAGTATGTGATTGTTGATCAACAGTTTCATTCACGTCTCACCAAATTATCAGGAAATAAGTTGCTACAGGAAATTAATGATTCCTTTAGTATCAATCAATTTAGTTATCAAAAGGGCTTAATGCGCCCTCCCATAGAAACACTTGCCGAACATCAATCGATTATTCATGCTATTGTTGAACGAGACCCATTGAAAGCTCAATTGTTGGCTATGGAGCATATTCAAAAGAGTATGGAAAACATTCGCTTGCGATTTGATGAACATAAATTTCCGAATAGATGATGAAAAACCATGGCATGGAGTGTATAGAAAGCACCAAGACCTAACGGGATGTTAAGCCTTGGTGTTTGCTTGTACCTGGTTTTGGAGAACCAGGGCTGTTAATACTAGCACGAATATCAGGATTATGGATAGCCGTAGGCTTACGGTTAAACCCCACGAATGTGCTAGAAATCCTGTGGATGCAGGAATTGTCATACTCCCTAAGGATGCAGCCATGACCAGTAGCCCAGTAATCGTTCCGCGTCGTTCTGGGTATAAACGGCCAGCAATTGCAATAACTGTAGGAAATAGTCCGCCAAAGAAGAAGCCCGTAAATCCTAAGCAGAGAATGATTACTGCACCCGATGTACTAAAGAGGGCTAAGGAAATAGAAGCCAGAGAGAGGATAGACATGATAAGAATAAGTATCGTGTCATCTAGCTTTTTTGAAGCAAAGCTCGTTACTAGACGTCCTAAGGTAATTCCAAGATTATAGATTGCTAGAGTGCCAGTAGCTAAAAAAACAGGGACATGAGCAATGTCTCGCATATAGGAACTAATCCATGTATTCAAACTGTGTCCCACACCCGAGTAAATGAAAATGACGATACCCAAGGCCAATAGTCCAATGGAAAGAAGTCCAGAAAACCGCTGTAAACTTTGATGGTTTACCGTTTTTGCTGGGAAGGTCTGAAAGCTGATAAAACAAATAATACTAAGACCAATGGCAGCTTTAATGTAGTAAATTATTCGCCAATGATACCCTAAGGATAGAACGGTTCCAGCTAAGAGAGGTCCTAAAAGGCAACCCACGCCAAAAAACATATGCGTCATATTTAATGCTTTACTAAGATTATCATTGTTGAGATCGGAAATGACTGCACTACCTGATGTGTCAACCATACCATGACCTACTCCAGCAAAAGCTGCAAACAGGAGGGCTAAGGGAAAGATTGTAATCGTCCCTATGCCCATTAAACCGAGAGTTAGCAGACTAGCTCCTAGTATTAGCAAGGGTTTTCGACCAAATGAATCGGCTAATACTCCACTACCAACAACAGATACCATACGACCTGTTGCCATAAAGGTAACGAGTAAGCCAGCTTGGGCTAAGGTAATTTGGAAATCACTAAACAAGAAAGGAATGGTGGATCCGAATACGGTAAATGTAAGTCCGATTAAGGTAAAGGTGGCCCAGACGGATACTGTGGATAGAAGATAATTTGCTGGTTCTTGTTCTAAGGATAAAGTGTGCAATTTGTTGCTCCTCTACTGATATTTTGTCATTGCCCGTATTGTACCATCTCCATCAAGAAAAATCAATTGCATGTCAGGCTCGTTTCCTCAGCTTTTCTTTGGTGCTTGCATTTTAAAAGGTTCAGTGTTAGAATACCCGTATGGGGTATGAAAGGTGGGCGATATCATGTTTACGTATTCGTTATATGGATTAGCAGTTATTTTTTTAAGCTTTTCCTTTTTAAAAGACAAGGAACGCACCAAACAAGCGTTAGTGAAGGCGTGGAAGTCGTTAGAGAAAGTGCTACCAGATTTCACTGCAGTACTGGTATTGGTAGGGTTGGCGATTACCCTGTTATCTCCACAGGTAATTTCTCGGTTCATTGGTCAAGATACTGGTTTTTTTGGTATGCTCTTTACTGGAGTCGTCGGGGCAGTGACGCTAATTCCAGGGTTTGTAGCATTTCCATTAGCCGATTCTTTGCTACAACTTGGTGCAGGGATAGAGCAAGTCGCAGTATTCGTGTCAACTCTCATGATGGTTGGAGTTATCACTGCACCGTTAGAAATTCGTTACTTTGGTGTGAAGCAAACGTTGATACGTAATGGATTAAGCTTTATTCTAGCTTTTGGCATCGCGTATCTGTTGGGGGTGCTAGTATGAAATTAGTTGTTCGTTATCGCATGTTTCTTATTTTTCTAGGCTTGAGTGCGGGAGTCGCAATTTTTAAACCGGAATTACAGGAACCGCTTATGCGCAATACCGTCTTTAACTTTTCACAGATGCTAGCTGTTTTGCCACCTATCTTTATTTTATTGGGGTTATTGGATCAATGGGTTCCTCGCAATGTAGTTATCAAGTATATGGGACGAGAATCAGGGTTTAAAGGGATTTTGCTCAGCATCATCCTTGGTGCTAGCTCAGCGGGGCCGCTATATGGAGCGTTTCCCTTTGCAGCCGTAATGCTAATTAAAGGTGTGCGTCTAGCGAATATAGTAATATTTTTATCCTCTTGGGCTACCCTAAAAATACCAATGTTTTTATTTGAGTCAACTGCGCTAGGACTGCGCTTTGCTGTTTTTCGTTGGCTGCTCAATCTACCAGTTATTCTTTTCATTGCTTATACGGTAGAGTACTTTGTCTCTGATGATGAACATAAAACAATGATTGAAAAGGCTCAGCTACAAGGTTAGTAAGTATTCTTGGCCACCCTTCTGCCAAGAAGCCTAATGCTAGCTACACCGAGGTATAGCCTGATTTATTATCCTTAGTAGGAAGGATATAGTATTCTGAAAATCGAATGGGTAATAAACATATAAGTAGGTAAATTCTCGGGGGTGTACCATGAAAAGATGTGTGCTTTCTCTCGTGTTGTTACTAGCGCTCATGGCTTCGGAAGGAGTCGTTGAGAGTGCCATCGTAACACCACAACAGAAGTTAGAAGATTTCCAATGGTTGTATCAAACTGTTGCTGAAAACTATCCCTACCTCGCAGTTAAGGAACGGATAACTGGAGATAACTGGTTAAAGCAAAAGGATGAATTTATGCAGTTAGTGCAGGAGAGTAAAACAGACTACGCGTTTTACCAGAGTTTGCAGTATATAGTCAGCCGACTAGAAAACTCACATGCTAATATTGTACGTCCAAGCGCTGTAGTGCAACAGGGGATTGTGACGGATTCGCTCTGGGCTTCTATTTTTTCGCAGGAAGTAGTTGCCATGAATGCCCGCTGGCAAGAAATTGTTACGAGCAATCAGCAGCATCCAAGCTTCTATGCTCGCTACATTGCAGGAGAGTACTGGGTAGTGGCTGTAGATGAAAGTATTCAAGAGCATTTGCCACTTGGAGTTCAGCTAGTAGCGATTGATGGTATGGATGTCCACGAATATGTGCAACGCAGACAACATTCACAGGTTATCCAACTAGATAGGTTAAGAGATCGACTGTACACATTCAATTTACCGCTACCTAATGAAGAGAAAATAATAGTACGCTTTAGGCATGATGGAGTGGAGCGAACAAGTCAAATCCAATCTTGGGTGAGTGAGAGCAAACCTAGCATGGCGACTGATCAACCAAATTTTAAGGGTATTATACTTGAGGATAATAGGGTAGCCTATTTACGGGTACGCTCTTTTGGTTACGACCATCTAGTAGCTGATTCCGAGCCGGTACTAGATTTTTTGCGCAGCGTGCATCACTATCCATATGTGATTATGGATATTCGCGGCAATGGTGGAGGGACAATAGACTATTGGTCGCAGTTACTAATGGGACCTTTAATTCTAGAGCCTATGGCTTACAATTACTATACAACGATTCGATCTGGTAATTATGGACAGAGGTTTTTACAAGCACGGTTAGGATTAGGTTATCATCTGTTGCAAGTTGAGCGCTATGTAGTGGACAATCGAGTGGGTGCTGCATCGGAATTGTTGAGTGAAATGTTTATTAATCCGATCAAATTGCCAGTGATAGTAAGTCCTACTCATAGTATAGGTTTTACAGGGAAGGTGTTTTTGTTAGTTGATGATCGTGTGTATTCATCAGCTGAAGCCTTCGCTTCTTTCGCAAAAGCCACAAATTGGGCTACCTTAGTGGGAACACGCACTGGCGGAGACGGGATTGGACTTGATCCAATATATTTTTGCTTACCCCACAGTAAATTAGTCGTTCGGATACCGCAAATGTTAGGTTTAAACCCTGATGGAACGATTAATGAAGAGTATCAAACTAAACCCGATCTTTACGTGGAGCCAGATCCTAGTGAGTATGTAGCCTATCTAAAGGCGTTAGACCAAGGGGTTTTAGATAGTAAAGCTCCACATCTCCCTTATGATCGGATTTTGCGATCGACTTTGGAACTGATTGAAAAAAATGAGGTTTCTTTGTCTGTTAGTTCTCGGCAAGCGTACTCCCTTACTGCCATGGTTATGGACTTCATTGTAGATATGTCGGCACCTCCTTGGCAGCAAATCAGGGGCAAGCATGATTTTAACCAGTATGCGATGTATGATGGGATCGAGATCGCAGGTGTAGACATCTATGGTGCATATCGAACGGATTTGCAGGTGGTTGATGCTGTTATTGGGGTAAAAGCGGGTCAACCATTCTCGGCTGACCAGTTGTGGTTACTAGAGAAGAGATTGAATCTTCTAGGATCACATCGCAGTATCGTTGTAGAGCCTAGATTGATGGATGATGATTCTTTGCGTTTAGTGATTATGATGCAGGAAGGCCACCCGATAATCCTGAATAACCAGATGTTTGCCAATAGGATCATTAGCCATTTGCTAGCAGGCTGTATCAGTATTAGTTATCATAACATTGGAGGAGCTCTAGCAAATATTCATGGAAAGTTTGGATTTGGCCCATCAAAACAACGGATCCTATCGTTTGACGGTGCTGCAAATATGGGTTTTCCTGTAAAAAACCAAATATCTGTAGGGACTCAAGTCGATAAAACAGCAGTCTCGTGGGGGACTCATAGTGGTAGTACGTATCAAGTCAATCAATCTTTTGTTAGCTTTGACAGCACCACCTATCTCACACCATACAGTACGGTGCAAGCAGGGATCCGCTATGGGAATGATGAGGTAAATCATGTTTTTTCAGCAACATCATTAGGTTTAGAGAGTCAAAGCAATCGTGATCTTTACCTACGATTTAAAGGGTATAGACCGCCCCATAACCCTTTACGGACTAATTCATTGTGGTCTGGTCAGATTGTCGTTGGTATGTTAAACTCTCATGGATACTTAGCGGGTCAAACCGAATTTAGTTTGGGTATAAGTTCTTTTATCGCTATGTCGCTTCGAGGGGCTGGTGGCATTCAAGCGAAAGAGACACCGTTTCAATATCAGTTTAAGTTAGGAGGTCCCACTACATTCGCAGCTTATCCTCCAGGTATTGTTGGCACAAAATATGTAGTTGCTGGTGCTGAGTTACGCCACTATCTCAAAGGAGATATATCGCTATTTGTCTCTATAGACGGAGGAGAGGTGTGGGAAAGTGATCAAGTAGTGAAATTTTTCGATCCTTTAATGAGTATGGGTGTTGGGTTGCGCTACTTATCCCCATTTGGACCTGTTGAAGTTAAGTATGCGTGGAATAAACGACACGATACAAATCGTCTCTCTATGGGTTTAAGCAATGCCTTCTAACCCAGTAGATTATTATGAAACAACCGGACAGGGTTTCATTGTCTGGTTGTTTCATAGCTGTCTAGCGTATTTTGGACTACCGATGCAAGGAGTTTACTGCGGTTAGGAAATCCTGTTTTACGATAGATGTTGCGTAAGTGGGTTCTTGTAGTAGCCATAGTTATTTGTAGGTCATCGACAATTTGTTGATTCGAATAACCAGCTATGACCAGCTTTAAAACGTCAGTTTCTCTTGGTGTTAAGTTCACAAATAGTGTATTTAAGTGTTCGCTAGCATCAGTGGATAATTGATCTTGAGCTTGTATTGGATTAGGACTGCTTAGGTTGGGTTCTTTTAATGATAGATGAACAAAGTAAAATAGCGGAATTAGGGAGAAAAAAAGTAAAGCGCTACCTGTTTCCACTCCCAAAGAACCTGTGCGTGAAAACAACCCGCCTAGGTACGTAGATCCAAATATCGCCGCGAGGTTAGTAGCTAATCCTAGGTTGAATAGACCTAGAGCTTGCCGCACTGGACGATCTTGTTGGACGAGATACGACCAGAGATAGAGATCCATAATACCAAATGCACTCATGGCGATAATCGAGGAAACGACTAGACTGATCCCATTGTTTGTTGCCATAAGATAACTCATAAGGCTTATCCCCATTAGTACGGTGCTGCCAACAAATGGTAGCGGCTTGGCAATATTTGTGGTTTTACTCAAGAAAATTACTACCAATATATATACCAACACGCTGTAATTTTGGAATGAAGTTGTATATTCTGCTAAGGCAGCATAGACGATATCTACTATCGATCCACTAGCCCAATAAAATAAGAGTATAAACAGAAGTGCTGAGTAAAAGGCGGGTTTTGTATGCTTGTTTTGTGTTTGATTTTGGTAGCTAATGTCTTCACAGCTTGGCAAGAATAACAACGTACTAGTAGTAAGTAGGACGAGAAGTGCAAATAAAACAGTCGAGTTCAGAAACGGTAACAAGAGGGTAAGCATGTAGAGGATTACATTCGCCAAAACTATCGATCCAGCAACCACGAACCCTCTTTCTTCGGATCTAACATGAGTAGATAAGCGAATAAACCACGAGGATATCAGAGCAGCTGAACAATATCCTGCAACAATCGGTGCAACGACCCAAGTGCTAAGGGGGAGGAAGAAATACAGGATATTTGTGAGGACAAGAGTCAATCCACATAAACGGGTACATTTTACAATCGTGCTGATTCTCTGGATGAAGGGTATGACTACAAACGATATAGTGGAGGCAGTAATAAACCAAAATCCAAATGGGTAAGGGTCGAACCCATTGCTGTTCTCTGCTGTATAACTCAGGATAGGACCCCATAAAGGTAAGGATAGAATCCAGGCAAAATGAGTTCCTAACATATAGACAAACGTCCAGTGTTTGATCATGTCATATTGCACCCCCAAACTCATAGATGCGTGTATCAATTTTGTTGTATTTAATTCGCCTCCTACATGATATTCCCTGCAAGGTGTTACTGTTTATTACTAATTGGCAATATCATCTCTAGAGATGATTGACCTTAGCTGCTTCTAGTTATAGAATAGATACAAAGCATCGAATGGAAAGGAAAGGTTCTTAGGGAGCACTTCCGCTTAGTTGATGTTTGCATAGGTGGGATGTAGAAAGTAATTTGAGGTAAGGAGATTTGAGAATGGAGAGTATGGATCAAGCAGTTTTAGGTGGAGGTTGTTTTTGGTGTTTAGAAGCCATATTTCAGGAGCTGCAAGGTGTACTGTGTGTAATTCCTGGCTACACTGGAGGGCAAAAAGCCCATCCTACTTACGAGCAAGTTTGTAGTGGGTCGACAGGTCATGCGGAAGTTGTGCAGATAGATTTTGATCCTAAGAGAATAAGTTATCAGGCTATAGTAGAGATTTTCTTTGCTACTCATAATCCCACAACCCTCAATCAACAGGGGGCGGATATAGGCACCCAATATCGGTCGGTTATTTTTTATCGGAGTGAGGAGCAAAAAAGTGTGGCCACAAAAGTCATGGCAACGTTGGACGAGTTTTGGGATGATCCTATCGTGACTGATTTACAACCACTTGAACAGTTCTATGCAGCAGAAACGTATCACCATAATTACTATGCAACAAACCCAAATCAGAGTTATTGTCAGCTTGTGGTGGAGCCAAAGGTGCGCAAGTTCCGGCAGCAGTACATGAACAAGTTACGCAATCGGCAGTAGTGGATGTCCGATAATATCATCTGATGGAATTAGCGTGATGCAAAACATTACAATAAGGAGTGATGGAGTGAAGTTAGTTTACAAGGGTAAAACTAAGAATGTTTACGTTTTAGAAGATGGTAACTATTTATTGAAGTTTAAAGATGATGTAACTGGTGAAAATGGAGTGTTTGATCCAGGGTCCAATACTGTAGGCCTAACACTTGATGGTGCAGGACAAGCAGGTTTACGCCTGACAAAGTACTTTTTTGAGGTTCTGCGGTCTCAAGGAATTCCCACTCATTATATTGATGCTGACATTGAAAATTCTACCATGACCGTAAAACCAGCATCCTTATTTGGACAGGGACTTGAAGTAATCTGTCGTTACAAAGCTGTCGGTAGTTTTCTGCGCCGCTATGGCTTGTATGTGACAGAGGGACAATCATTAGATGCCTTTGTAGAGATTACGCTAAAAGATGATAACCGTCAGGATCCGCCGATTAGCGATGATGCTTTAGCAATGCTAGGCATTCTTTCTCTTGAAGAATACCAAGTTCTAAAATCTTTAACAAAACAGATTGGCCTGGTTATTAAAACAGAGCTAGCTGCCAAGGGCATAGAATTGTACGATATTAAGTTTGAGTTCGGGCGTGTCGGTCAAAAACAGCAAATAGTGTTGATTGATGAAATATCTGGAGGAAATATGCGTGCGTACAAGGAGGGGCAATATATTCAGCCCTTAGACTTGGAGAAATTGATGTTGACTGACAACTGAAAGTATTAGGGGAGGAATTGGCTTCGATCTCTATATTGTAGATAGCTTGGTAAAAAGCGTTTATCTCCAAGAGGTAATATTTTTGTTGTAGTTTATTGCTTCTAGAAGGAGTACTATGTCCTTGTCACGAAGTATAGATACCAAGTATAAGAAAATGGTTTTCGCTAAAGGAGCTGTCTATGATAAACCTACAGAAACTAGTTGTCGGAGTTGTGCTGTTCTTAACCCTACTCGTATCCCAACTAGGATCAGCCTTTGCTCTGCCAGAGATTACACCACAGGATGTACAGCTTCAATACATGAATAGATTGAGCAGAGCAGAACTCATAACTCGGCTTGGACACTGGGAATTCGATTTAGCTACGAATCGGGTCGTTGCTTCCGAAGGTGCTAAAGAAGTCTATGGGTTATATGGTGATGAATGGTCTATTAGTGAAGTTCAGAATATACCCTTGCCTGCGTATCGGGCTCAATTAGATCAAGCTTTGCAGGGACTGATAGTGCAAGGATCACCATATGATATCAAATTTAGGATTAAGCGACCCTCCGACGGAGAAATTGTGTATATTCGTTCTATTGCGGAATATGATCCGCAGAGTAATACTGTTTTTGGTACCCTGTTAGATATCACTGAATATAGTCTAGCCTTAGCTTCAATGGAGCGGCAAAAAAATATCATCATCTTTGCGCAGATACTTTTTTTAGTGGGTGGTCTGATAACTGTATTTACTTTGGTGCGGCTACTTTCTTTGCGTAAGCAAGCGATGAACGAGTTGCGCAAGCGAGAACAGGATCTAGAAATCACGTTAGAATCTATTGGTGATGCTGTAATCGCTACAGATACATTAAGTAACATAACAAGAATGAATTCTGTGGCTCAAGGCCTAACAGGGTGGACAGCTACTGAAGCTATTGGAAGACCATTAGCAGAAGTATTTCATATTGTTAATACATTTAGTCGTAATATAGTAGAGCATCCTGTAGCGAAAGTGTTAGAAACAGGTAATATTGTTGGATTAGCCAATCACACCACTCTATTAGCTCGGGGGGGACAGGAATACCAGATTGCAGATAGTGCAGCTCCAATTAAAGATATCGATGGAACAATACAAGGTGTCATTTTGGTGTTTCGAGATGTAAGCGAGGAATACGCGATGCAAGATGAGTTAACGAACGAGCGCATATTACTTCGGACTTTGGTTGACAATTTACCCACTGCTGTTTTTCTAAAAGATCTAGCAACTCGGAAATTATTGGCTAATCGCCAGGATCTACAGAATATGGGAATTGAAAACGAAGAGGATGTTTTGGGTAAAACCGATCATGAGATTTTCCCCAAAGATATTGCTACGAAACTCTATGAGGATGATCAGAATGTCTTACAATCGGGTAAGCCTTTATTAAAGAGCGAAGAAAAGTTAGTTTTGCCTAGTGGTGAAGAGCGATGGTTAGAAACCTCGAAGATACCACTATTTGATGATCACGGGAGTGTACGCGGTCTGATTGGCATAGGCTATGATATTACTGAGCGCAAACGAGCACAAGAGGAGCTAGAACACCTTACTCTGCATGATCCACTGACTAACTTACCTAACCGACGCTTTTTTGAAGCTGAACTTAAGCGTGTAGATAAAAGCTCGAAGCTGCCAATTAGTCTGATGATGGTTGATGTTAACGGACTAAAAATTATAAATGACTCCTTAGGGCATCAAGAAGGCGACAAAATGCTTCAACAGGTTGCCACGGTTATAAAGAAAGCGTGTCGACGTAACGATGTTATTGCTCGGTTTGGTGGAGATGAGTTTGTACTTATTTTGCCGAATACAAGTCAGGAACAAGCGGGACTTGTGAGTGCTCAGATCGCTAGTTTCGTTAAATTAGCCAGTGAAGCACCAGTTCAACTTAGTTTGTCGTGGGGTTATGCTACGAAGACGAGTGATGATCAAGACATTATGGATGTGTTAAAAGAAGCCGAGGATTATTTGTATCGGCATAAAAGTATGAATTCTAGCAGTAGCCGCAGTGCCTTGGTAGCTTCGTTGCAACGGACACTCATGGAAAAGAGTAATGAAACAGAAGAGCATGCGAAAACAGTGCAACAGTATGCTGTTGCACTCGGACAGAGTCTGAAGTTAACAGAGACGGAAGTGAATGAATTAAGCCTATTAGGGTTACTTCATGATTTGGGGAAAGTGGCTATTTCTGAATCAATCTTAAATAAGACTGGTACACTTAGTGCTGATGAGTGGGAGATTATGAAAACGCATTCAGAAATAGGTTATCGCATTGCCATCGCTTCTCCAGACTTAGTTGATGTGGCGCAAGGCATTTTATCTCACCATGAACGATGGGATGGCAAAGGTTATCCGCGGGGGTTGAAAGAAGAAGCGATACCGAAACTCGCCCGCATCATTACCATTGTTGATGCATTTGAAGCAATGACAAGCGACCGCACCTATCGGCAGAAACTTAGTGTTGCCAACGCCTTAGATGAAATATTATCATGTGCGGGAACCCAGTTTGATCCCGCCTTAGCAAAGGCTTTTGTAAACATGATGAGCCAAAAGCAAGTAGCTAGCTCAACAGAGGATTAGTTGGCATTTTAGTTTTTTTAGGATCATGAATCGACGAACTAGTTTCTATTGGAGTGGTATAATCAATCGGGGGATAATTGACTACATACCTCAAGGTAGCAGAGCTATTTTACTTATAAAGTAGGAGGGTTTTCATGAAGCGTAAGATTGTTCTTATACTCATTGATGCATTGTTAGTAAACCTTGTTATTGTTCTATCTTATTTTTTGCGATTTGATCGCGTGGACATATCCCTGTTTATGCAGGAATACATGCAAATTGCTCTCCTATTTACAGTCATTCGCTTGGCAACCTTCTATTATTATCGGCTTTATGATAGAATGTGGCGATATGCTAGTATCGGTGAATTAGTGAGTACGATGCGTGCAGTTAGTTTGGGGACTGTGCTCAATGTGTTCGTGGCGTTTTTATTTTTGCAGAGCACTGTATTTTTAACCCGAGGAATTGTAGCATTTGATTGGATGCTAAACATATTCTTTGTTGGTGGTTCACGCTTAGTGTGGCGGATCGTTCAAGATGGATACAAGAAAACTAAGTATACAAAGGATAGTAAGTCTATTCTTATTGTTGGAGCTGGAGATGCCGGCGTATTAGTTGCTAAAGAATTGAAGAATCACTATAATGGAGAGATCAATATCATTGGGTTTATTGATGATAATCCCAGCAAACTGAAACTATCAATCATGGGTTTTCCCATCTTAGGATCTCGATGTAACATCCCAGACATCGTTCGGCAATATTGCATTGCAGAGATTATTATTGCCATGCCTTCCGCGGGCAGTAAGGCAATACGTGAAATTGTCACTCTGTGCCAAGAAACAGCTGCTAAACCCAAAATTCTTCCTGGAATGTTTGATCTCATTGAAGGTAAGGTTACCGTTAATGAGATTCGTGAGGTTGAAGTAGAGGATCTCCTAGGTCGTGATCCGGTTCGAGTAGATCTCGCTGAAATGTCGGGTTACTTAGCCGGACAGGTAGTGTTAGTAACGGGAGCAGGTGGCTCTATCGGCTCTGAATTATGTCGTCAAATTGCTAGTTTTAAACCTAAGGCTTTGTTATTATTAGATGTGTGCGAAAACAATGTTTATGATATTGAGATGGAATTGCAGCGACTTACGGATGTACCCTTGGTTCCATTAGTCAAGGATGTGCGAGATCGTGATGCAATTAATATCGTTTTTAAGACTTATAAACCAAAAATTGTCTTTCATGCTGCTGCTCATAAGCATGTACCTCTGATGGAAGCAAACCCAGAGGAAGCGATTAAAAACAACACAATGGGTACATATAACGTAGCGCAAGCAGCTAATCTCTATGGTGCAAATCGATTTGTGCTAATTTCAACAGATAAAGCTGTTAATCCGACGAGTGTTATGGGAGCGAGTAAGCGCATTGCGGAAATGGTTATTCAACACTTGGATCGGACAAGCAGGACGAGTTATGCAGCAGTGCGTTTTGGCAATGTCTTGGGTAGTCGTGGCAGTGTCGTTCCCCTTTTTAAAAAGCAAGTTGCCCGAGGCGGCCCGGTCACTGTTACTCACCAAAACATGGTACGTTATTTTATGACGATTCCAGAAGCAGTGCAGTTAGTGATCCAAACGGGTACCATGGCAAAGGGTGGCGAGATCTTTGTTTTAGATATGGGCGAACCAGTTAAGATTATGGATCTTGCTAAATCTGTAATTAAATTATCTGGTTTTACCCCTGGCGAGGATATTGAAATTAAAGTAACTGGGATGCGGCCAGGTGAAAAACTTTATGAAGAAATTTTAACAGCTGAAGAGGGTCTTAACTCGACCACACATGAACGCATTTATGTAGCCAAAGCTCAGGTTATTAACACGGGTGAAATTGAGAGTGCCCTCAAGTCCTTTCTTGCTGGTTGGGCACCCCACGGACAACAGGAAGTCGAACAGTGGTTTCAACGCTTCTTGCCCCACTTTTCCATAGTGCGGCACGATAGTGAATTAGCTGATAATACATCGATAAATGTAGAGGAAATCGCAGTTGCTTCAGATGTAGAGTAAGCCATCGATAAGAGCCTGGATTTTTATCCAGGCTCTTATGTTTTGAGAATCTAACAACGATGGAGTATACTATAAGGGGTCTTTCGACTGGGGATTTACTTCGTTTGAAAATTTTTCTTCACAGAACGTATAACATAGAATATAATAGAGCTGTACAATAAGACCCGTTAGGTGAGGTTACTATACAAAAATATGCTACTGCCCTGAACTATCGAGAGATACCAAAGGGTCAGCAGGTACCATCGGATTAAGGTGTTACTTAATGTAGCTAGGGCATGCCCTTACGTTGTATAGAGCCAAAACTGTCACGAGTAGGGGATGCTTTTTTGTGTATCCTTACTCAGGTTGAGTAAGGATTTTTCATTGGAGGTGGTTTATATGGACGCTGGTCCTGAACGATGTAGAAATGCTAGATTAATACGGAGTGGACTAGGACATAAAAATCATAATGTCGTGGAAACCTCCTAAATGGAGGGTGAATTATGGAATCTGTAGAAATTAAAAGATTATTGCGGGAGAAGAAATACTCCTTGCTCAAAGATGAACTGCTAAATGAGCAAGTGGTAGACATAGCTGAGTTTATTGATAAGCTGAACATCAAAGCAGATGTGATCTTAGTTTTTCGGTTGTTGCCAAAGGAAATTGCAGCTGAGGTTTTTTCCTATCTATCATCAGAGAGTCAGTCTGAAATATCTATGTTAGTCGATGAAAAAGAGCTGGCAGAAATCTTAGACGATCTTTATTTTGATGATAAAATTGATTTTCTCGAAGAAATGCCTGCAAGTGTTGTAAATAGGATTCTGCAAAATGCTTCAGAATCTGAAAGGAAACTGATCAACCAATTTCTTAATTACCCAGATGATTCCGCAGGAAGCATCATGACTATCGAATTTGTGCATTTTAAGAAAGAAATGACTGTCCAGGAAGCACTTGATAAGATTCGCTCCATCGCTCCTGGTAAAGAGACAATTTATACGTGTTATGTATCGGATGCATACCGACGTTTAGAAGGTATTGTTTCTCTGCGAGATTTGGTCTTATATCCACCGACGGATACGATAGCAGATATAATGCGAACTGATATCATTTCAATTGATACACTTGATGACAAGGAGTATACAGCAGATTTAATAAAGAAGTATAATCTTTTAGCCATACCTGTAACGGATCACGAGAAGCGATTAGTTGGGATTATTACCGTCGATGATATTATCGACGTTATGGAAGACGAGACTACCGAAGACTTCCATAAAATGGCTACTGTTGGTGAAATCAATACGAGTTTATTAGATGCAAGTCCGTGGTTATTACTGAGACGACGCATACCTTGGTTGTTAATATTAGTGTTTGTGAACATCTTTTCTGGAGCGGGTATTGCGCATTTTCAGGAAACCATTGAGTCGGTTATTGCTCTTGTGTTCTTTTTGCCATTATTAATTGATAGTGCTGGTAATGCTGGCTCTCAATCCGCGACTCTAATGATTCGAGCCTTGGCTGTAGGCGATGTTAGAATCGAAGATTGGTTTCAATTAATCAAAAAGGAGTTTCTCGTAGCGATTCCCTTAGGCCTATTTATGGCCTTGGCAGTCTCTTTGGTGGGCTTTTTTCGGGCAGGAATCGATGTTGCTGTCGTAGTAGCATTGTCAATGGTGGTTATTGTGGTTGTCGGCAGTACTGTTGGCATGTCTTTGCCCTTTGTTTTAAATAGATTTAACAAAGATCCAGCCACAGCTAGTGGTCCACTCGTTACATCAATTGCTGATATAGCAGGTGTTCTGATCTATTTCTCGATTGCTCGGTGGTATCTGGGAATCTAGGCTGAGGGTGGTGCTTGGAATTAACGAAGTTATAGCGGATTTATAGGAGTGAGTGTATTGAAAAATGATGTAAAGCATCCAGCAAAGTTCTCAAATTCGATGATGCCGATTTTTGCAGAACGGTTAATTGGTCGACAGCGCGTTCTAGATCCGATGGCTGGGACATGCAAACTAACTGAAATTCGTAGTTTCGGTTACGAGGGAGAGATATATTGTAATGAAATAGAGCCCGAATGGGCGCAGTTAGGTGAAGGGAAAGCAATAATTAGTGAGGATGATGCCGCGAACCTACATTTTGCCGATGATTTTTTTGACGCTATCTGTACCTCGCCGACCTATGGAAATCGGATGGCCGATCATCATAATGCGATGGATGGTAGTAAGCGCAATACATATCGTCATGTTCTAGGTCGACCTCTGACGGAAGCTAATACTGGGCAAATGCAATGGGGGGACTCGTACAAAGAAAATCATATTGCTATTTGGCTGGAGTGCAGACGGGTATTAAAACCGGAGGGTATTTTTATTCTTAACATATCTGATCATATTCGCAAGGGAATCGTGATTCCGGTGTCTGATTGGCATAAAGAGACAGTAATAGGGATGGGTTTTGAGCTCGTTGAGGAATTGAAAATTGCGACTAGAAGATTGCGCTATGGAGCGAACCACACCAAGAGAATCGACCATGAGAATGTATTTGTTTTTCGACGACCTTTCTTACTGAGAAGTTCTGCTATATCCAACACAAGCAGATAGGTGTAATGACCGAAGCTCAAATTCGCCAGCATTTTCAAGCATTGCAGTGATAGAGTGAAACTTAGTAATTTAGCAAAAGACGATGAGCCGTAATACCATCGTCTTTTGCTGTCCTCAGTCGTTCATTAGTTGCGAAAAGAATTCTGCGATTAATGGTGCCGCATTCCGTCCTCCAACCCCTCCTTCTTCAAAAAGAAGGGCAAAGGCAAGCTCTCGACCATCAACATACTCAACAGATCCTGCAAACCAAGCATGGGTGGGGCTATTTGCCGTTTCCGCTGTGCCTGTTTTACCAATTACTTTTAATTCATTTACAGCAGCTGTGCGGCCCGTTCCTTCAAGAACGACCTTCTCTAACATCTCAGCCATCTCATGTGCTGTATCTGGCTGGAGAACTTCATGTCGCTCACCACCGGATCGCCCCTGAATCAAGTGAAATTGGGGAAGCATACCTTCTTGTGTAAACACTGTAAAGAGTGAAGCCATTGCAAAGGGTGTTAAAAGCACCTGATCCTGCCCAATTGCGGTCCACGCTAGTCCTACTGAACTTCGGGTTGGGTTCCCAATTTGGCTAGTACTAGCTGGTAGGGAGAAGCTTGGTTGATTATCAAGTTGCCAGCGTGAGAAGTATTCTGTAAGTTTTTGTGCACCTAACTCAAGTCCAACTTGAGCCATAGTGGTATTGATTGATTTTACAATGGCCTTTTCTAGACTGTGTTCTGCAAATATTTCACGCTCAAAATTGCGAATGACATTCCCTTGAACCACGAACTCACCACTGTCGCGGAATATACTATCTGGCTGAAAAAGTCCTTGATCGAGTGCAGATGCTGCTGTAACCACTTTAAAAACAGAACCTGGAGGGTATCTCCCTTGAAGAGCCCGGTTAAACATGGGACGATTGGGATCTGTTGTTAGTTGTTGCCACCGCTCATGGCTAATACCAATACTAAACTCGTTGGGATCATAACCTGGTAAGGAAATCAGCACTAAAATTTCGCCATTTGTGGCATCTAAAACTACGAGCGAGGATGTTTTTCCTGAGAGAACTTGCTCTGCTATTTCTTGCATTTTTAAGTCTATGGTCAGGTGGATGTCCTGACCGTGTACAACAGGAATTTCAGCAAGTACTTTTTGCGCTTTACTCGGCGGTACAACTATGAAACGGTATCCTGGTTGTCCCCGTAGGAGCTCTTCTTCGCCAGATTCCAAACCACTACGTCCTACTCGTTCAGCGCTACGATAGTCTCTTGTTGGATACTGAGCAATTAGTTCGGAAGAAACTTCACCTAAATATCCAGTAATATGCCCCATTGCTGTGTGGGCTGGATAGACGCGGCTGGCTTGCCTTCTAAAGAAGATTCCGGGAACTGGCCGTAACAGAGGATCGACTTCTAGATATATCTGTTCCGAAACGGTTGTTAATGGCACAAACCAATGATCCTGCACACCAGGGGCTTGGTATTGACGCTGGACATAATCTGGATTGAGTCCTAGTGTGTCTTGGAGTAGCTGATGGAGCTGATCTGGATCTTCGATACGTCCAGGCTGCACCCCGATAGTAATCACACTTCCTTGTCCAGCTAAGAGATTACCGTTCCGATCATAGATGCTTCCTCGGTCAGGCTCGATGCGAGAACGGTTATAAGTGGCTTCTAGTCCATAATCGGGTAAGGGTAGATTATTTGTCCATTCAACTTTCCAATCAAAGAGTCCCTCGCGGGATAGAGGAAGGGTAACAGGTATGATTAAGGGTTTGAAATACGGACTTAAATATTGTAATTCAAACTGATATATTGCTCTAAACAGCGACTCTTCAATAACGCTTAAGTTACCGACAACTATTTCCGTTAGGCCAAAAGCAGAAGCAAAAGCAGAAAACGACTCTTCCAATTCTGCGATTTCTGGACTTGGATATTCTTCATGATGGTAATCGCTTAGAGCTCGAAATCTTTGTTCTTCTAGATGCGTTAGATAGGTAACAGCCACCTCGTATGGAGCAGGAATGAAGAAGCTATAGGAAAAAATGCCTGCTCCTGACAGTAGCAATACAATCAGTGCACTAATTATGGGTAAACGCACAGACTAACACTCCTTTCAAGTGAGTAATTGCAGAGAAACTCCACTTAAAGTCTTCTGCCGTATTTGCAAAACTCCTTCTTATAATGCGCGTTATAATGAGCGGCGATGAATTATTTAGCGATAAGTGGGTATAATTAGTTTGGGTTAGTTTAGTATCTTAATGTTACGAAGGGAGATAGACAATGGATCCAAATAGTACACCAACAACCCAAGATATTCATCAAGTTATGCAGAACGTTCAGAGTTTCAAAGGTGACTTTAAGTTGTCAAAAGCTGGGTTTGATCCTAAGATGCCTGGACACACCACAGAGCATCATATGATTAAGAGGCAAGAACCACGAACCCCCAAAAAAGAGGGCGCTGGAATTGGGCTTCCTGTTGATGTTCGCAAGGAAATGGGGTTGATGCTTGATGAGCATCAATGTGCATTCACAGTTGCTCTTCACCAGTACAACAAGCATCACTGGCTGAGTGAGGGAGCTGAATCTTTTCTTAGTTTGCATGAACTACTAGAGGAACACATTACCGAAACGATTAAGCATATCGATATGATCGGAGAACGTGTATCGAGGCTTGGCGTTGTACCCACAGCTCATCCTGTCACGCAACACGAGTTATCTTATATTAAGCATGAACCAGAGGGTCGTTATAGTGTGAGGGATCACCTCCGAAACGATTTGGAACATGAGCTGAAAATCCAACAGATGATCAGAAAAACAATAGAGCGAGCCCATCAGTTGAAAGACTACGGAACCGTGCAAGTATTAGAGGATATTCTTGTTGATCGGGAAGATCTTGGCTATCATCTCTATAGCGTGCTAGAAGATGATACACTGACTAGAGGAATGGAGCACTTAGTCAGTAAACAAGGAAACTTGGCTGGGGATCGACCTATGGATCCGTACAGTCCGCTACAGTAGGTGTTTAACGGAAAGACTTCAGATGCATGTGGCTGAAGTCTTTCCGTTAAATAAAACTATTGACACGCACCTAGAATTCGGGTAGACTGATACTTAGAAAATCCTGTAAGGAGGTGGGTCAGATGATTAGAGTTAACAAAGTACGGTCATTAACTATAACTAACATCTGTGTTCCCATATCCTTTAGCGTTGAGGAAGGTCTGTAGTCTTTGTCCTCTAATTAATGCTATCGGTCGGTGGGTTAATACCCCTGACCTTTTCTTTTTGTCTAGAAAAGGAGCAGCCACAGATGGGTCTGCTCTTTTTTTTGTGGAAAAAGGAGCAGACCTCGAGCCAATGTTGGCTTTTGTATACTACAATCTGTTTTACTTGAGAGGGGTTAGAAGAGACTTGCATACTACTTTGCTTGGCTTACCACCCTACTTATTAGTTGTGTTGGCCTGCAAGTTGTCCTGAGTTTCACAAGATTTGGTAACGAATAGAAGATATAGGTTGTTAGGGAGAGGGTCATTATGTTAGGAAGTCTAGCGCTTTTATTAGCAGTTGGTTTATTGGCAGGCAAGGCGGTATCGATGCTGTGTTTACCGGGTCTGTTAGGGATGCTTATGGTAGGAATATTAGTGGGTCCTTATGCTTTGGATTTACTCAATCCAGACTTATTACACATCTCTCAAGAGCTTCGGTCGCTTGCGCTTATTATTATTTTGCTTAGAGCGGGGCTTGGACTAAAAAGAAAAAATCTAGCACAAGTTGGTAGTGCCGCACTGCGATTAAGCTGTATTCCTTGTATTCTTGAGGGTATAACCGTTATGACGTTATCCCATTACTTACTTGGTTTAACGTTTGCTGAAGCTGGAATGCTAGGATTTATTATCTCTGCAGTGTCACCTGCGGTGGTGGTACCTGGGATGATAAACCTTAAAGAACAGGGATATGGGGAAGATAAGCAGATTTCGACATTGATATTAGCGGGCGCTTCTGTAGATGATGTCTTTGCCATTACATTATTTACATCCTTTTTAGCTTTAGGATTGCAGGGTCAGACGAATCTTTGGCTGGAGCTTGGACGCATCCCACTAAGTATTGGTGCTGGCATTCTTGGTGGTTTTCTAGTAGCTATGGTTTTACTTAAGCTCTATGGTTATAAGCCACTAGTCACACGTAATACAGAGAAACTGTTGCTTTTGATCGCCTTTGCTGTATTCTACTTTGACATCGGTGAACATATTGGCATTGCTAGTTTACTAGGAGTTATGACCATTGGTTTGGTGATTCTAGAAAAGCGCAAGAAATCAGCGGTGCAGTTCGCAGTAAAACTGGCAAAGGTTTGGATATTTGCACAAGTAATTTTGTTTACGCTTGTGGGAGCGCAAGTGAATATTCATGTGGCGATTGAAGCTGGTCTCATTGGGACTCTTATTATCGCTATGGGGCTAATCGGACGTAGTTTGGGAGTTTGGATTGCGACACTGGGTACAAACCTGAATACGAAGGAAAAACTGTTTTGTATCATCGCTTATATGCCAAAAGCTACTGTGCAAGCAGCTATTGGTGCCCTTCCATTAGCTGCTGGGATCGAAGCGGGAAGTACGATTCTTGCGTTAGCCGTACTCTCAATTCTGATTACAGCGCCCTTAGGTGCTGTTGGAATTAAAGTGGGAGCCCCCCTTCTTTTACACAAGGATTTGTAGACAACGGACCTGCTCTGAGTAGCCTTTGTGGCATTAATCGTCATTGTCGGACGGTAATCTAACCTTGCATGTCCTTATTTATTTTCTTTATTTCCTCTTGAATTGCAGGAGAACCAATCCCACCTGCGTCTTTAATTCTTTTTTCTATTTTCTGCAGTTCAGCGAAGAGTCGCTTATCTGATGTTACATAGACATGATGATCTGGGGGGATTAGTTCCTTTGTTCTTGTATGTACTTCTTGTCGTATTTGCTTGAGCCGAAATCTGTCAAAGCCACTAACTTTAACACCGACGGAAACACTCTGATTGAGAATCACTGTAGTGCTCTCGTCAATCCTTTTGTCTGCTTGTAGTACCTCTTGTACAGTCGCGGCAAGTTCAAGATCGGCTGGTAACGGTTCACCTGTTGGCTGTTGTGATTGGGATTGGGGCGTATCACACCCTATTAGCCCTAGGAGTACGAATCCAATTATCAGTACGATTATGTTGGCGATTTTCATGCTTCTCATACCTATCCCTCTTATCCTTTTGGTTTAAATAGCAAAGCAGCGAGGAAGGAGAAAATGATCGCTGACGATATGCCAGCACTCGTTACCTCGAAAATTCCAGTCGCTATACCGACGAGTCCTGATCGTTCCGCTTCTCCTAAAGCCCCTTTTACAAGAGCATTACCAAAAGAAGTAATCGGAATCGTGGCACCTGCACCAGCAAAGTCAATCAGCGGTTCATACAGTTCTAATCCTGATAAAATAGCACCGGTAACCACCAGTATGCTAATGGTATGGGCAGGTGTATACTTGCCTACATCAAGCAAGAGCTGTCCAACCACACAGATAAGACCACCTACGACAAAAGCCCAGAAATAGGTCTCCATTTAATCATTCACCCCACCTTCTCGATATTCGAGGGCAACAGCGTGAGCTATACAAGGAATGCTTTCTTTTTGCTGGTAGGACAAGGGAGATAATAAGGCGCCTGTAGCCACGATTAGTACCTTTTTTAATTCACCTTTTTTCATGCGATTGATAATGTGTCCAAAGACCACACTCGATGAGCACCCACATCCACTTCCTCCCGAGAAGACCATTGGCTGATCTTCTCGATAAATGAGTAGTCCACAATCAGTGTATTTCTCTTCCGATAGTGTAACGCTATGCTTCCTAAGTAAGTCAAGACTTATTTGATGACCCACTCGCCCGAGATCGCCAGTAGCAATTAAGTCATATTCCTCATGTGGAATACCGAGATCACGAAAATGTGCAACGATTGTATCTACAGCCGCTGGAGCCATAGCGCCTCCTAGGTTGTAAGGATCGGATAGTCCCATATCAATAATTCTTCCGATAGTCGCAGAGGTTACTTGCGGACCTTCACCTTGCGCACTTAGAAGGGCTACACCTGTTCCGGTTACTGTCCACTGTGCGGTCGGTGGTCTTTGGGCTCCGTACTCAGTGGGATATCGAAATTGTTTTTCAACAGCAGAATTATGACTGCTAGCTCCACATATCACATGATTACCGGCTCGACTATTGACGATGAGTGCGCCTAAAGCCAAGCTCTCCATTGACGTAGAGCAAGCGCTAAATAAACCTAAGTAAGGGACGGCTAATGTTCTCGCAGCAAAACTGCTAGAGATGATTTGATTCAGTAAATCACCAGCTAAGAAGAACTGAATATCTTGTTTTTGTAATCCTGCCTTTTTTATGGCGATTTCACAGGCTTCTTCTAGCATCTTCGTTTCGGCCTTTTCGTAACTGTTTTGACCTAACCATAAATCACCATGCAGGAGATCAAAGTCTTCTACTAACGGTCCTTGAGCCTCAAAAGGACCGACTACGGTTCCAGTGGAGATAATGGTTGGACGATTTGCAAAAACCCAACTTTGGTGTCCTTGTAACAAATTAGGCGCCTCCTAACATTGTGCCTACGGTGCGGATGAGAGCAATAACAAAGGCGGAAAAGACACCAAATACAATGACGGATCCGGCTAATTTGAACATGTTTCCGCCAACTCCGAGAACATAACCTTCACTGCGATGCTCAAGAGCCGCTGATGCCATCGAATTAGCAAACCCAGTAACAGGCACCGCAGTTCCAGCTCCAGCCCATTGGGCAATATGGTCATATAAGCCTAACGATGTCAAAACCACGGAAATAAAAATCATCACAGCAACTGTCGGATTCGCAGCAGATTTTTCGGTGAAAGCAAAGTTCCAGATGAAGAAGTCTGTCACTCCTTGGCCAATGAGACAGATAGTTCCTCCTGCGAGAAAAGCGTGCAAAACATTAACCAAAACCGGCCGCTTTGGTTCACTATTTTTGGATAAGGAGTGATACTCTTGTTGTATCGGTGTTAATTTCTTCTTTTTCTTATTTGACATTAGACATGTTCCCCTTTAGCGTTTTAACCATGGTTCTAACTCGTTTGCAACCGCAGTCAGAGTACTTGCAGCGGTGCTATACATGCTTTTGGTCTCAATATCTTTAGTGGCTAAGGCGTATAGTTCACAGTCGGCTTGGCACTTCTTTAGGGTTGCATGGGCCAAATCCTTGGTTTTAGGTGCAGGCACAATAACTGTGTCATTAAAAAGATCAACATACAGTTGGCCACCAGAATCTACCTGCCCAATAAACACATTCTCGGGAGCAACACCCAATGTTTCCAATTCTGAATGTAACCAATGGCGATTGAGACCCATAGCTGTTAGGCCCTCGTCCATCATAATTCCGTCGAGCATTACGGTTTGGGGTACGCTTTCCATTCCCACAGGTACATTTAGTGTCTTGGCCGAGACTGGCTGTTTGTCTTTCTTAAGCAGTACGCTCACTTCACCAGTGGGCTCCATAACAGCAAACTCAACATCACTGAAAGCAAAGACATTCTTCTTGCGTAGTTGACTTAAGAGATCCTCTGGTGTAAGGCGCACTTGCAATAGATGATCTTCCAATATTTCCCCGTGATTAATTAGAATTGTCTCTTTGCTTTGGACGATATCTCTGACTGTTTTACATTTGATAGCTAAGAAATAGACTAGCGCAGGGAAAATTGTCCAGACCCCAAGTGCTATAAGTCCGTTAACTGCATTAGGAACCATGTTCAATGTGAGCGTGGCGACAAGAACTCCAATCACGATACCAGTTACGAAATCAAAGAAGGTTAATGGCGAAGGTCTTTTTCCGATTAAACGAATGAAAAGAAGCATGAGAAGAAACAGTCCGGCTGATCGCAAAAACGTAACTATCCACTCAGGCATTGGCATAACTCCTTGTCCTCTGTGTGTTAGGTGTGTGTTCGTTCTGCTAGAAACCCTTATATTGCGGCTCTGCAAATTCTAGAGTAGCTAGTCTCTTTTCAAAATCCACCATGACTTCATGTAGGCGTTGAGCATTTCTTTGTAACAATCTCTTTGACTCTTCATTTTCCTCATGCGTAGCAAACGTTTCTAGAGTGCTCTGTACACCTTTTAGATCCGCTAGAGTTTGCTTAACTTGGGCTGCAACGGGCACCTTAACCACCTCTTTTTTGAATGTAGTCAGTGCCTTAGCATGTAAGGCACTGACTCTCACTAAAAACCTTTATACGTTGGTTCCTCTGTTTCGATTTGATTAATTCGTGGTTCGATAGTATCAATGACTGCTTGGGTCTGCTGTGCCGCTTGTGTATAAAGACCCTTAGCCTGTTGATTTTGGGTTTGTAGGGCAAAGGTCTCAAAGCTGGCTTGTGCACTCTTTAATCCGCTGAGGGTTTGTTTTACTTGTGAAGATATGCTCATTTTTGCGCTCCTTTAGCATTTAGAGTAACTAACCTTCATAGACTTGCCCAGTATTATCTTGTTTATTCTCCCGTTCAATCATGAGTTTTTTGGTAAAATATGTGTCAATGGATCCGGATCAACAGACGAAAGCCTCGAACTTAGAAGAAACCAAAAGGATTCTAGGGTTTTATCGTCGAACTAGTTCGCAAGGGATCACAATTTATTCCTCAGCTAACGTAGCAGATCCAAGACCAGGTGCGGCAGGAAACCGATAAAGATTGTGAAGTTTCCTATGCGCGCTAGTACGCTGAGAAAGAAGCCAAGTAAAAGAGCTATATTTTGCCATAAAACGGGAGTTGAATTATGATGGGAAAAATTCGCTGGGGTATTTTAGGACCAGGTAATATCGCTCGTAAGTTCGCGAAAGGGTTAAGTGTGATTGATGATGCAGAGTTGACGGCAATTGGGTCCCGTTCCAAGGAAAAAGCGGCCATGTTCGCAAACGAGTATAGTGTAGCCACTAGTTACGGGAGCTATGAAGAGTTGGTAATGGATAAGAATGTCGATGTTGTTTATATTGCTACTCCTCATCCCTTTCACCTCGAACATGCCCTTCTGTGTATCAATGCAGGTAAGGCTGTTTTGGTTGAAAAACCCATGGGGGTGAATGCAAAACAAATACGAGAAATGATTGAACAAGCTCAACAGAACAAGGTTTTTCTCATGGAAGCCATGTGGACTCGTTTTTTGCCAGCTATAGTCAAAGTACGGCAATGGTTAGCGGAGTGCCGAATTGGAGAGGTGCAGATGGTAAAAGCAGATTTTGGTTTCCATACAGATATGAACCCTAATAGTCGACTCTTTGATCCTAACCTCGGTGGTGGAAGTCTATTAGATGTGGGTGTTTACACCGTATCCTTTGCCAATATGGTTTTTGGGATCTCGCCTTCTCAAGTTTGTGGTGTCGCGCAGATGGGAGAAACGGCCGTCGATGAGCGGGCTGGAATACTTTTTCGCTATCCACAAGGGCAGATTGCTGCATTGACATGTGCAATACGCACATATATACCCCATAATGCAACGATTTTTGGCACAAGCGGTAGTATTCACATTCCTAACTTTTGGCGTGCAACATCAGCGAGTCTAAAGCTAGGAGATACTGTTGTTGATCACTTTGAGCAGCCTCATCTCAGTAACGGGTATGAGTGCGAGGCTATTGAGGTGATGAATTGTCTTCGTAGAGGAAATTTAGAGAGTGCGATTATGCCCCATAGCCAGAGCCTCAGTGTGGTAGAAACAATGGATACATTGCGTTCACAGTGGAACTTAAAATACCCTTTTGAGGACTAAATTATTTGCGATTTGAACTATATAGTACAGTGCTACGTTTTGATCCTGGGATTTGACTTTGTTCTTAAGTGAGGTGTACTTAGAATGAAAACGAATGAATTAGCCCTTCTTCAAAAGATTTCGGTCCTTTTTCAACAACATAGAGCGAGAATACGAAATCGATGGATGGAGCTTATCAAGGAAAACATATATTTTTCGGATGATCTAGAATACCAGCATATCTATAGTGGGATATCAACGATCCTAGAGAATTTTATCTGCTATATCGGAGATACTAAAGGAGCAGATATTATTGGTTATCAAGAGGCTAACAGTGCAGTTGGAGTTAATTTCGCTTACAATGATATACCGTATGCTACAATTTTAGAGGCATATCATTACTATAAAGATGCTTATCTCGATTCTCTTGAGAGTGCGTTTACAACAACTGATTTAATGGCTGGAATTCGACTTCTTGATCGACTTCATCATGAAACGATAACAGTTATTCTGGATCAATATTTTCAAGTTAGTGACGATACAGCCTTTTCCATGGCTCAGCTTGTAGAGATGCGCGATTATGAAACAGGGCTTCATCTTGAGCGCACTCGAGATCTCTCAGTATTGATTTCTAGAGAAATGGGTTTGGAAGAGAGTTTTATTGAGCAATTGTATAAAGTAGGACCCTTACATGATCTCGGTAAAATTGCTATTAGTGATTCGATACTTCTCAAGCCTGGTAAACTTACCAAGGAAGAGTTTGCAATCATAAAACAGCACACAGTCATTGGTGGTGAAGCTATAGCTAATATTATTGGGAGTAGACAGGTTAGCCGTGGCTTTCTGCTAATGGCGATTGAAGTTGCTTTATATCATCATGAGCGCTATGACGGTCATGGATATCCCGATAATTTAAAAGGTGAGGATATTCCATTAGCCGCACGGATATTCTGTGTAGCAGATAGTTATGACGCGATCACCAACAACCGCCCCTATCAGCTCGCTCGCTCTCATGATGAAGCAGTGGATCAAATTACTAAGGGTAGTAGCAAGCAATTTGATCCCGTTGTTGTGCAGGCATTTTTAAGAATTGAGAAACGAATAGCCCAATAAATCTGGGCTATCTCGCTAGCAATTCCACTGGAAACTTTGTTTTCAAAGCTTGACTCTTTTGCTGATACACTTCACTTTGCTTCATTTCAGTTATCTGCTGGGTCAATTTTGCTTCGATTTCTTCAAAGGTTGAGGGTTGTGCCTCTTTTTTATCAATTAGTTTGATAATGTGGTATCCAAACTGAGTTTTTACTGGTTTACTTGTCTCGTTTACTTCTAGCGCAAATGCAACATTTTCAAATTCGGGCACCATTTGGCCGCGTGGGAAAAATCCTAAGTCCCCGCCGTTTTGCTCAGAAGAGCATTTGGAATAGGTGTTAGCCGCCTCTTCAAAGGTCATTCCTTCATTGATTTTCACTAAGACATCGTTAGCTGTTGCTTCGTCATCTACTAAGATGTGGCTTGCTCTCACACTTTCGGGGCCGATAAACCGTTCTTTATGTTGCTCATAGTAGTCCTTTACTTCATCAGGTGTAACGGCAACAGTTTGCATTAACTTGCGTATTGCATATTGAATTAGGACATCATACTTAATTTTTAACATCTCGTTTTGAAACTCTTCATCGTTCTCAAGGTTAGTATCGATTGCATCGGCTAAAAAAAGCTGTTGAGTAATCAGTTCCTCAACTACCCGTTGCTGTCCTTCGGCTGAGCGTAACTGGGCTGCCCGCTTAGGATCTAACCTCTGTAGCATCATTTCTACATCGTCTTGGGTGATGTTCTTGCCATTCACTGTTGCTAGGATTTTGTTTTCACTCATGTTTACATGCTCCTTTGTGTTAAATCAAAGATTTAGATTTGTTGATTACACTACATATCCTAACAGTTATTGGCTAAATTGTCCAATTAGCATAAAACCAAAGGGGCTTGGTAGTAGAGATAACGATAACTGCTGTCAATACTTGATTGATTTGGCTATTTATGGTAATATAAGGATAGCAACAACCAAAAATGGAGGTAATATCGATATGTTGTCAAAGAAAATGTTAGATGAATTAAACGTACAGATTAAACATGAGTTTTTCTCTGCAAATTATTACTTAGCAATGGCTGCTTACTGTATTGATCGAGGGTTAGACGGTTTTGGCAACTTCTTCATTATTCAAGCTGAAGAGGAACGTTTTCATGCTATGAAGTTTTTTAATTACATTAACAGCCTAAATGGACGTGTAACCATGACTGGCTATGAGGAACCAAGGAACGATTTCAAGTCGCTTGAAGAGGTGTTTGAACTTGCTTTGAAACACGAAGTTTTCGTTACCAAACGCATCCATACATTAGCTGATCTTGCACAAGCCGAAAAGCATCACCCCACCATAAGCTTTCTTCAATGGTTTGTCGATGAGCAAGTTGAAGAAGAGGCAACAATGAGTACCTGGCTCGACAAAGTAAAACTTGTTGGAGATAATGGGCATGGTCTTTTAATGATAGATCAAGAATTAGCAGCTCGTACATTTACTCCGCCTGTTGCATAGTATCGAACGATAAGTAACACTGAAGAATCTCTCCTTTATTGGAGAGATTCTTTTTAACCCATATTGCATTGATAATGATTACGGTTTATAATAAGAGGTATTCATTGCTGGTGCAATCAGAGGAGGAACAGAGATGAACACGAATCACAAAATGTCTGGAGCGAGCATGCTACTTACAGCTCTTATTTCCGAAAATGTTGATGTCATTTTTGGCTACCCAGGAGGAGCGATATTACCTACTTTTGATGAAATATATAAGAAGGGAATTCGACATATCTTAACTCGCCATGAACAGGGCGCTATTCATGCTGCAGAAGGATATGCTCGTGTATCCGGCAAGCCTGGTGTGTGTATGGTTACATCTGGACCCGGTGCAACAAATGTAGTGACAGGGTTAGCTGATGCAATGATTGACTCTCTACCTCTTATTGTAATCACTGGTCAGGTGACAACCACGCTTATCGGGTCGGATGCATTTCAAGAGGCAGATATCATCGGGATAACGATGCCGATTACAAAACACAATTATCAGGTAAGGAATGTTGAAGATATTCCACGTATCGTTAAGGAGGCGTTTTACATTGCAAGCACCGGCCGACCTGGACCGGTCCTTATTGACTTACCGAAGGATATATCGATCGCAATGGGTAGACCTAACAGTGAACCACAGCTTCAACTAGCTGGATATAACCCGCTAGTACACCCAGACTTAGACCAAGTAGCGAAGCTGGCAAAAGTATTGACGCAGGCGAAAAAACCAATAATACTAGCTGGAGCTGGGGTCTTACATGCAAGGGCCTCCAAAGAACTAGTGGAGTTTGCGGATCAACACCAGATACCCGTAGTTAATACTTTGCTAGGACTAGGATGCTTTCCAGGAACGCACCCACTATTTTTAGGAATGGGTGGAATGCATGGCGCTTACAGTGCAAATATGGCTCTTTATGAAAGTGATTTACTAATTAGCATTGGTGCTAGGTTTGATGATCGCCTAACTGGCAATCTAGCAGATTTTGCTCCCCATGCGATTATAGCACACATTGATATCGATCCAGCTGAAATTGGTAAGAATGTTCCGACTGCGATCGGTATCATAGCCGATGCTAAAGAGGCATTGCAAGCGCTACTGCACTTAGGTACTCAACCAAGCAGTTATCATAACTGGTATGCCAAGTGTCACCAACTAAAGAGAGAGTATCCCTATTGGTATAAGCAAGATGGAGAAAAAATTAAGCCGCAAGCGTTAATGGAACTGATCTTTGAAGTAACAATGGGCAAGGCAATTGTTACTACTGATGTTGGACAGCATCAGATGTGGGCAGCGCAGTATTACCGAGGGGACAACCCCCATCAGTGGGTAACTTCAGGTGGATTAGGGACGATGGGGTTTGGTTTTCCAGCTGCTATCGGAGCACAAATAGCAGAGCCGCATAAGCTTGTATTAGCCATTACTGGTGATGGTGGTTTCCAGATGACATTACAGGAACTATCCTTATTACAAGAGTGGAATTTACCCGTGAAAGTGATTATTGTTAATAATGAGGCATTAGGCATGGTGCGCCAATGGCAGCAGCTCTTTTTTGAGGAACGATACTCCAATTCTCTGATCCCTGTACAGCCAGATTTTGTCAAATTAGCGGATGCCTATGATATTAAAGGGATGAAAATTGAGCGTATTGAACAAGTAAGAGGTGCTTTGCTTGCAGCCATAGCACATGATGGCCCTGTTTTAATGGATTTTCGTGTTGCACATGGGGAAAATGTCTACCCGATGATTGCTCCAGGAAAAGGGCATCACCAAATGGACGGAGTTACGGCAACTGGAGAGGGGTAGCAGGATGGGAACTGCAAAAACGATCATTGAAAAGATTTGGGAGAAGCATACTATTGTGCATGAGCAAGCGAAACCTCATCTCCTTTATATTGATTTGCATATGGTGCATGAGGTAACATCGCCTCAAGCTTTCGCGGGATTGCGTCTAGCCAACCGCAGAGTACGGAGACCAGATTTAACCTTTGCGACGATGGACCATAATGTGCCTACTGTGGACCGTCTTCGGATTAGCGATAAAATCGCAAAAACTCAGATGGAAACACTAACGAGAAATTGCGCAGATTTTGGTATTCCGATAGCTGATCTATGGAGTCCAGATAGTGGTATCGTGCATATTATTGGTCCAGAGCTCGGTCTTACCCATCCAGGAAAAACTATTGTCTGCGGAGACTCTCATACATCCACCCATGGAGCTTTTGGAGCTTTAGCATTTGGAATCGGCACAAGTGAAGTGGAGCATGTGTTAGCGACACAAACACTGTGGCAATCGTATCCGAAAACTTTGCAGGTGAAAATAAACGGTCAATTAGGGGTGGGAGTCACTGCTAAGGATGTTATTCTAGCGATTATTGCAGAATTCGGAGTTGAGTTTGGTACGGGTTATGTCATGGAATACACGGGTGATGTTATTCGTGGGATGACCATGGAAGAGCGGATGACAGTTTGCAACATGTCTATTGAGGCTGGTGCGAAAGCAGGTTTGATTAGCCCAGATCAAACAACATTTGCTTACTTGGAAGGTCGGAAACATGTACCCCAAGGTGAGGATTTTACACAGGCTGTTGAGGTTTGGCGTAAGTTGGCTACAGACGAGGGTGCAGAGTTCGATCGCACGATAGAGATCGATGGTGCAGACGTTGAACCTCGAGTAACGTGGGGGACGAATCCTTCGCAAGGAGTAGGCATCAGTGGAGTTGTACCAGATCCAGAGGCTAGTCATTCTCCATCAGAAAAAAAGGCGATTGAACAAGCGCTTTCCTATATGGGTCTGACTCCTGGGCAACCCTTAACCGAAATAGCAGTCCAACACGTGTTTATTGGCTCTTGTACGAATGGGCGGCTCAGCGATCTGCGAGCGGCGGCAGCTGTAGTCAAGAATAAGCGTGTTGCACCTGGAGTGCGGGCAATAGTAGTTCCTGGATCGCAGAAGATTAAAGCTGAAGCTGAAAGCGAGGGACTCGATGCTATTTTTCTTGCTGCTGGCTTTGAGTGGCGTGATTCGGGCTGTAGTATGTGCTTGAGTATGAATCCAGACTTTGTCCCATCAGGTGAACGGTGTGCTTCGACTTCAAACCGAAATTTTGAAGGGAGACAAGGCAAGGGAGCGCGCACACATTTAGTTAGTCCAGCCATGGCAGGAGCTGCTGCTGTAACGGGTAGGTTTGTGGATGTACGCGCATTGGAAAGGAGTTGACGGCGATGGAGAAATTT
>SKJB01000095.1 GCA_007116145.1 Limnochordia bacterium | reverse complement strand
CCCTTCTCTTGATGAATTTCCACCTATTCTAACCCCAACAGGCTCGCATGGAATGCCATTAGATATGTTTTTGCAGATATATAAACAAAAAAGCAAGTACTATTCTGTGTTGCTTGGAGATCCATATCTCAGATCATTGCATCTATGAACTAATCCTTGTCTTGTTCGGGTATAGGCTTGTAGAATGGTATAAATTTGCTGAGGAACCAGACGAAAAGAGGTTGCATCTTAATACTCTCCAAAAAATCTATGAAATAGGGCTATGATCTGATAGCGCCTCTACATAGTGTCTCTATGGTTGGAACGTCTTCGGGTGAACATTTCAGAGAAAAACTGAGATTGACTGGTGGTCCGATCTCTTAGAAGACATTAAGAACGGTGGAAATCATCAAAATACGATAATTGGAAGTGGTAGTATGGTACGGACAGTTCGGCTAGTAAAATGCCCAGGTTAGGTATAGAAAGGAGATCTCTAATGGAGAAGACAATAGCAACTAAGGTGCTATGGCATGTGTTTCTGCGAGATGTGTTGATCTGTTCCTTAGGTGCATATGGAGGTCCTGAAGCTCATTATGGTGTTTTTACTGACCAAATGGTTGTAAGGAAAAGGTATTTAACCGAAGAAGAATTGGTCGAGCTTATTGCTTTAACTGGTATTTTACCTGGTCCTAGTAGCACGCAGACAATTGTTGCTATTGGGCATAGGGTTGGAGGACCATGGTTGGCCTTACTAACGATGCTGGTTTGGGCATTGCCGGTACTTATGTTGATGACTTTGCTCTCTTTTTCCAGTCAACTCTTGGATGCGTTGAATGTAGCTCCGGATGTACTTCGATACATTGGTCCGATGGCCGTTGGCTTCATTATAGTAGCAGCTTATCGCATAGGACAAAAGGTTGTGCAGGACAGGATTACGATGGGTTTACTCCTCTTTGGAGCAATAACCACCTTCTTTATTAGAGAACCTTGGATTTTCCCACTTGTTCTTGTCCTTGGTGGAGTGGTAAGTATCGTTACTTCGGATGAGACGAATCTCTGGAATCGTGTTCAATTAAGTCCTCCTTGGCCATATTTTATTGCCTTTGCAGCTATTGCAATTGCAAGTGTCTTGCTGACGTTAATTTGGGATAGTGGAATTATACTCCTCTTTGAGAGTTTCTATCGCTATGGTTACTTAGTAATTGGGGGTGGACAGGTAGTAGTACCACTTATGTATAGTGAGTTAGTAGAAGTGAATCAGTATATGACAAATCAAGAATTTTTGACGGGATATGGACTTGTCCAAGGACTACCAGGTCCGATGTTTAGCTTTAGTGCCTATGCGGGTGGAATGGTAGCTTCTGGTGGGAGTGTTTTGACTCAGATCATGGGTGCCATTGTGGGTGGATTTGCCATCTTTTTACCTGGACTTCTTCTGATCTACTTCATCTATCCAGTATGGGAGAATTTGAAGAAGATAAAGGGAATTAAGGTTTCTCTTAAAGGTGTTACTGCAGTTGCAGGTGGGTTAATCAGCGTAGCTGCAGTAATTCTGATGCAAAATAGTGGATTTGCGATTGATAATTTTCTGGTTATGCTCCATACTGTAGCGCTATTATTAACCAGAAGGATCCCAGCACCATTAATCGTAGTGTTAGTATTACTGGTAGGATTCCTTGTATAAGTATAGGAGTTATCTAGTAGTACGATAGAATAGCATTAAGTACTTGATCTGTCTAGTAGCCGCTAATGCAGCTCAACAAGGTGCGAATGTGGTTTTGGTGGAAAAAATGCCCGTTTTAGGTGGGAACACATTAATTGCAGCAACAGGTCTAACAGCATCTAATACTCGTTTGCATGCTGAGGCTGGCCTCCTTTCAGTGTGTTACAATGGCTCTCGGTATACCTAACATCCTTTCACTTGATCATTTCCAGCAGTTTGCGGATCTTTGGACACTGGTACCCTTACCTAAAGGCCCCCAAGCAACAGAACACATTACCCCAATCTACAACAAGTGGATGGGAGTTATTCCCTCACACGAGCCCGATCCTCAAGCAATTATCGAGTTAAGAGGAGCTATGTTAAAGTATATTCAACCGTATCACGATATGACCTCTGAGGAGTATGAAAAATTCTATTGGAACACTTGGGCAAACAAGCTTCCTGATCGGCTGTCTTTAGAGGTTTGGCAGTTTGCTGCTAGGAACATGATGGACACACCACTTCTTCCAATCGTTCAACGAAATGGTTATAATACAGCGTTTACGCAAATCATTGTAGAAGGAATAAATCCAGCTACTGCCTTAGCACAAGTAGCTCCTCAAGTCCAAGCAGCACTAGATGAGATGTTTAACAAATAGACTCCTTGTTATAGTGTTTATCAGGCATAAGAGCTGCTCCTGCAATGTTATAACTAGTAGTACACACTGCTAATTCAAAAAAAGTTACTTTTTTAGGCATTGGTGATTTACTCCTTTGTTATAGTGCTGGACTAAAACATGGAGTTTCCCCAATGCCAATTTGTATGCTTTTTTACCGACAGTATAGTAGGCTATAGTCTATGCCGATGTGCAATGCTATAAGCACATCAAAAAGCAAACCAGAGTTCAGCTTATGGCGTTACCAGTTAAACCCGATTTTATCTGTACTGGAGGAGCGGGCACCCTTATTTTTCAAACACCGAATACGTTCCGAGAACTCGCTCTACCAATTGTTAAACGTATTACCACCCTAGCAAAGCAGTATGGTATACCATCTCACATTCATTCGTGTGGGCCAGAAAAAGAGTTGGTTAAAATCGTTGCTGAGGAGATAGATTTGACAGTCATTGATCCATTAGAGATCCCACCTATGGGGGATTGTGCTGATGCCTATCAGTTTTGGTATGATTTAGCAAAACAGAGTTCATAATGGGATTGCTTATGATAGTGTCCAAAGCGTACAAGCAACGTTTTTACGATAGTATTGAAACATTATGCCTGATCGCACCATGAGTTAGATCAGTGTTTAGATTAGAGATATTACGAAGGAGTGGGTTACACTTATAGCCCGCTCCTTCGTAATGTTTATCACTAGCGTTGCATGAAACTAAAATCTATTTGTCTACCATGTAATAAACGTGATAACCAGAGAGATGTGTAGGATCTAAATCGTACGACCCTGGGGTAGACTGAAAACACCCTGCATATCGAAGGAAAGTCCAGGAAAACTCGGATGAGTAAAATCTCCTTCGCAAGCTCGTACTAGCGATACATAATTTCCTTCTCTTAGCTCATAAGCTTCGATGATTCCACTATCGGGGTCTACTATCCAATAGTGGGGGACTTGCGAAGCTTGGTAGCGGTTTAATTTAGTAACACGATCTTTTCTGCCGGTGGAGGGAGATAAAATCTCCACTACTAGTTCTGGTAATATAGCAATAGGAGTACTTATGGCAGGACGGCTCCCTGGTAGGTACAGTAAGTCCGGTTGCACGACAGTGTACTTTGATAATGTTACATCCAAAGGAGCATCAAAAATCTCTCCTTCAGGATCGGTCTTAGCAAAATAGTCCTCGAGTATCCGTTGCAATCGTCTGGAAATTCTTTGATGCTCAATAGATGGTGATGGATCACGGATCAGCACACCATCAATAACCTCGTACCTAAATCCAGGTTCTTCTGGCAGTTGAGCGTAGTCCTCGTAAGTCATCTTTCGGGTATTATACGGGGTTTCTTGCTCTCTTGCTAGATAAGAATTTGATTTTTGTTGTAGTGCTCCAAGCACATCCTCCTTGCAGTAACGATACTGTCTAGAGCCTATTTCGACAAAGGGTATTCTTTTTTCGCGTGTGTATCGCCATACTGTGTCCACCGACAGACTCAAAGATTCAGCTAGCTCTTGAGCGGTAATGTACTTACTTCTGCTACTCATAAGTCATCCCTCCTGTTAGTTTTAGTTTACAATATGTCGCAACAATTATCAACATGTGTTAACAGTAATATACAAAAATCAGTTTGGTCAGCGTCAAGTGTTTGTTCTCGTCTAAGGTCTAAGGTGCCTGGCCCCAATAGTCCTCAAATTATCACAATAGTATATAATAATTTTTTTCCAACTAAATTCGTCTCCAACAGGCTAAATACCTATATGTACTCAATAAGTAATCTAAGAACTAATTTTGAAACACAATAAAAACGAGTATAATAGTTTTGTTTTTCGAAGTTCACACAGAATTTCGTTGCGGATATCGCACCAGCATCCTGGTTTCAATAAGTGCATAAATAGATAAGCACAGTAATTGCTGGTGCTTATTTAGGTCTGTTAGGGAGTGCTAAGGATTTTGCCCGACAATATCAGTCGCTTCGAAACAGTCCGGATACGGATCTGCAGCAGCTAGGTGAGAATCAGGCAGTAAAATCGGTGAGCAAATCAAAAGTCGGTTGAAGAGCCAGGTTCTAAGCGGCGCCAGAGAAACACTTGCAATCCATTGATAAAGCTATGCCTAAATTGCAATACAAGCGATATAGGAAATCGTTGCCGGTGCTGAGCGGCAGAAGGATGGAGCCAAGGGGCCAGTAGGGAAGTAGTTGCCTCACGCTATCAAATTGCTTGTGCTAGTAGCAGTAAAGCCTACTTGTCTCATCACACTGCGTTCGAATTCCATGGAGTGGCTAATCAGGTCTATTACGAGATGTATGTGGGATCACAGGTCAGATTTAGGAATTACCAGTTTGAAGGGATAACCTACAAACGCATCGCCCCCAAAATAAACCAGGGAATAGTTGAGCCACGAAACAGTTAAGGGATTAGAGTAACTGATTTGGAACGCACAGTGGTGGATAGCATCAATGATTTCGAGAAGATAGGCGGCTTTGAGGAACTGCTGAATTGTCTATCAGCTATGCACTATCTAGATGAAGAGAAACTGAAAGTCTATCTAGATGACTATGGCACACAGGTACTTTATCAGAAGACAGGATTTTTTTAGAAAAATTCATGCAGGATCTTCACGTAAGCCAGGCATTTATCGACTATTGTAGAAGACAGACCGGCCGGAGTACCAAATATCTATTAAGGGTTTCAACTAATGATGGTGTGTATAACAATGAATGGAGACTAGTTGTTCCGGAAGGCTTAATTGACTTTGCTGATCAGGGAGGTGGCGAGCTTGTCTAGGTAGATTTTGGAAAGAATATCCAATCATCCGATGGTGTTGTGGAAAACTATGTAGTAAGTTGGAGTGCATGGCTAGTTCCCTTCTCTAGAATCTGATCGAAATACACACTGAACACAGGGGTAGAATGTTGGTATGATGAAGCCATGCAAATCCATGGTCTCAATTTCTCAGAATCCTTAATTGCATACATTGGAGAAACAGTCGATGCAGAGCCAACAATTTCGCGTCGCGAATTGTCCCAGCGGATCTGCCAACTTCAAAGTTGGCGATCTCCTAATG
>SKJB01000073.1 GCA_007116145.1 Limnochordia bacterium | reverse complement strand
TTCTATTTAACGTCATCATATCTGATTCTGATGACGGATCATCTCGTAAGTCTGTGCTTCTGAACACTAGAAGTGAAAGCAATCCAGTAACAGCCTGGGTTAATAACCTCGACCAGTTTATGCCTTTAGTTCTTACAGGTGATGGAGCAGGATCAGTTGTAGTAAAATAGTTTGTGTGAGAGATTAAGAGCCGTTGCGTTTGTGCAACGGCTCTTGTGCGCATCAAATTATAACCAAATCTATTGCAGTATAAGCAGGTTTCTTCTGAATCGAGAGTAAGGGGAAAAAATGGAGTATGCCGAAGTATACTTAAAGGGACGCTAATAACTGTGGAGGTGGATCTTATGGTTCTTAGGCTTGTTGCTGTCGGAGTCATCGGTTTTATGTTTGAAAGAATGCGACTTCTTAATAGAACCATTTCAAGATTAGAAACCGAAAGAGGATAAAACGGGAAGGCACACTATGCTCAATAAGATCGTAGTGTGCCTTGCTCGTTAAGCAATAGAGCCAGTACTTTGTCAGTGTCAAAGCGCTAGCTCTATATTCGTCATACTTGACGTGCACTCCTGCATAGTGTAAATATGATCAGAGTGTTCATTGAATGCTGATTGCTATAGGAATAAGATACCAATAGCCAAACCAAATGAGGTGTAAATGTGCGAGTGATGTTAACTAGCATCTTTTGCAAGAGTGGTTTGTTTACCCATGTTCTTGATTTAGCTAGCAAGCTTCAATCTAGTAATGGTAACGTTCTACTGGCTATCTTAAAACGTACTAACTCTCCACGAATGAGTAGGTCTATTTCCAAAAGACTGTCTAGTATTACCGTCATTGAGTACAAAAACAGCAATGACCTGCTAATAATAGCTAATAAATACTCCGCTGATTTAATTCATGCCCATTCGCCTTTGGTCTTTGATCACTCTCTTGATGTATCACTTGCCACATCTGTGCCTCTAGTATTAACTGTGCATGCCGTTTATCCCTGGGAAAGGCAGTTTCCACTAGTGTTGAATCACGCTAAGCATATTATTGCTGTTGGACCTGCTCAAATTCGTTGTTGTATGCAGCATACCATGAAGACATCTTTAATTCAAAATGGAATTGATCTCACTCGCTTTCATCCACGCTCTCTGAAAAATTTGCAAGTCGGACCTTTGTATATTCTATGGTTTGGTAGAACTCACGGTACGTTTTCAGCAGGGGCTGCTGCTCTAGATCAAGCGATCACTCTCTTACAAAGGGAGGGGAAAAATATCATCGCTAGCATGGTAGGAATTGCCCAAGGGGTTAAACTCGCTATGACCAACTATGGATGGGTTGATGATCCTGTTTGGTTTTTACAAAGGAACCATCTCGTGTTTGGACATGGTCGGGCCTTACGAGAGGCAATGGCATGCGGAAATGTAGGCTACTTATTAGGACACGGATATGCTGGAATGCTTAGGACCGACTGGTTTGCAGAGAAAGATGCGATCGTAGATGCTTTTCCACAGTATGCATTTCCACTTGCTAGTGTAGATATGATTAAGGACGATCTAAATTACATTTACTGTAACCGGCATCTGCTTCCTAATCTTCGGAGAGAAGCACGGCTTATCGCGGAAAAACACTTTGATCTACAACAAATGGTTGCCAGAGTACGTAAGGTTTACGAATTATGCTTACAATGATACACAATTTACCACACTCGATTGGATCAGAGTTTGCTATAAATAGCTTTCAAGGTTCCTGCGATAGTATTATTGTCATTAAGACGCGAGGTTTGCTCATATGCGTAATTTGTGATTGCTCTGCGTAATTCAGTTTGGTTAAGTATTTTTAGAATGCATAAAACAGCTTCAGTAGTATTTGTCAAGTCATAGCAAAGACCTGATATGTTATTACGGACGATTTCTTTTGTTTCTTGTAGATAACTGCATATTATTGGACATCTAGAAACCATGGCTTCTAGAAACGTCATAGGATAGCACTCTGTGCGAGACGTCGATATGAGACACCCTCCCGAGTTCGCTACCTGAGAGTACACAAGCGGCATGAATTTGTAAGGAACTTTTGTTTTTATGTGCACATAGTTGCTGAGCCCAGTTTTAATAATTCCTAGTCGAATTTCTTCCATTAACGGGCTATATGTTCCCCCGTCTATCATCCAAGCGGTAAAGTGTGAAGTGGTAGTTTTTATCTCTTTAACTATCTTCAGAAACTCCCAGGGGTTCTTAATCTGATCCATCCTCCCTATCCAGCACAGTATCGGTTTATTTAGTGGGTTAGGGAGCTTGAAGTTTTTAGGTTGGGCTTGTTGATGTGCGAAACTCTGCAAGTCAATTCCGTTTGGTACTGTGTAGATGGGTATCGGACACATATACTTTCTGTGAATCCATTCCGACCAATAGGTGCTAGGTGAAATTATCGTTTTAACCACTGGTAGCCTGCTAATTATTTGCACATACTCTAAATGCTCTTCTTGTGAGGTGTGGCATTCATTAATAACGATTCCATCGTAAGCAACTGCATGTAATATGGCAAAAAAATCAGGTGAATCGATGATAGAAATGAGCTCGTAATGCCTTTGGGTTAAAAAGACCTTAATGGATCTTGTGTTGCTAATAAAGAAAACATTCGAGTCGTTGTCAAAAAGACCCTTTGTCCTCCTTGTTAAGAAGAGTATATCAACGTTTACACCTTGTCTTTTTAATGCTTTTTTTCTGTTGTGTAAAACCGCTTCAACTCCTCCTAGGGAAAAAAATCTGAACACATATAGTACATTAACTACAATCAGCCCCCGTCTTTGATTGGTTAGGTAGTTTTTGGAACATCTATATTTGGAGATGAGTATATTATGAATGACAACTAAAATATATGCATTGGAGAAGATGTAATGAAAAGAAATGTAAGCAGTTATCGAAAGAGTGTGCAACCTCCCTCCTCCGTCTTATCCATTGATAAGCTCTCGATAATCATCTCTGCAAAGAATGAAGGGCAATATATTCGGTCTACTGTAGAGTCGCTTCTTAACACTGCATACTATGGAGATTTTGAAGTAATTGTTATCAATGATGGTTCTACGGATGGTTCTTGTGATTTCTTAATGCAGCCCGAATATAGCACTGTTATTTATGAAAAGGGTTGTGATCTAGGTGTTGCTGGCAGTAGACGGCTAGGTGCAAGTATGGCTACAGGTGATGTCATGTTGTTCCTCGATGCTCATCTACGCTTTAGCTCTGGGTGGCTCACTACACTTCTTCGACCTTTGCAAGATTCTAACACTCACGCAGTGTGTTCAGGAATAAAAAATATATCGGAAAACAATCGAATAATATACAGTTTTTACGGTGGAACTTGGAATGAGTGGTTAGTATGGCAACCGATTCTAAAGAAACCAAGCCGCGTGCGTGAAGTTCCCTTAAGCCCAGGCGGTTGTACCGCAATACGAGCTACTGCCTACAAAGCTGTTGGTGGCCATGGTGAGATGTTCCGGGGGTGGGGATATGAAGACCAGGAGCTTTCTCTGCGTCTTTGGACAACTGGTCATCGTATTGTGATTCAGCCAAATGTGCAAGTGATTCATATTGAACGTAAGAAGCAGTACGAAATTGACTCCAAGGCTAGAAAACGCAACCTAGCCTATCTTGCGTTTTTGCATATGGATCAAAATCATCTTGAAAAAGTGAGATTAATGTGGCGTTTGGATCAGCAGTATCTCGAAATTTTCTCGGAATTAAGCAAAGACGAGGAGTGCATCCGATTAAAAAAAGAGTTTGAGCATATCCGGAAAAAGAGTTTTGCTTGGTTTCTCAAAAAGTTTGCTATTTCTTTTTAGTATTGCAATGCTACCTGCCGAGTATTGCTACCTTGAGTGCAGGGGAATCTACCGTGATATTTCATGAGAATTCTCGGCGATATTTGGGAATAAACACAATATGGTAGCTGTAATCCCAGCGCGTTATGTGATGAAAAATTAGCGGGCATGTTGTCCTCTCCTATGCTTGTGATTTGGCTGTCGAAACCAAAATCAATGTAGCATAGGAGGATCTACTGATGGAATACAAGATGGGCAGATGACTTTAGGGATCACTGTGGCTGCTCGAGGGTCCTTTGGAGTGTTGCACATGGAGATAGCTCTGTCATGCGGAGCGTGCGTATCGCTATTGCGCGAGCAATCATTAAAAACCCTGAGATACTACTATTAGACGAACCCACCTCTGCCCTTGATACCGAGTCCGAATCCTTAGTACAACAAGCTTTAGAAAACTTCATGCAAGATAAGACGACCCTTGTTATCGCCCATCGATTTTCAACAATTAAAAATGCCGATCGAGTTTTAGTGGTGGATCAGGGAGAGATTGTAGAACAAGGTACACACCAAGAGTTGCTAGAGAGACGTGGTGCCTACTATCGTTTATGTAAAAACCAATGCATACACCAGCCAGCTGTATAGGGAGGCTCACCAATGAAGGTGCCACAACGTAATAGACTGTTTCCAGAAATTCAATCAAAATTCGTCTATCTACCCGCAATGTTAATTTGTTGTATTTCGCCCTTTGCGATGAACGTACTTTTTGCCGCCTTCTTTCTCGTACTCTTCGATGCAGCAGAGAGGGCAATTTTAATGCACTATATCGCTGACAATGGCAAACATCTCTACTCTTAGGATGCTTAATTGTTGCCTGGGCTTTCGCTAACTACTACTTTGACAGAAGTGTCTTGCAGACCACTGCTAACTTTCGACGCAAAGTATTCGCCCACATTCAGAGACTACCTTTTGACTACACACAAGAACACCACAGTGGAGACCTCATATCGCGCTTAACGAACGACCTAAAAACTATGGAAGGTGCTTACGGAGAAACACTACGCGGATTATTAGGGAGTTTAGTCGGTGGGGTTGCTTCATTAATTATTATGCTTGCCACAAACTGGCAGCTAGCCACTGTAGGCCGAAATTACCAAGACCAAAACTACCAGGTCTTCTGACACAGTCAATTAAAGGGTTTTAGCAGGTTAGAAGTAATCATAAAAATATCAGATAGGAAGTAAAGTCTGAAACCGTTGTGCTGCAAGGTATAAGATAAACAAGGGCATAGCAAACAGACCACCTTGTAGGTAAGTGTTCCTGGACCCAAGCGGTGCGTCAATTGGAGGTTGAACTAGAGCAAACCCGTGATCATCTCGAAGAACGAGAAGCTATAATCGCTGCACTTACGGAAGAGCTTGAACACAAAGAAGGTATTCTGCGCAAGTTGCAGTTGGAGATGTATGGTGAACGAAGGAATAAGCCAAAAGTGCCTCCAACACAAGAACAACCTTCGGCAGAGGAAGTAGGATCAGAGCAGAAAAACCCTGGTTCAGCGCCGAAGAAAAAGGGAGGCCAAAAGGGACACAAGGGACATGGTCGTAAGATTCCAGAGCATCTTCCTATCGTGGAACGAGTTCATGAGCCA
>SKJB01000081.1 GCA_007116145.1 Limnochordia bacterium | reverse complement strand
TGGGACCAACATCCCAATCGTACGACGCCATCGACCTGATTGTACCCAGAGTACCCGTCAGTATGAAGAAATTTGGTAAATTTCTCCAGAAAGGCCTTGGGGTGAGAGCCTTGTCGGGATGGCTGGTACTCGTACAGAACTATAGGCGGAGCCCCTCTTCCAGAGCGATACAACCACATGTAGGATTTCGATTGGGCTGTTTTGCCATGCTCGTTTAATACCTGCATCGTTGTTTCGTCTTTATAGAAACGTTCCTATAAAGACGATTACCGAAACTTCTACATTATCGAAACTTGCATTGCGGATTGCTAGTTAGATAGGCCACAAGCGACTAATTTGTTTCGATAATCGGTAAACTCTAGAATGCGAGACAAAAATCTCAATTCTGGAGGTATGTAACATGGAACGACGAACGATTTACCGATTAGCCGAAGGTGCCCTAGGGGAGCTAGAGAAACAAAGTTACGCGAAAATATCAATTCTACACTTTAGGCAAGCGTTTGCTAGGCTTGCAAGATTTGCCGCTACAACAGGAGAATTGTTTCTTTCTGACGACTTGGTAAAGAATTATTTCCTCAATAATCATGGATGGGACATGAGTGGCAATAGAAAGCCATCAGCACATGTACTCAATCAACTTCGGGCAATAAGGATATTGACGTGCTACGAGGAAAACGGCTTCATCCCAGGAAGAGTCTCTCAAACGAAAGAACCACCATCCTGCTTTAGAAACCATTATGGCTTGTATCTGTTAGAGTGTGTGAACCGGGGACTTTCAGATGCAACCATCACTAACCGGTCTAGTGATGTATATAACCTGCTTGTAGCGGCGAATGGCTACGGTATGGCAAGCTTAACCGAGATTGACACGAAATTTCTCGATGAGTATTTATCTATATGCAGTTGCAAGACGCCAGGAGCGATGCCCCGAGTGTTGTCATCCCTTCGCTGCTTTCTTCGCAGTATGTTCTCGAACGGCGTTATCGAAAAGGACATGTCACTCTTTATCCCCTCAGCATCTCGGTATCCGACAAAACCGAGCCAAAAGCTATGGACTAGGGAAGAAGTCGCATTGCTCCTTGATTCTGTAGATAGGTCAGACTCAATAGGTAAACGCGACTATGCGCTTATCCTTCTTATGGTCAGATACGGCATCCGTTCAGGAGATATAATCAATCTCAAGCTTGCCGACATTGATTGGGAGTCCATGGTAATACGCTTTTGCCAGGAAAAGACGGCTGTGATGAACGTGCTACCTATCCTAGATGACGTCGGTTGGGCTTTAGCCGACTGGATTACTAATGCGAGACCTAAGCAAGCGAATACGACTCATGTGTTTACGCGGCTGACGGCCCCTTACTGCGAGATGAAGAGTCTACATGGTGTGTTTAGTAGGCGTATGGTAAACGCCGGTATATCTAGAGTCTGTAGTGGCAAAGCAGGCCCACACTCACTCAGGCATGCTCTTGCCTCAAATATGCTCTCTGAGCAGGTGCCTCTTCCGGTAATAACTGCGGTGTTGGGTCACTCGACATCGACATCAACAACGGTGTATCTGCACAGCGATATTGAAGGGCTCAGACATTGTGCTCTTGATGTTGAGGAGGGGCGTTAATGACTGATATGCCTGTTTTTACCAGCCCCCTTGGGAACCTTCTCGAACAGTACGTCGCGCACAGAAGGATGCGTGGGTACAATTCCACTGGCTCTGAGCATTACATCCGTCAATTAGACACCTATGTGGCTGTCTCACCAATGGCAACAGACCAGCTTACAAAAGAGTTGGTTGAATCCTTTATCGCTCGTCGTCCAGGAGAAAAACCAGCGACGCAGAACCACAGAGTATCTACTGTTCGCTGTCTTGGCAAGTATCTCGTCCGTTGTGGTATAGATGCATATGTACTCCCAAATGGTGTACTTAGTGTGGGGAAGTACACCTTCGTTCCACATGTACTCAGCATAGAAGAATTGGTAAGTCTCATGGCTGCGGCCGACTTGTTGCCGTATCGCGCGAGTTCACCACAAAGGCGTATCGTAATACCCATGATGCTAAGATTGATCTATGGTTGCGGCCTTCGAATATCAGAAGCGATTAGACTTCGGGTAGAAGACGTGGATCTGCAAACCGGTGTTTTGCATATTCGCGCTGCTAAGTTTAATAAGGACCGATACGTGCCAATTGCCCTGTCTCTTCTTCGGCGTTGCCAGGACTATGTTGCACGCCTAGCCTTGGGTAGCGCTGCTAGTTTGCCGTTTTTACCATCTCCCAGGAGGGGATTTTACCACAAAAGCACGATTGGATATGCGTTTCGGCAATGCTTGGTGATTGCGGGTATACCGCATACAGACGATGGTCCAACCGTGCACAGTTTAAGACATTCTTTTGCGGTTCATAACCTAGTTAGATGGGCGAAGGAAGGCAAGGATGTAAATACTTTGCTGCCGTATTTGTCTTCGTACATGGGCCATGAGAATCTACTCGGTACAGAACGCTACCTGAGACTGACGGTTGAGATGTTTCCTGAAATGAGAGATCGCATCCGTACTGGTTGTTCCTGGATACTGCCGGAGGTAAGCTATCATGAAAGTTAAAAACGCCCCGACAGATTTCGCCAGATGTGTCTCTCGCTTTCTTACTAGTCATCTACCCGGCGAAAGAAACCTTAGCCCGCAGACCATTAAGTCCTATAGCTTGGCTTTGAAAATGTATATCGAATACCTCTGTGTATCGGTCGCAATGAAACCAGAACACATTGAACTTAAAGATATCACATCAGACAGCATAAAGGGGTTTCTGACATCAATGGGTGAATCAAAATGTTTAAGTCCTAGCACCCATAACCAACGTCTTTCTGCATTCAAGTCTTTCGCCCGTTATGCCATTCTGGAACACCCGACCTTTTTACAAAATGGTCAACGGATACTGGCTATTTCATCTAAACGGAGTATTATGCACGAGATAGTTTACTTAGAAAAAGAGGCAATGAAAGCATTGTTGGCAGTTCCTGACCAAACTAGTGACCGGGGCCGACGAGATCTTGCAATAATGGCCATGCTATACGATACAGGGGCACGGATACAAGAACTTATTGACTTAAAAGTGAAAAATATCCGTCTTGCGAAACCTGAGACAGTGTCACTACTCGGCAAAGGAAGAAAAATGCGGACGGTTCCGATCATGACCGAGACAGCAAAGATCGTTGAGTCTTACATGCATGATCGAGGATTCTTGGAACAACCTGCCTGCGGTGAACTCTATCTTTTTAACTCTACAAATAGGGCTCAATTTACCAGACCAGGGATATCCAAAATTCTAAAACGATATTTCGAAATAGCCAAGGTAGTTAATCCGGCAATCACGTTTCCGGAAAACATTCACCCCCATGCCATACGGGCCAGCAGAGCTATCCATCTGCTCGAATCCGGAATAAACATCATTGCAATACGGGATTTCCTTGGTCACACCAGTGTTGCAACAACACAGGTTTATCTGCGGGTAAATACCAAAGCTAAACAAGATGCGATTACTAGGGCATATCCTTCATTAGCAAATGAAGTTCCAGCCTGGCGAGAAAACAATGATCTAATGGCATTGTTGAAAGAGTTATGCACCTAATCGCTAACTAGATTATCGAAACGAATTTGGGATCTGTGGACTGTCTATCAGGCAGTTCACAATGAAGTTTCGATAATGCAGATGTTTCGGTAATCGTCTGCATGAATAATGTCTTGTTGTAATAAGTGTACCCGCATCCGCTGAAATAGTGGCTCTAGCCAGTTTTCCGCACAGTGTAGGATCCAATTTGACATGGTTTGTCGGGATAGCTTTATACCCATGCGAGTCCACTGTTGCTCTTGTCGGTATAGGGGGGTTCCCATTGTATATTTCTGATCCATAATATAAGCCACCGACGAAGGGGAAGCAATACTATTGGCAATAGGCCGATTAGGTCGTGGAGCTGTGACTATAAAAGAGTTTTCTCCATCTCCATGAACTTCGCAATCACGACAACCGTATATAAATTGCACATGTTCATCAACCCAAAACTGAGCTGGGACCGTTCGTAACTCTTGGCTAACTTGCTTGCCAATAATATGCAATTCATTATTGCAATTCAAACAAGCCAACTCATCCTCAGATAGTCGGTATTCAATAATATTCCGAGGAAGACCTTCTAATAGATCGTCTCGCTGTCCTTTATACTTGCGTCGCTTAAAAGGTTTGACATCTGTTAGATCAGGTTCTGGAGAAAAAGGTTCTGCAGTAATTTCTGCTTCGTTAAAGAATAACGATTGCTGTCCCTCTGCTGTCTTTTCGCTGGAAGCACCAAAGCGTTTGGCAGTAAGTAAGCGAACCTGAGCTTTCAAATAAGCAAGTTCCTCATTGGCTTGCGCAAGCACTCCTTGCATTTCTCCTAAAAGGGTTTCTGCATGGAGAGCTCGCTCTTGCCAGGGTATGTTTTCAGTTGTGGTTTGAGGGCGTGCATTGTTAGTTTCCATATATATCAAATTCGCGCCCTTTGATCAAACTCCTGCAAGAATATAATAAAAAACAAAAAATATTTTTCCTGTAGCTAAAATACGTATTTTGATTGTACGGAAGGATGAAATTTTGCTGGTTTTAGAGGTAACCCATCCAAAATCCATCGCAATTCTCGCCATGTAATACCTAACGGACTTGACTCATCTGTCTGATCTGGCCACTGAAAGCGACCTTTTTCTAGTCTGAAGTAATGAAGCCAAAAGCCTGATTGAGTCCACTCTAGTATTTTTAGCTTGTCCTTGTTTCGATTGCAGAATACAAACAAACTGGATTCAAAAGGACTCAAATTAAACTCTAGCTGCACAATGCCAGCCAAACCATCAATCGCTTTTCGGAGATCAGTATGACCTCGGGCTAGATACACTTTCTGTCCATAGTGTTCATTCAGCATGTCGGCTTAAAGAATGGACGACATCTAATAGTACCTGCGGATCAAATCCACGCTGCACTTCTAAAGTAACGGTGCCGATACGCAACGATACGCCCGAATTAGGAGCTGGATCATTGGGCCCCATAGCGATCCAGTTTGAAGTCTCTACTGGTTTTATGTTACCTCCTGTGAGACTCTTCTTGAGCCAATAGCGCAATTGATGGTCTGGTAGTCCTTGCTCTTGGCACCAATCTCGGATGCTCAGGCCGCTACCCTGGTAGGAAGAAATTCGTTCCTGCCATAATTTCTCTCGTTGTTCTGTTTGCATTAAACAACAACCCCTTCCTGATAATGAGCCTATTATCTCATGATTTCAGGATAAGGGGAATGTGTGTACAATTTGACGCTTACATATCTATGTTCTTCATGAGAACCCCTCCCGAGCTTTAGTGTAGTATTTTCACCGAGCGTACCGAACCAGACACTCAATGGAGCGTGAGTCACCAACTTACATTGGCTACCCCAATTATGG
>SKJB01000032.1 GCA_007116145.1 Limnochordia bacterium | reverse complement strand
GGGTATTCTATCTCACCAGAGGGAATGCGAACAACCAAGTTCGGTCCATCTAGACTATACTCCATTGGCACCGTAAATGTCTGAAGGTTAGGAAGATGAGGATCTAAATTATTCTCCAAATGATCTTCAGTTGCTTCTATGGGTGTGTAACCCGTTCTCGTAATAATTTGCTGTAAATCACTCATTATAAAACGAGGTATATCTTTTAACAGATAGGTAGGAGTGTCAACAAGCTGTGCTATATCATCAAACCTAACATCATCGATTCTCTCTAGATCCAATCGAAATCCTTGAACCTTATACACTAACCGCCAAATAATATCTGTTCGTTGGCGTTCGCTTTGTGAAATATTGTTGCGGATATCGCGTTCTAATCTCGTTTTAAGACTGGTTAGTTCATCTGTACTACTTTGTGCAATCTGCTTTTCAACTTCAGCTAACTCTGTCTGTAATTCTGATAGTCTGGCTATACGGTCTTTATAATCCTGATTTAGGATAGCTACCGTATAATCACCAAAAAGCTGGTCTTTAGTTAGACCGGGCAATTCCATTCGTGTGCCGTCACCTAGAGGTGTTAACATAATAAGATCATATTGATCGATTACGTCATCTCTATCTCTATCTCGTACAATTTTAGAGATAATATTCTCATGCAAGTTATCATAGGAAACCATGTGTGGAACATAGTGTTCCGGCCGCCATTCTTCTACAATTCGATAATCGATTCGTACACCTTGATCAATTGAATTTATTTCAAATTGATTATAAGGGATACTAAAGCGGCCATTATTCTTCAACACCCCATTGGGATCATGGCGAATCGTAAGTTGGCTACTCAAACGCTCGAGAATCCGACCTCTTTGTCTATTACGATCCTGGGGATTGGAAAACCACATTACGTCATTCCTTAAATCCTCGACTGCAATTTCTGTTGTCCTAGGATGAAGGTGTAGTCGCAGATATTCATTCTCAGCAACAACATCAAACCCTCTTAACTGAGCGCTAGCTGTTAGATTGCCCGCCAATAGTAGGCTCAGCACCATTAGGCCAACTAGAGCATTCTTAAAAACTAATTGTCGGGTATTCAATATCGATCTCTCCCTTTGTCATAATCGCAGCAAACACTGTTTTTGCCTACTTGAACTAGTTGCATCATCACAACCTAAAGGCAAATTCTGTGTATATCTCTTGAATAAACCGAAGCATCCGGTCTATTACGTTAAAGAATAGTAATCCTACAAAGAGCACAGTTCCCATTCCGACTATAATCGCAAATATGGTTAGTACTGTCTTTGTCATATCATAGTCATGGGTAATCGATGTTCCTAAAACCATGAGGCCCATAGACCAAAATACAGCCAAAGAAATGAAAAAGGCAAAGAAAGACACTTCTGCCACGGTAATATAATTACTCAGAATCGTAGCAGGAATATTAATGAGAATTAAAGGGGTTAAGGAATACGCTGTGGCTAGATAAATATCCTTAATTGTACCTTTACCTTCCATCAATGTAGTGAGTGCCCAATTCACTAATACCCATAACATAAATGGTAATACAATACTCGTTATCTCAACAATTATGTTTAGATGCTCTGGCCGATTATAGTTCAAAATAAAGCCAGTGTACTGCCGCATGAAAACAAAAGATGTAATAACTAAACCAAGCAAAATCGTAGCCGCGGAGGTAGTGCCGCGCTTTTCAAACTTAAGATCCCAGAAACCATCATACGGGTGGAAAATAACATGAATAGCGTACCATAATGCACCAAAAGTAGTTTTGCAGTATGCAAAGACTCGATTGTTTTGCACGCGATCAGAACTAATGGTAGCAGCAACCTCCGTGTTACTCCACTTCCTTGATAATATCGTTCCTAGCTTAAAGCGATAGGCTAAGAAAATACCCAACACCGAGAGTAAAATCACAGTCATAATCGTACCAAAGTTATCCCCGATTCGCTCACGGCGATAGCGCTCAAATGCATCGGAGTATCCGCTTCGATTATTACCTAGGTAGAAATTGGCCATAGCTTCTTCATAGGCATTTTGCCGTAAATATGCAGTGGCAATACCATTGTAAGCAAGCTCATAGTTAGCATTACGCATCAAAACTTGCTTCCAAGCTTCTGTAGCCTGATGATAGCGACCACGGTTATAATAGTAAATCGCTTCATGAATCAATAATGCATATTCTGTCGGATCAAACACGGTAATTCGACCTGCACGATTATCTAACACTAATAATTGCTCTCCGATAGCAGTTAGAGAGATCGGGTTGAGGGTTAGACCAATACCATGTCCTATACCGCCAAAGATGTAGAGCAGATTACCGCTACCATCGTAGGTAAAAATCCGACCACGTTTGGAGTCGAGAACAGAATACATGTTTCCTGGTCGGCTAACAATATCGACCAAAACCGATTCGCCTACAATACTAGTACCCCATTGTGGAGCATGAATATCACCCATGGGGGTTGTGGTGCCTTCTCGTGTCAGAATATCCATTCCAGACGGATTTAAGCGACGAATGCGTTGATCGGCATGAGCGCCTCCACTTCTTACTGTTGTATAAATAAAGCCTCGATCATCCAAATCCATGTTACTGTACTCCGTTGGAAGGAATAAGCGCATCCGCTGTCTTTGTTCATCTGATGCAATCATACTCCAAAACCAATCAATCGGATTCGGAGAAACTCTAGGAGCTCCTACAAAACCGCGGAAGTTACCATCGATATCTAGTTCTAAAAGACCTTCGTATAAACCATCTGCAATAATATAAACTCGATTGGCAGGGTCAACAGCAACTTTTCGTGGCCTAAAGCGGAAGTGGTCCGGAAATGCTCCTGGAATATCCGATTCGGGCTCACTAATCTGCATGACAAACTCACCATGCTCATCTAACCGAACGATACGGGCATTATCGCGATCAGCAATAAACATATGACCGGTTGGTGTGATAAAGATGCCTTGGGGATTATTAAAAGTATCTATCTGCCCATCACGTTCAAAATTGTCATAAATATTTAGGACCTGAAACTGATCATCTGTACGAATAATCCGATTGTTACCCGAATCTACAATGTATAGGGTGTTATCGCTAGCTACAAATAGATCTTGAGGGTTGTTTAGTGCCGTAAGACCTAAATCCTTACCATGGATTACCTGTACAGGGAGATAAGGATGCGGCGTAGGTACATCTAAACCCCAACCGTCATAAATATAGCTCTTGTACATCACTGCATCTGCTTGACTAGTACTAAGCACCAATAACAATGCAAGTAAAATAAGTGCTGTCGTAATTCCATTCTTAAATTTCAAATCGTTCCCTCCCAACTAACAAATAAACAGCTGACTCGGCTAAATGTACTTCCACTCTTGCACCAAAGATGGCTCACCTTCTTTGGAGTAACAAAACTAAAACTAAAATTAAAACTAGAGCATTCCCCCTTTACGTTACCTTATTGACTCCATAAAAACAATTATTCACCGAAATTTTACGTATTCCTCCTAAAAAGCAAAAAAATAGTAAGCAATAATTATGAAATACCTTAACATCCAAGAACCTGAATCTGTCTGTTTTCTATTAGTTCTCCTTTAGAGATTAAAAGTCCTGCTACAGACCACTCGGATCCATACAACCGATAATCGTACAATCGTTGGTGCTAAACCGACTACTGTTGCATCTCCTTCATTAACTCTAAATAAGGAGGGATATATACCTGATTATCTCGGACCACACACCCTGTCAGACGCGCTTTTGCTTTTAATTCGGAGCACTTGCTACAGCTTACGCAGACTCTTTTCGTTGCCATTTTATTTTCTTTAATAATATCTCTGGCAAAATCTGGATAGGCAAATGCTTGGCGGCCAAACCCTACTATTTTAGCCCAGCCTGCATTGACCACGCCCGCTGCGATGTACGGTGCAAACTGACGTAGCCAACTATAGCCAGTGCCAACAATAACAACATCGGGAACTGTCTGTTGCATCGCTTTTGCTAAGTGAATCAAACGATCGACCCCAAGCAGCGGATGCTCGGGCGCGATATATCCTAGCTTGGTAGGTTGGTCATATGGTCGAGACAGATGCGGCGCCAAATAGGGGGTGCTAGCCGTGATATTAATCATGTTGATGCCTAGATCCCCTAATTCCTGCACAAGCTTTTTCGGCTCTGCAAGATCAATGTTACCATCTTTATCCGTCCCCCAGCCATAGGGATACTTAACAGCATCATAACTATTAATCCGCACTGTGATCTCAATAGCAATCTTCTCAGCTTTAATCTTTTGGATCACATTTTTGATTAATCGAGTGCGATTCTCATAACTTCCTCCATACAACCCTGTTCGGTCGTGAGCACCTAAAATTTCGTTCGTGAGATAACGGTGACAACTCTTGATATCTACAGCATTAAAACCCGCCTGCTGCGCCAACTTTGCACCCTTTACCAAGTCATCTTCGAGTTTTGCTAATTGGGCATCTGTTACCACGGGTTTACTCGGATCTACTTTAGCTCTACGATCTAACTCCTCTTCATGAACGCCAATAATTTTATTGTCTCCATACCGTCCCGCATGCGTTAACTGCAATACAAGATAGGGGTCTATACCATTGGTTTCCAGAGCCGCTTGTCGTGTTTTTTCGACTAAAATCCGAAAACTCTCCACCGTATGATCGTTAATATATAATTGATTGGATTTACCTCGCCCTTCTTCGCTAACGGCAACAGCTTCAAACCAGATCAAACCTGAACCCCCTTGAGCAAAGCGGATATAACGCCTCGTGGTCAGTTCACTAGGTGAGCCGTCGATTTGACTGTCACATCCTTCCATCGGATGAATGGCTAAACGATTAGGAACGACACCTGCACCAACAGATATTGGTTCTTTCAGTGACTGCAAATCTTGCTGCCATGGTAATTCCAGCTTATATTTTGCGATATCCTTTTCTAAGTCAGTTACAGTTCGGTAATTGAACTTAAATTTTTCCATGAATAAACCACCTATTCTATATATCTCTGTAGTCTCTACTTGCTTACGGTTTTCGGTAACCTTGCTCCTTTAATACCTGCTCTAAAGCTGCAAGGAAAACGGTAACATTTCGTCGATTACAAGCATAACCCATTAACCCAACGCGCCATACCTTCCCTTTAAAAGCACCTAAACCGCCACCGATTTCAATACTATACTTCTCGAGTAGCTGCTTACGGACACTTAGATCATCTACCCCTTCTGGAATATAAACCGCTGTTAGTTGTGGCAAACGATATTCTGCATCCACCACCAATTTCAACCCCATATTCACAAGCCCAGCCTGTAGCTCACTGCCTAAAGTCTGGTGGCGGGTAAATGCATTCTCTAATCCTTCGGCTAACACTAAACGCAACGTTTCGCGCAGAGCATAATTCATCGTGATCGGGGCAGTATGATGATATAATCGCTCTTTACCCCAATAGCTTTGAATCATCGATAAATCAAGATACCAACTCTGAACCGGTGTCTTACGATTAGCAATGACTTCACCAGCGCGGGGACTAAAGGTTACTGGTGCTAATCCAGGAGGTGCGCTCAGACACTTCTGCGTTCCACTATAGCAAGCATCTATTTGATTTTTATCAATACCGACTTCAATACCTCCCAAGGATGTTACCGCATCCACAACAAACAGTGCGCCAGCGCTATGAGTCATCTGCGATATTTCCTGTAGCGGTTGAAGTACTCCCGTCGAGGTTTCGGCATGGACTAAAGCCACTACTTTTACTCCAGGATTTGCTTCTAACGCTTCTTTGATTTGTGCAGGTTCAATGATGGTTCCCCACTCTGCTTCTACAGCAATCACTTCCGCGCCACAACGCTTAGCAACATCAACCATGCGCTGTCCAAATAAACCCTTAACCCCAATAATTACTTTATCTCCAGGTTCTACTAAGTTAACAAACACTGTTTCCATACCAGCACTACCTGTACCCGACATCGGGATGGTCATTTGGTTTTTAGTTTGAAACACTTCTCGCAGCATTTCCATTACATCATTCATAATTGTTAAGAATTGTGGATCCAAATGCCCTAACAATGGGGTGGCCATTGCCTTTAGAACCTGAGGCGCCACATCACTTGGTCCAGGTCCCATTAGTATTCTTTGCGGTGGATTAAGTTCTGAATACATACGCTCACTCCTTAAATATTAATCTACGCTATCTAGATTCTCCTTTACACTATCGCAATCCTTCCTAAAAATGTCGAATTAAGTGATGATCTGCGTTAACAAAACAATAAAAACACGAAATCTACTCAACAATCCCCGGCTTTTGTGCTATACTAGGAAAAAGCTGTACCTGAGAGTACACAAAGCGAGGAAGGTGTTACCACCATGTATAAAGAACATATCAGAGTCGGTTTGCTAGGATTAGGTACTGTCGGGTGCGGTACAGTAGAGATAATCCAAAAAAACCGAGAAGAATTCTTGAAAAAAACTGGCAGTACAATCCAAATTACCAAAGCACTAGTCCGCAATTTGAATCAACCCAGGCTAGTGAAGACGGAAGGGATCCAATTAACCACGAATCCCCAATCCGTGCTTGAAGATCCAGACATCGATATTATCGTCGAAGTAATGGGTGGTATTGGATTAGCGAAAGAATATATTATCAAAGCGCTGGAAAACGGAAAATATGTGGTTACAGCGAATAAGGATCTACTGGCACAGCACGGAGAATCCTTATTTGAAATCGCGAAAGCCCACAAGCGAAGCATTTTTTACGAAGCTAGTGTAGGTGGAGGCATTCCCTTAATTCGCCCATTCAAGCACTGTTTAGCAGCAAATCGCATTAAGAGCCTAATGGGAATTATCAATGGAACAACCAACTACATTTTAACACAAATGAGCGTAGCTGAAAAAGAGTTTTCGGAAGCTTTAGCCGAAGCACAAGCTAAAGGTTTCGCTGAACAGGATCCGTCATCTGATCTTGAAGGACGGGATACCGCGTACAAACTGGCCATTCTTTCATCCCTGGCTTTTAATAGCAAGGTTGATGTGTCACAGATCTATACAGAAAGTATTACCGAGATTAGTTCACGTGATATTATGTACGCCAAAGAGTTAGGTTTTGTTATCAAGTTACTAGCTGTCGGAGAAGAAACTGAGCACGGGTTATCCTTGCGAGTCCATCCCACTCTCGTTCCGATTGGGCATCCATTGGCTTCTGTTAATAACGAATTTAACGCTCTTTACCTAACTGGTGATGCTGTCGGCGAAGTTATGTTTTATGGACGAGGGGCTGGTTCCCTCCCAACGGGTAGTGCTATTGTATCTGACATTATCGATGTGGTGCGTAATATTAATAACCAGGTTGAGAACAGCTCCATGGAAACCACCTTTCCCCGCAAATCCATGGTTTGCAACGAAGAGCGCGTCTCTCGTTTTTATGTGCGCATGAAAGCAAATGATCAATCGGGAGTGTTCGGCAGTGTGGCCATGGCCTTTGGAGAAGAACAAATCAGTCTCGATATGATCTTGCAGAAACGCCGCGATTTTAACGTGGCTGAAATCGTCCTAGTTACCCATGATGTAAATGAAGCTCAATTCTACAAAGCTCTGGCTAAAATCCAGTCGCTAGTTAGCATTCGTAATTTAAGTAATGTCATCCGAGTATTGGAAAGGGGTTAGAATTATGGCCTGGACTGGGTTAATAAATCGTTACCGGGAGTTTTTGCCAGTTAGTGACAAAACACGTGTGATTACTCTAAACGAAGGAAACACCTTATTATTAAAAGCCGATAATCTGCAAAAGGAGTTAGGACTGGATCTGGAGATTTATCTCAAGTACGAGGGGCAAAATCCCACTGGCTCATTTAAAGATCGCGGAATGACGATGGCTGTTACGAAAGCAGTTGAAGCAGGTTCCCAAGCGATAGTTTGCGCTTCAACTGGCAACACTTCAGCAGCAGCAGCAGCCTATGCTGCACGCGCCAAGATAAAGTGCTTAGTACTAATTCCTGACAATGCAATCGCCCTTGGTAAGTTAGCACAAGCGATTACCTACGGGGCGCAAATCCTAGCCATTGAGGGTAATTTTGACGACGCCTTGTCGCTTGTTCGCACTATTTCGGAGACGTATCCGATAACACTTGTTAATTCTGTTAATCCCTTCCGGATTGAGGGACAAAAAACTGCCGCCTTTGAGATTTGTGAACAATTAGGCGCTGCGCCGGACTATTTAGCCGTTCCCGTTGGCAATGCTGGTAATATCACTGCTTACTGGAAAGGATTTCAAGAATACAAGGACAAAGGGGTCACAAATTCTCTACCCACAATGCTTGGTTTCCAGGCAGCAGGGGCCGCTCCAATTGTGTTAGGACACGTGGTCACGAAACCAGAAACAATCGCAACGGCCATTCGCATAGGTAATCCCGCGAGTTGGAAACAGGCGGAAGCTGCTCGTGATGAAAGTGGTGGATTGATTGACATGGTAACGGACGAGGAAATTTTAGCTGCATATCAACTCCTAGCTAACCAAGAAGGGGTTTTCGCCGAACCGGGCTCAGCAGCTTCACTTGCAGGCGTCATCAAACTTGCTAAGACGAATTACTTTAAGCCAGGTTCAAAACTCGTCTGTGTATTAACAGGCAACGGATTAAAAGATCCTGACACAGCGATTTCTGTCGGCACCAGGCCACGCAAAGTGCCTGCTACATTGAGTGCAATCGAGCAAGAAATGACCCGCTGATGTCTGTAGATATGGAGGAGACCGCATGAACGTTAGGTTAAGAATACCCGCCACTACCGCTAATCTAGGCCCTGGTTTTGATGCTCTGGGCCTAGCTTTAAATATCTATAATTATCTCGAAATGGAACGAATACCTACAGGCTTAGAAATCGCAGTCCGGGGTGAGGGAACCAATGAATTACCCCTTGATAAAGGAAACCTCGTCTATAAAGCGGCTACTAAGGTTTTTAAACGAGTCGGTCAAACTCCAGGTCTCCGGATTAAGCAGGAAAATAATATTCCTTTGTCCCGCGGACTAGGAAGCAGTGCTGCTGCGATTATTGGTGGTTTAGTTGCTGCTAACCACTTGGTGGGACAACCCTTTACCCCAGATCAACTGCTCGATATGGCTACTGAGATGGAGGGGCATCCCGATAATGTAGCACCAGCCTTGTTTGGTGGTTTAGTTGCAGCCTGTATGCAGGGGAGCGCGGTGAAATATATTGCCATTAAACCGACAAAACCATTAAATATGGTTGTGGCAATCCCTGCATTTCACCTTAGTACCAAAAAGGCTAGGAATGTTTTACCTGCTAAAGTATCCTTTCGTGATGCTACCCATAATGTTGGTCGCGCCGCCTTACTCGTTAGTGCCTTCTGCACTGGCGACTACTCCCACCTGCGTTGGGCTTGCCACGACAAGCTCCACCAACCCTATCGCGCCTCACTGGTACCTGGATTAATCTCCGTCATTGAAGCCGTCACTACGAGTGGAGGCCTAGGTGCCGCTCTCAGTGGAGCCGGACCTTCGGTCATCGCGTTTACAACTGGTGATTCGGCGACTGTGGGAGAGGCTATGCAACTTGCTTTTAAGACCCACGGCGTAGCTAGTCAGGTAATTTATACGGATATTAACACGCAGGGCACGGTAAGAATTTCTTAAAAACTATCTAACGCTACGCGCAATTCCCGGACAAAATCGGTGACAACCCTTGAAATTTCAGGGGTTTTTTTATTTGTGATACAGTCCTCAATTCTCTGGATAATCGCACTACCGACGATCAAGCCATCTGCATAGTCACGTAGTGTGTGCACAGCTTTTGGACTACCGATACCAAATCCTAAAGCTACTGGAGTGGCAGTATGCGCTTTAATTCCGTGCACAAACTCCTCTAAACCTAAGAAGAATTCTTCACGTTGACCAGTTACCCCCATGGCAGCGATGCAGTAAACAAAGCCAGAGCCTTTGGCAACAAGAGCGGGAACCCGCTGTGCGGACGTAGGGGCGACTAAAGGAATAAGGTCAATTGGATACCCTGTGGATGTCAGGATTTCTTGGAGTTGGGATCGTTCCTCCAAAGGCAAATCAGGGATAATCAGCCCATCCACACCACTGTGATGGCATGTAGTCAAGAATTTCTGCAATCCATATTGTAGTACTGGATTAAAATACACTAGAAATACTAAAGGCACTTGCGTTTTGCTGCGGATATTTGCCACAAGCGCAAAAATGTCATCGATTTTCGTTCCTGCCTGCAAGGCGCGTTTTGCTGCACGTTGGATGACGGGCCCATCGGCTAAGGGATCCGAATAAGGAATCCCCAACTCAATAATATCAGCTCCACCCTCCTCCATTGCGAGAACGAGTTGCTCTGTTACCGCTAACGAGGGATCACCTGCTGTTACATACGTTATAAGCGCCTTTTTGTGCGACGCAGTTAGTTTCTCAAACGTTTGTTGAATTCGACTCTGTTGGATTCGTATCATCTACTTAACACCTCCGGTAGCATCTGCTACAGTATGGACGTCCTTATCGCCTCGACCAGACAGATTAAGGATGATCAATTGGTCGGCGTTGGTCTTTGGTACTAATTTTTCTAAATACGCTAAGGCATGTGCACTCTCGAGAGCTGGGATAATCCCTTCAATACGACAGAGCTTGTAAAATCCACCTAATGCTTCTTGATCGGTAATAGAGACATAGCTAGCTCGATTGGTTTCGTGGTAATGCGCATGCTCCGGACCAATTCCAGGATAATCAAGCCCAGCTGAGATTGAGTGTACAGGTAGAATTTGGCCTTCTTTATCTTGCAGTAAATAGGTTAACATACCATGAAGAACACCGACAGAACCTTTGGTGATCGTGGCAGCATGTTGCGCTGTGTCGATCCCATGTCCAGCTGCTTCTACCCCAATAAACCTCACATTATAATCTTGACTAAAAGGATAAAAAAGACCCATGGCATTACTTCCACCACCAACACAGGCTACTAAATAATCGGGTAAGCGTCCTTCGGCCTCCAAGATTTGCCGCCTCGCCTCGTCGCCAATAATCCGTTGGAAATCACGCACCATCGTTGGATAGGGATGAGGACCTACCACTGAACCAATCACATAAAAGGTTTCATCCACATTAGCTACCCAGTCACGAATGGCCTCGTTAGTAGCATCTTTTAACGTGCATGTTCCTGATGATACCGTATGAACCGTTGCTCCGAGTAGTTCCATCCGAAATACATTCAGAGACTGCCGCCGAACATCCTCTTCTCCCATATAGACTTCACAGGGCAAACCAAACATGGCGCACACTGTAGCTGTAGCCACTCCGTGTTGTCCCGCTCCCGTTTCTGCGATAATTCGCTTTTTTCCCATGCGCTTTGCTAATAGAATTTGTCCCACCACATTATTAATCTTATGCGCTCCGGTATGATTTAGATCTTCACGCTTCAAATAGATCCTAGCCCCACCAAGCTGCTCCGTTAGGTTTTTCGCAAAGTATAACGGCGTGGGTCGCCCAGTATATTGTTTCAGATAATCCAGATATTCAGCTTGAAATTGCGGATCGTCACCAATTATGGTAAACTCTTTTTCTAATGCAATTAGTGCATTCATTAGTGTTTCTGGGACAAATTGGCCGCCAAACTGACCAAAGCGACCCGTTGCTACTTGGGTACTCATCACAAACTCCTCACTTTCTGAATAAATTCCTGCATCTTAGTGATATCTTTGTGCCCGTCGACCTCGACACCGCTGCTGACATCAACAACGACTGGGCTAAGCGCAGAGACAGCTTGTTCAACATTAATTACACTTAATCCCCCAGCAAGAATTAGTGGTCTACCCACGGTTAACCCAGATGCAATTTGCCAATCAAAGCAGGTACCAGAGCCACCCATTTGTCCCGTTTGATAACTGTCGAGCAATAATCCATCCACTTGATACAAAGAGATTGGCTTTAGGCTAGCCTCATTTTCGATACGAAAAGCTTTCCAGACCTGCCTCGAGAAACTCTTGCAATAGAGAGGATCTTCGGTTCCGTGAAACTGTAAAATATCCAAATCACACTGCTTGGCTGTATACTCCACTTCACTTGCAAGAGCGTCCACAAATACACCTACTTTTTTGATTCCAGGTTTTAGATAAAAGCAAAGTTCCCTAGCTTGCTCCACAGTTATCTGCCGTTTGCTTTTGGCGAACACAAAGCCAACGTAATCGGGGCTTGTATCATTCGCATAGAATATCTCCTGAATAGTGGTTAAGCCACAAACTTTAACTCTCACCAATATTCTCACCCCGCAACTCCATAAGTTTATGAGTAATCGATGGGGAGCGCATCAAGCTCTCACCAATTAACACACCATGCACCCCGATGGATTGTAAATACATTAGATCCTTCAAGGTATGAATTCCACTTTCACTAACCACCACCTGATTTTTCGGCATCTCTTGCATTAACTGCTCTGTGGTTTGGAGCTCAGTCACAAACGTCTGCAGATTGCGATTGTTAATGCCAATCATTTCTGCCTGGCATTCTAAGGCCACCATTAACTCCCTATGATTGTGGACTTCTACTAAGCACTGCAAGGCGATGCTCTTGGCTAGTTGCAATAGTTCCTGCAGCCTCTGCTTCTGTAAGACCGCTACAATTAAGAGAATACAATCAGCCCCTAGCAGTCGAGATTGATACACTTGATACGGATGGATAATAAAGTCTTTGCGTAACAAGGGCAAACGGACACTGGATCGAATCTCTCGTAAATACGCATTACTTCCTAGAAAGAACTGGGACTCCGTTAAAACAGAGATGGCAGCTACCTGGTTTTGTGCATACTCTTGGGCAATGGCTACGGGGTTAAAATCTACTTTAATGACTCCCTTTGAAGGAGATGCTTTCTTTACTTCAGCAATGATAGCCAGTTTTTCTTGGCCTAACAGGGCATGCCTAAATGACGTGGGACAGTACTCAATCTCGTCTAACTGTGTCATAAGATCCGCCTGGGGGGTGGTCTCCATTTCTAACTGCAACTGCTGTTGTTTTGCTGCAATAATCTGATCAAGAATCATGTCGTTTGGCACTCCTGACTAAATTGAATGAGTTGTTCTAGCTTACGCAGGGCTAAACCTTGATCTAGCATCTGTTTGGCTTGCTCTATTCCTTGTTCCAAACTAGCTGCCTGTTTGCCTACATAGATGGCTGCAGCTGCGTTTATCACAACAATATCTCGCTTTGCACCGCGGGCTCCCTGTAACACATCACGAATAATGGCAGCGTTTTCGTTAACATCACCACCTCGAAATTCTTCGGCACTTACAGAGCGAAATCCGTATACAGTCGGATCTAGCAAATAGGTGGTGATTTCTCCAGACTTTAATTCACTGACCTGGGTTTTTGTCGTGAGTGTTATTTCGTCTAGTCCGTCTAGTCCATGTACTACCATGGCTCGCTCACTACCTAACCTGCGCAGAACTCCAGCCATTAATTCCGTCAATTCGAGCGCAAACACACCGAGTACTTGGCCTTTAACCTGGGCAGGGTTCGTTAACGGACCTAGTAGGTTAAAAATGGTGCGCACTGCAAGCTCTTTGCGAGATTGGGCCACATGCTTCATCGCTCCATGGTAGCCTGGCGCAAACATAAACCCGATTCCAATCCTTCGGACAGATTGGGCAACGTCTAGTGGATTAAGAGCAATATTTACCCCAAGCTGTTCGAGAACATCCGCACTTCCACATTGGCTCGACACCGATCGGTTCCCATGTTTTACCACAGGTACACCTGCTGCTGCTGCCACAAAGGCAACCGCAGTGGAAATGTTAAAACTCAGCGAACCATCTCCACCGGTTCCACAGGTATCAATGGCATACAACCCATCAAGTTCCACGGGTAAGGCCATCTTACGCATTACTCGAGCTCCTCCTGTGATTTCAGCTACTGTTTCGCCTTTGATTTTTAAGGCTGCAAGAAATGCTCCAATCTGCGAAGGAGTCCCATTCCCGTCCATAATGTACTCCATGCTCCTTGCCATTTGATCTTCTGAGAGGTTCTTCTGCTGATATAGGATCTCAAGCGCTGACTGCAACATTTCCACAACCCCCGTTTCCTTGCATCGCTAGAAAGTTTTGCAATAGTTGCTTACCATCTACTGTTTTGATGGATTCCGGATGAAACTGGACGCCAAAAATCGGATACTCTTTATGGGAGAGACCCATGATTTCACCTGTCTGGGTACGCGCTGTTACCTCTAGTTCCGCTGGGAGCGCTTCTTCACTCACAATTAAGGAATGGTAACGCATGGCTTGTAACGGATTCGGCAATCCGGCAAAAATTCCTTGACCGTTATGATCAATCATTGAGGTTTTACCATGGACAATCTCAGGCGCTTCAATTATTTTACCTCCAAAAGCATGGGCTAGCCCTTGATGACCAAGGCAAACCCCCAGAATTGGAATGGTTTTTCCAAAAACCCGCATCACTTCAGAAGAAATACCCGCCTTGCTTGGATACCCTGGTCCTGGAGAAATGATAATTTGCTCAATAGCTAATTTCCCTAACTCTGTAATACTAATCTCATCATTACGGAATACCACTACATTCGGTTGCATTTCCCCGATGTATTGATATAGATTATAGGTAAATGAATCATAGTTGTCAATAATCACAATCATGCTAACCCCTCCTTAAAACTACCTTGCTCTGCTCGTCTGAGGGCCTCAATCAAAGCCCGGGCTTTTCTTAATGTCTCCTCGTACTCACTCTCTGGGTTGGAATCTGCAACAATACCTGCGCCCGCTTGCACGTGGGCATATCCATCTTTAAAAACGAAAGTCCGAATAGTAATGCAAACATCCATATTGCCATTGAAACCTAGATATCCAACCGCCCCCGCATAGACACCTCGCTTTTCACTCTCTAACTCATCAATAATCTCCATAGCTCGGATTTTCGGCGCCCCAGAGACAGTGCCTGCTGGCAAACAAGACTGGAGTGCAGTATACATCGATTGATCCTTGCGTAATTGACCCACTACATTAGTGACAATGTGCATCACATGGGAGTACTTTTCAATGTGCATTAAATTCTTGGTCTCAACGGTGCCAAACTCAGCTATCTTTCCCAAATCGTTACGGCCTAAGTCCACAAGCATCAAGTGTTCAGCCTGTTCTTTCTCATCGGCTAATAACTCAGTGGCCAAGCTTTCATCCTCTAGGGGAGTAGCTCCTCTTGGCCGGGTACCTGCAATCGGGCACGTCTCGACAGCATCACCCTTCACCTTAACTAGCAATTCTGGCGACGCTCCAACTAACTGATACTCTCCATAATCAATAAAAAACAAATAGGGTGATGGATTAATGCTCCTGAGACTACGATACGCCTCTAAGGGAGAAATGCTTGTTGGTACAGATAAACGTTGTGATAAAACAACCTGAAAGATATCACCTTGACGGATATACTCTTTAGCACACTTTACTTTTTCCATGAAACTTACTTTCGTTTCTGTCGAGTCATAGACTGAAACCGGCTGTTTCGCTACTTGTACCGGATGCGGACTAATGACTATTTTGCGGATATCATCTCGCATTACTTGCAAACGATTCGTTACCTGCTGATACGCTAATTCACTGTCACACCCTGGATGCACAAGGGCGATCAATTGAATAGTCTGTTTCAGATGATCATAGACAATAACCTCATCACTAACGAGTAAGTGGACATCAGGCATCTGCAGAGTATCTTGATTCACATTTGGAAGCCGTTCATAGTTACGAATGAGGTCATAGCCTAAATACCCGACCGCTCCACCTAAAAAGTCGGGCAAGCCTGGTACATCAACTACTTGAAACTTGGCGAGATACTCCTTGATAATGGCTAAAACATCACCTGTTTGCTCGTTCCGATCCCCCTCACGACTAGTAATCGTGACCCGATTCTCATGAGCGATAATCGTGGCAATGGGATTGCGCCCAATATACGAATACCGAGCCCACTTTTCGCCCCCTTCTACACTCTCCAACAGATAGGAATTGGGTTGCTCACCCAGCTTCATAAACAGGTTAATCGGGGTTTCCAAATCACCCTGCAAACTAAGAGAAACAGGAATAAACTTATTTGCTTTTGCTAACTCACAAAACTCAGCTCTGCTTGGATACATAGTCTCCGCTCACTCTCCTCAATTTGTGTACAAAAAAAGACATATCATCCCTATACAAAGGACGAAATATCTAGATTCCGCGGTACCACCCTCATTAGATTGTTCTTGCTATCTATTACCCGTAGTAACGCAATCTATAAAAAAAACACCTCTGTCCCTTATAGGACGAAGTGTTTTTAACTCCGCGTTGCCACCTAGTTTTAGATAGAAGAAACCTATCTCACTTTTTCAGATACGGAAATACATTACATTTCGATATCCTATCCCTATAACGTGAGAATCACGGCGCATGCTACATCAGTGTACCTGACTTCGCACTGCTTCTCAAGGAACCATTCAATAAGCACTTCAGTCCAGGCTTCCACCGTCCCCAGCTCGCTATACCTTTGCAACTTATCTACTCTTTCCTGTCACAGAATTTATTAATTGATTTACTTTATCTTACCATAGAATAAGCAAATGTCAAGAGTAATTTTTTTGGGGGCTGATCCTGCTAGAGTTTGGCTAATACTTCCTTCGCATACTCTTTAGCACCAAATAAGGACATATCTCTAAAATTTCCACACTGTACAGCATTAGCAGCTGGCACTTCATCCACAGCTAATACCTTGTTTAGGCTTGTTACCAAGGCCTGCTTTACGCTTTCGACTTGCTGTTCCCCTATCAGGATTAAATAAAATCCAGTACGACATCCCATCGGGGATATATCGACAATATCTGCTAGTTCCTCACGCATAAACCCAGCCAGTAAGTGTTCGAGTGCATGTACCACTCCAGTTGGCATCGTATCTCCGTTAGGCTGGGTAAAACGCAGGTCATACTTGGTTATAACATCACCCTTTGCAGTTAGAATTCGTCCACATTGGCGTACGAACGGTGCTTGAACTTGGGTGTGGTCTAGGGTGAAACTCTCCACGACTACTTTTTCCATTTTTCTATCACTCCCTTTACCATAATAGCTTTAGTTTACCACTATACTCGCAAATTGCAAGCAGTTCTATCCTAAGCGATACGGCAGGATATGAAGCAATAAACAACGAATAATGGTAGTGATGGATTCCCTTTCAAGCAAAACAGTAAGGAGCGAAACCAATGGACATAACATGTAATATCCTATCAAAAGCCGAATTTGAGCAGGCCTTAGCGATTCGCCTTACCGTTTTTGTCGATGAACAGAAAGTACCCTTAGAGGAAGAACGCGACACGTATGACGACACTGCCATCCACTTTGGTGCCTTTGTGGGAGATTTAATGGTGGCAACTGGTCGCTTAATCATTGATGGAGACAAGGGTAAAATTGGTCGCATGGCTGTATTGAAAGCCTACCGAGGATCAGGAATTGGTCTAGCCCTATTAGGAGAAATTGTCCGCCATTGTCAGGCAATAAACCTAACGCAAGCCTACCTTAGTTCACAAACCCATGCCATACCCTTTTACAAAAAAGCGGGTTTTATCACAGAAGGGGAGATATACCAAGATGCTGGTATCCCTCACAAAACCATGCGAAAATCGTTGTAACGCTTTAAACAAGGTTTCCTCTCCTTACCAAAATAGTACTACAATAAGTGCTAATCCTTGCCTAATTCTCCCATCAAGATTGCTTGTGAAAAGCAAGCATAAAATCACGAAGAGCCTCACAGGTTGCTAACGGCACTGCATTATACGTCGATGCTCGACAGCCACCCACGAGCCGATGCCCGTTTAGCCCGACAAAACCAGCAGCAGTCGCCTTCGCTAAAAAGTCTTGCGTTAAAGTCTCCGTTGGCAAGGTAAACGTTACATTCATCAAAGAACGACTACAAGACTTAGCATGACCTTGGTAAAACCCATTACTGCCGTCAATTACTTCATATAACAACTGGGCTTTGATCTTGTTTTCTTTAGCAATTACTGCAAGCCCACCCTTTGCTTGTGCGTCTTTGAGCACCAAGCCTAATACGTAAATCCCAAATGTCGGAGGAGTATTATACATCGAATTATTATCAAAATATGTTCGGTACTTTAACATCGTAGGGATAGCCGTGGCCCTATTGTTTAACAGCTCCTGCTTGACAATGACTACGGTTACTCCTGATGGCCCGAGATTTTTCTGCGCTCCTGCATAGATCAATCCAAATTGATTGATCGGAATGGGTTTACTTAAAATATCACTCGACATATCTGCTAGTAGTGGGGCGGTGGTAAAATTCGGATATTGGTGCCACTGGGTCCCATAAATCGTATTATTGGTGGTAATATGTACATACGCATCTTGATCACGGACGACGATCTCATTTAGGTTAGGAATCTTGGTGTAGTTGATCTCCTTACTACTAGCACCCACAAAGGTGTCACCTAACAAATCCCCTTCAGCTAATGCTTTTTCAGACCAAACTCCAGTTAAAACATAATTCCCACATTGGGCGTTTGTTAAGAAATTCATTGGAATCATCGAAAACTGCAAGCTTGCCCCACCTTGCAAGAATAATACTGCATAATCATCAGGAATCGCTAGTAATTCGCGCAATAGATGTTGCGCTTCATTATGTACCCCTTCGTAATCAAGTCCGCGATGACTCAACTCCATAACAGACATACCTGTCTGATTAAAATCCAATAATTCAGCTTGTGCTTGCGCTAATACTGTTGCTGGTAAAGCAGCAGGACCAGCATTAAAATTATATACTTGCTTCACTACTTCCACACCTCCGTAAACTTGAAAACAAATATTCCCTTTTCCCATTATTTCTCTGGTTCACCCCTAATTCCTGCTTAAAAGAGGTATAGCACACTGGTAAAGAGAACTTTAATTCGCAGCTTGCCTATGGTATAATAGTACCAAATCTAGTATTGTATAAAGGAGAGTCCCAATGGCTGTAGTACGACCGTTTCGCGCCCTTAGGCCCGATAGTAAATTAGTAGCGAAGGTAGCTGCTCTACCTTATGACGTCATGAGTAGTGATGAAGCACGTGTGATGGTAAAAGACAATCTCACTTCCTTCTTGCGCATAGATCGCGCAGAAGTAAATTTTCCAGAACCAATCGATGTACACCACCCAAGCGTGTATAGCAAAGCTCGTGAAATCTTATTGCAGATGATTGCCGATAAAGTGTATCAACAGGATGAAAACGATTGCTTCTATATTTATCAACAAATTATGGACGGCCGCAAACAAACAGGACTAGTCTGTAGCACTTCCATCGATGATTATCTCAATGACATCATAAAGAAACATGAACATACGCGCCCCGACAAAGAACAGGACCGCATCGATCACATTGATACGACCCAAGCTCATACTGGACCAATTTTCCAAACCTATAAAACCCAGCCTGTGATCGAAGAGATTATCCGAGTCTGGACCACCCAACATACTCCTATTTATGACTTTATGGCGGAGGATGGTGTGAGTCATATTTGTTGGGTGATCAACTGTGAGGACACCATTAAACAATTAGTTGCATCATTTGAGCAAGTAGAGAACTTATATATTGCTGATGGCCATCATCGTTCTGCTGCAGCCTTGAAAGTCGGCTTAAAACGGCGAGAGAGTAACAAGCAATGGAGCGGTCGTGAAGAATATAACTACTTCTTATCTGTGCTCTTCCCAGAGACTGAATTAAAGATTCTACCGTATAACCGCGTGGTTTCCGATTTAGCGGGTTTATCCGATGATCAATTCTTACAACGAGTTCGCGAAAACTTTGTCGTGGAAATAGCTCCGAACCAGCCATATCAACCAGATGAAAAGCAGACCTATGGCATGTTTTTAGCTGGAATGTGGTATAAGCTGACGCCAAAACCAGAAGCTTGCAGCCCTTCCGATCCTGTAAAGCAATTGGATGTTGCAATCCTCCAGGATTGCTTATTGCACCCAATCCTGAATATTCTCGATCCGAGAACAGATCAACGAATTCAGTTCGTAGGTGGAATTCGCGGAACAAAAGAATTAGAGCATCGAGTGAACCAAGATATGAAAGTGGCCTTTTCCTTATATCCGACAGCGATTACAGAAGTAATGGACGTAGCAGATGCGAATAAAGTAATGCCACCAAAATCTACGTGGTTTGAACCAAAACTCCGTAGTGGCATTTTTATTCATTTACTAGACTAATTAATAATCACGGTGCTGAGGATCTCCCCTTAGCACCGTGACTGGTTCTACTTGCTCTGCAATAATTCATACTGTAATAGTAACAAGACCGTTTTCCCATCCATGATCTGTCCATTTGCTAGCATAGATTTTACTTCATCCCAAGTAAACCAATGCACCTCTAGCTCTTCGCCGTCGTCGAGATGCTGTTCGCCAGGTATTAAATCCTGTGCTACGAATAGATGTAGAATTTCAGAGGTGTAGCCAGGCGTTGGATACATCCTACCCATAGATTTCCAATTCTTGGCCGTGTAGCCTGTTTCTTCCGCAAGTTCTCGTTTAGCCGCTACCAACGGCTCTTCATCTGTGTCAAGAATACCAGCAGGCACCTCCCAGATATATTCTCTAACTGCTGGTCGGTATTGCTTTATTAGTAGTACTCTTCCTGCTTCTACTACAAGAATCCCGGCACCGCCTGGATGATCAACGATTTTGTATTCCCTCATCTGCCCATTGACGAAAACATCCTTTGTGGTAAAACGAAACATCCGATCCCTCCTTCAAATAAGCACCAGTCAGGGCTAGTGGAGAAAAAACGCTCTATAGTTTCACCCTCCGCAATAAATTAGCATTGGTCACAACACTTATAGAGCTTGTTGCCATGGCAATTTCCGCAATGACTGGATGAAGCAGCCCAAGCACCGCAAGGGGAATTGCCACAAAGTTATAAACAAAAGCCCAGAACAAGTTTGTTTTAATTTTATGAAACGTGGCCTGAGACAGACGAACGGCACTAACAACACTTGTCAGCTGTCCCCGTACCAAAGTCACATCAGAGGACTCAATGGCAATATCTGTCCCCGTACCAATAGCGATACCAATATCGGCTTGTGTTAGAGCTGGGGCATCGTTAATCCCATCACCCACAAAAGCTAAAGTCCCAAACTCCTGTTGAAGCCGGCGCACTTCATTCACCTTACCATCAGGCAAAACGTCTGCCACAACCCGGTCAATACCCACTTCTGCTGCGATGGCTTGCGCGGTACGCAGATTATCACCTGTGATCATCACGGTCTGCAGTCCCATCGCCTTTAATTGTGCAATTGCCGCAGCTGAGTCTTCTTTCACCGTATCGGCAACAGCCACGATACCCATTAACTGTTGGTCTTTAGCGATTAGCATTGCAGTTTTTCCTTGCGACTCCAAGGCAATGAGTGTGTCTTCAGGAATACTAGCGATCCCGATAGACTGCATAAGCCGCCTAGATCCGACAAAAACCTGATGAGCGTCAACCGTAGCAACTACTCCCTGCCCAGTAACAGACTGAAAGTCCGTTAACGGTAACAACATAATTCCCTGTTTTTGCGCCCGTTGGATAAACGCGTTCGCTAATGGATGTTCGCTACCGGCTTCCACAGAAGCTGCGAATTGTAATACGTCCTCTTCCTTGGAACTTCCCAACGTAACAATATCCGTTACTTCTGGTTGCCCTTTGGTAATCGTCCCTGTTTTATCAAAAACAACAACCTGCGCATCCTTCAATACTTGAATTGCTTCACCTGTGCGAATGAGGATTCCATTTTCTGCTCCTAAGCCACTACCCACCATTAATGCTGTCGGTGTGGCAAGTCCAAGTGCGCAGGGACAAGCAATCACTAGAACCGCAATGGTCGCAAAAAAGGCTAGGGTTACAGGATTTAAATGTGGATTAACCCAAGGTAACCACGGTTGGGCAAACAGCAGTATCTGCGTTAATTGGTTCGGAATAAGCATCCACAGGAGAAAGGTAAAAATTGCAATTCCGATAACAGTCGGCACAAAGATACTTGTCACGCGATCCGCAAATTCCTGAATTGGCACCTTAGATCCCTGGCATTCCTCCACCAGTTGAATCACTTGCGATAAAAAAGTGTCTTCCCCAACCTTGGTAGCTCGGACCTGAATTAATCCTTGTTGGTTTAAAGTAGCCCCAATAACCTCATCACCAACCTGTTTATTGACAGGCATGGACTCACCGGTTGCCATCGATTCATCAACGGACGTCGTTCCACGCAGTATTTCACCATCAGTGGGAACCTTCTCGCCTGGGCGAATTACCATGATGTCTCCCGTTTTTAACTGCTCAATCGCGATCTCTTGTTCTTGGTTATCCACAAGTATGCGCGCTGTTTTTGCTCCTAATTCTAACAGCTTTTTAATAGCCTCAGATGCTCTACCACGTGCTTTAGCTTCAATAAATCGACCAGTTAAGTGGAAGGCCATGATCATTGCTGCAACTCCTGCATAGTTTTCAATTGTGGTAAAAAACATAGCTGGACCGGTGAGATAGGCGGCCACAGTACCGAGCATTATCAGCGAATCCATATTTGGGTTGCGCTGATATAGCGCCCGAAGACCGGATTTTAAGGTGGCTAACCCAACCCAGAACACCACCGGCGCCGAGAGCACTACCATACCGATACCATACCATCCGACCTGTCGGCCTAAGTGGCCGTGATTGTGGCCATGACCCGCACCAAAAAGCATCTCTAGAAGCATCCAAACAATGACTGGTAGCGTAAAACCCCAAGCCCATATCATCCGTTTGCGCGCTCTTTCATATTTTTCCTGTTCCTCATTGGTAACCAAATTCTGTTTTACTATCTGATAACCCGTTTTTATAATTGTTGCTTCGATTTGCACTTGCGATATTTTGGTTGAGTCGTAGTGCACAAAAGCCTTTTCTGTGGCCAAATTAACACTACACTCTTCAACACCTGCTTGTCTGTTTACCATCCGCTCCACCCGAGATGAACAAGCAGCACAAGTCATACCACCAATCTTAACCTCAATTTTCGCAAGCTGCTGTGCTCTCTGTTTAACATCGCCAGACATACATATACCCCCTATACCTATAAGAGCTTAACCACATTATATCAGGGTTTACGGAAAATATCCACTGCGAATGCTAACGGACGGAGCACATTACGTGTTCCGCCCGTTCTCTCTGCCATCACCCTGTTCCTATGGTGTCCAAGGTTTATCGTATGCTATCGGTTACTCAGTTCGCGCTGCTCATAATTTCTTACCTCTTGTAACCATGCTTCCCGGATGGGCACATTCTGCGTTGCACAGTAGTAATCCCACACCGCGCTCCACGGATATGCTTTCAGCTCTTCACTTAATGCCAAACGTGCAGTCAGATCGCCAGCCAACTCAAGCTCCCTTAACATACTCGTTGGCTCAAGCAGTGCCTTTAATAAAGCCTTTTGTGCATTACGCGTCCCAATAACCCAAGCCGCAATGCGATTAATACTTGCATCGAAGAAATCCAAACCTAAATGGGTCCGTTCGAGAAAATCACCTCGAACAATTTCTTCCATTATTGCTTGCAACTCGTCATCAAATACGACAACATGATCACTATCCCAACGAACTGGGCGGCTAACGTGTAATAGTATCTGATCCAAAAATAACAAAGCTGCAGAGATTTTATTAGAGATCACCTCTGTCGGATGGAAATGACCAGAATCTAAACAAAGTAGTGTATTATTTCTTGTTGCATATCCTAAGTAAAACTCATGGGATCCAACAACATAGCTTTCAGAACCTATCCCAAAGAGCTTGCTCTCTACTGCATCTAAATTATGTGCTTTAGAAATAGGTTCTGCTAAAATCGTATCAAGTGCTTCTAACAATCGTTGGCGCGGAGCCACGCGATCAATAGGTATGTCCTTGTATCCATCGGGTATCCAAATATTTGTCACACAGGGAACACCTAGTTCCTTCCCAAAATACCCACCGATCCTCCGACATGCTTGTCCATGCTCAATCCAGAAACTGCGGATGGCGGGATCTGGGTGACTTAAGGTAAATCCATCATTACTTAAAGGGTGTGAAAAAAAACTAGGATTAAAATCCAGACCAAGCTTATGAGTTTTAGCCCACTGAACCCAGTTTTCAAAGTGTTTTGGTTGAAGTTGATTACGCTCCACTCTTTCGCCTTCTGTTTCTGCGTAAAGAGCATGTAGGTTTAAGCGTAGCTTGCCTGGAATTAAAGACAAGGCCTGTTCAATATCCTGCCGTAATTCCTGCGGATTTCTTGCTCTACCAGGATAACTTCCAGTTACTTGAATGCCTCCAGTTAAATCCCCAGATCCTTCAAATCCAGATACATCATCCCCTTGCCAGCAATGCAGCGAAATAGCTATAGTACTTAACTTTGTTAAAACCTCGTCTGTATCCACTCCGAAACGAGCATATACATCCTTAGCATTTCGATAGTTTTGTTCGAGTACATGATCAATCGTTGGCATAATAAAAATCCCTACTTTCGTTAATTGTGTTTACTTTATCATTCTGCACGCAAAATGGATTTCAGCGTTCATCTTCACGTGTAGCACAATAATGGTGTTGGCTTTCTTTTCCTTGTGATTCTAAAATCCCCTCCAATCGTCTAAAGTAGTAAGCATTACAAGTGCTTACGAATCTTGCGAGCTAGATTATGGGCTAAATGCAAAAAACCCTGGTCAGTAGGATGAAGTCCATCCGTAAATAGAGTGGGCAAATGAGGCACTAACTCGAGACCATTAATCACTGTAATACTCGAGTAAGGCTGGCACAAATCAGTAATCAGTTCGGACAACTCATCAAAGCTACCCATAGGTTGGGGTTTGATTGCGTCCTCTCGCCAAAAAGGAGTAATCACAAAAATTGCTGCATTTGGATAGATCCTGGTTAACACCTCTAGATACTCTGCACAACGCACTCGCAGCTCTTCAATACTTAGATAGCGACCCCAGTCATTCGTGCCATACGCAACGGTGATAATATCTGGTTGGTAGGTCAATTCTTGATCGAGGCTTCTGGCATTAAAAACATAACCTCCCACTCCCTGATTTAGCAAATCTACTTCTAAAGATCGGGATAACAACACAGGATAGGTAGTTGAGGGATGCCTTGCATCCATACCTTGGGTAATCGAATCACCGAGACAAAGTAGATTGCTTTTTTGTGAAGCAGGAAACTCAACGACTACATCCTCTGAAAACTGAATATCTAAGATAATTATCTTCGCAATATGTGGAAAATAAATCTTGACCGATTTAAGCTTACTTCCAACCACTGGAAGTTTATAATATAGTTCGGAGACATGCCTTAGGGCGGGCTCCATCTCAACGGTATCGACAAATTGATCATTAATATAGATATCGAAAAAACCCCAATTACGCACCTTTTCCCACACAGAGTACGTAACCCGTATAAAGGGAGAGTCGGTTAGACAACTAAGAGAAATCCCTGTTGGACAGAAACTCCGAGTACGATAGTTATCAGTTTTCCCATATTCTAGAAGCTGATTCTGACTAAAACGAACTGGTACTATCCCCCCCTGCATCTTTTGAATACTCACACTGCCAGTAAACAGACGATCTTGGAACTCACTAATAGTATCCATCCGAAAAGCTCCTCATTACAGATTATAGGCTAGTTACCTATATCTATACTTCCACATATGCTTGGAAATCCCTGCCACAATAAAGGAGCAGGTTCGAAGTTCCCCCTACTCCTTTGTGTGACTAACTTACCTTAAAAACAGGCACTAAGGGTCCCAACTAAGACTGCATTACCTGTTACTCCTGTTGCTGTGTTAATCGGGCGGACAACAATTAGAGTATCTGGAGTGAATCCTTGCCCTGGAACAAAAGCTAGCGTACCGGCCCATGTGGCTGGTTGGCCAGGAACGGTTGCTGCCGGTGTTATAAAGAATGTAAATTGAGTGGCTTCTGGTGGTGGGAAAGCAACAACCACTTGGTATGCATTGAAGGCTCCTAACTGTGATGGAAGCGGAATTCCTGTTGCAAGTACACTAACAGAGCGCTGGTTAGTTGCTAGCAAGCGAATCATTGCTGTTCCTAGTGCATCACTGATAATTCCTAGCTGTGGTCGCAGTAAAACACAACAGGGTATTGCGCTTGGAACTACAGCAGGGACACAAAGAACATCACCAGGAAATATCGTGTTGGGATTCGATATATGAGGATTGGCTGCAATCAATGCATCTAAGCTGACGCCAAAGCGTTGAGCGACAAGAAACATGGTGTCTCCTGATTGCACTGTATAACGCCCTTGGAATCCTGGCGGACAAGATACTGGCACTCGTGGTGGGGGTGTGACTGGTCCTGGTACACATAGTACGTCATCGGGAAAAATCCTAGCTGGGTTGGAAATATGCGAGTTCGCGGCAATCAAAGCATCTAGACTAACTCCAAAACGCTGAGCAATAAGAAACATCGTATCCCCCGATCGTACTGTATACCGACCAGAGAAATTCGGTGGGCACGATGCTGGTACGCGTCCACTCATATAAACCCTCCTTATGGACAAATTTAAGCTAGTCATGGATGACTGCGCTTATCACTATATCTTATTGCAGCACACCGCTTTGGTGATAGTATTGCGCTCCTATGTTACATAATTAGGCAAATTAAAAGAGCAATGCAAGTTTACATCGCTCTCGTCTAGTTACGAATTATAGGCTTGGTAAATTGCAGTAATCGCCTTTTCAAAGTCCTTATTTTCAATACCGACAATAATATTCATCTCGCTAGAACCTTGATCAATCATTCGTACGTTTATTTTGGCGTCCGCTAATGCGCGAAAGAGTTTCACAGCAATTCCTGAACGATAAGCCATACTTTGACCTACTGTCGCAATCAAAGCAATGTCATGAAATACTTCTACCTTATCTGGGTGAAGTTGCTGGCGAATCTCAGCAATAATCTGATCGAGCTTGCCTGCTAATTGACTCTCTATGATTACTAAGGAGACGATATCAATCCCTGAGGGAAGATGCTCAAAAGAGACATTATGATCTTCAATAATAGAGAGGAGTCTGCGCACAAAACCGAGTTCGGAATTCATCAGTGCCTTTTCAATCGACACAATCACAAAATCCTTGCGACCAGCTATACCTGTAATATCTCCAATGGAGTCTACATTGTCCACCTGACGCACGATCATAGTACCAGGATTATCCGGTTCATTAGTATTTCGAATGTTTATTGGTATCCCCACTTGCCGAACAGGGAATATTGCTGCTTCATGTAACACATTTGCTCCATTATAAGCTAATTCACGAAGTTCACTATACGTAATCACACTAATTGGTTTCGGATTCGATACGATCCGTGGATCAGCCATCAAGAAACCAGAAACATCAGTCCAGTTTTCATATAAATCCGCCTTGATACTCCGGGCAATAATTGATCCTGTAATATCTGAACCACCACGAGTAAACGTCTTAATAGATCCATTTGGCATTGCACCATAGAATCCAGGTATCACAGCACGCGGGTGACTTGCTAATACCTCAACCAATTTCTCCTCTGTTCTTTTTAAGTTAAAACAGCCGTTTTGATCAAAAGAAACAGCCAGAGCAGGATCGACAAAATCAAATCCCAAATAAGCGGCTAAGATAATTCCGTTAAGATATTCTCCACGACTAGCCGCATAATCAGCAGTGCTTTGCTTTTGCATGTTGCTTTCGATTAATTGCAACTCAGGTGTTAGATCTAAATCCAAATCTAGCTCCTTAACAATCCCTAAATACCGCTGGCTAATTTGCTTGAATACATCGCTAAAGGGCAAGGAACGCTGAACATGATCATGACATACATAGAGTAAGTCAGTCACTTTATCATCTTGACTAAACCGTTTCCCAGGTGCGGATGGCACCACATAACAGCGACTAGGATCAGCCATCACAATAGCAAATACTCGCTGGAAAGACTTGGCACAAGCTAAAGAGCTACCACCAAACTTGGCCACTTTAATACCCATAACTAAACCTCCTACTATCCAGTAACAATAAAATTATGCCTGTTTAACACGGGCAACAAACCGGCCAATTCTCTCTAAAGCAGTCTGTAGGTTAGCCAGTGAATAGGCATATGAGCACCGGATATATCCCTCACCACTATCCCCAAACGCATTGCCTGGGACAACTGCAACTCGCTCTGTCTTCAATAACTGATCGCAAAACTCCTCAGAAGTCATGTTCAAGGATCGAATACAGGGAAAAACATAAAAAGCGCCTTTAGGTTCAAAACATTCGAGTCCTATTTCGTTAAAGCCATGAACAAGCAGTTTTCGTCGTCGATCATATTCTTCTTGCATCCGTTTAACAGAATCCATACCATTTCGTAATGCTTCCACAGCTGCATACTGGCTAATCGTTGGACAACACATAATCGCGTATTGATGGATTTTGGTCATTGCGGCAATTAGCACTTCTGGTCCAGCTGCATAACCGAGTCGCCACCCTGTCATCGCAAATGATTTTGAAAATCCATTAATTACAAGAGTCCTATCATACATTCCTTCGATTGCAGCAATGGAGACGTGTTCTCCATCGTAGGTAAGCTCACTATAGATCTCATCCGAAATGATCAAAATATTGTGTTGCCGCAATACTTGCGCAATATCAATTAGGTTTTCGCGATCCATGATGGCGCCTGTTGGATTATTCGGATACGGCAAAATAAGAATCTTTGTCTTGTCCGTAATACAACTGGCCAAATCCGCACTCGTTAAGCGAAAATCCGTTTTTTCTGTAGTAGGAACCGCAACAGGTACTCCACCAGCTAATATTACACATGGTGAATAAGAGACGTACGACGGTTCCGGAATCAGGACCTCATCTCCAGGATTAATGAGGGCCCGCATGGCTAAATCTATGGCTTCACTTGCTCCAACTGTTACCAAGACTTCCGTCTCCGGCTTATAATTAATCTGATAACTCGTCGCTAGATATCGACTGATCTCTTGGCGCAATTCCAGCAGACCAGAGTTGGACGTATAGTTAGTCCGACCTTTTTCTAAAGCGTAGATTGCTTCTTCACGTACATGCCAAGGGGTGGCAAAATCAGGTTCGCCCACACCTAAGGAAATCACATCTTCCATTTGCGTAACAATATCAAAGAACTTTCGAATGCCCGAGGGCTTAATTATGTCAATCCGTGAACTAATCATTGACTCCATCATAACCAAATCGCCGCCCTTTGATCTTTCTCATCTGGTGTATATACAAAACCATTCTGCTTATACTTTTTTAACACAAAATGGGTGGCACAACTTAAGATTGAATCCATAGGAGCAAGTTTCTGGGAGACAAATAGGGCTACTTCCTTCATGGACTTGCCTTCAATAACTACCGTTAGATCAAAGCCACCGGACATTAAATACACAGAGGTTACCTCAGGATACTGATACACTCGTTCGGCAATCTTGTCAAACCCGATACCTCGTTGGGGCGTAACTTTGACCTCAATTAAAGCCGTTACAACTTCGCGATCCGTCTTTTCCCAATTCACAATAGTATTGTAGCCTAATATTGTATGATCCGCTTCTAGCTTCTTAATCTCTGCTTCCACTTCTGCTTGGGAAATTCCCAAGACAATTCCAATTTGCTCGGTAGATATCCGAGCGTTCGTTTCTAAGAGCGCTAAAATTTTCTGCTGCACACCCATGCCTCCCATCAAATTCCCTCTAATATAAAAACGTATTTCTATATAGTATATCGGATCTAGAACAAAAAAAACAGCTGTTTTGCAATGATTTAACCTTAAATTCACACTCAGGACAACCCTATATTGGGAAAATTATCCTTGCAGCAGAAATCACCCCTGTCAGAGTAAGGGCACTAAGTAATGTCGATAACATAACTGCTTGGGACGCAAAATCTGGTCGATTACGATACTCTACGGCAATTAGCGCACTATTTACCGATGTGGGAACCGCTGAAGAAATCATTAGAGTTTGTGCAAGGATACCATCTAACCTGAAGGTCATTAACAGTATGATCGCTAAGATCGGCCCTCCGATTAAGCGTGTGAAAACCGCTAAAAACACCTCTTTATCACCAAAATCAAATGTGGTGCGCGAGAGCTGTACACCGAGGGTTATGAGGGCAAGAGGAATCAGACCCTGTCGCACAAATTGTAATGCTGGCCAAATCGGACTGTTTGCAATTTCTATGGGCAACGCTTTCAATACAAGCGCAACCGGAATAGCATATACGGTTGGCATTCGGAAGATTTTTGCTATTGACTCTCGCCAGTCCATTTGTGCTCGGCCTGCATTAAAAAAACCTATTGTATTTGTGGTGACATTTTGAACAACTAAAACCATTACTTGTGTAGCCACAGCCACAAACAAATAGGGTGTTTGTCCATCAACAATATAAGGGGAACTACTAAACACAAGAGTTATTAATGGCACTCCAATATTGCCTGAATTGTAAAACATAATGGAGTTCTTAAAGGCATTCTTTAATGCTAAATCATACCCACGTACTCTTGCCAAGAGTGATCCAACGAGCATATTAGCGCTTAATAACAACAATGTGAACAAAACAGCCTGGATTAACTCAAACTCAATCGTTGTCGAATACAGATTTACAAAGACAAAAATCGGGACAAAAATATAGAAATTTAATTTACTAAGGGTAAATATATCTAATGGAAAATATCGACTCAGCATATACCCAAATGCTATCAGAATAAAAATGGGCACAATATTATTACCCACTATATGAAGAAAAACTTGCATCTAATCGTCACTTCCATTTCCCTAATTGAACACTGTGTGTGTCTGAACAGTTAGTTTTACTCCTAGCTTGGGTGCGTCCAGCTTTTGACTGCACTTTTGACTGTATCCAAAGCTAAGTAATCAAGTACATACGCCTTGCGCACTAGATCCTGGTGTACAAATGCATCAAATTTACTAGTGCGGGGGATCTCTTCCCTCGCTAGTAATTGTGATCCTGAACGGAGACCTTGTAAGAGGTGCATGGCCTCTTTCATGGCGTGCCGCCCATCACACCCAAATTGCAACACTAAATAATAGGGGTTTTTAACACTCATCGATTTGATATCTAGCTGCTCGCGACAACAAATTCGGAAAAACCGCTCTAGTGTTCGGAATTCTTTCGTACCAAACCACGGAAACAAACAGAATTGATTATCGTTGATGGGAACAATTCGCTCCGTTGCTAACGATAAATCCTGGGCGATAGCACGGGCTTGTTTCAACCGTTCTTGGGCTCTTTTTTGGAGATAGGGATAGTCATCGTTAGCCAACAAAATCTCCCAGACTTTCTGCATAATCCGGATATGGACACTGCTTGCTCCACCGGACCATACTAAGTTGCCTCCATATTCCACGGACTTTACAAAGACAATACGGCGGCTATCGTCGATTTCCAAAACTTCCCACGCCCGTCCCGCTAGCACAAAGCACACTCCTGGGAGCGGCAGTGTGAGAATACTCCCCACTTCGGTCGTCCCTTCCCGAACAATGTATTCTGTCTGCTCCTGGAAGACAGCATAAAAGCGATATGTATGGACAATTGGATCCGCTGTCAGTCCAATGGCTAAACTTCCATCTTCCATTAACTCAATGTGATCGAGTTCTAGCAAATGGCGTAAAAACTGCCTGTAATCGGCTTGCGTTATCTGACGAAATGGAGCTAGAGTAAGAACCCGTCGCCCTAACTGAGCAGGGGTTAACCCACTATTCGCAAGCAGAGTACTCATGGTCTGGTGGTAAAGCAGACTAACAGGATAGTAATTCTCCGATGGCGGTTCAATCCATCGCTCCTCTAGATAGAGTTGAATAATTGCGATAGCCTGTAATAGTTGCCAGGGAAAGGAGTCAGCAATCCATTGATTATCATCGGTTGCCTCTGTTGTTACTATCTGCATTTCTGATGCATTATGTCGCCGTCCTGAACGCCCTAATCGCTGCAAAAAACTAGCCACCGAAAATGGCGACTCTAACTGAATAATACGCTCTAACCGACCAATATCAATACCTAATTCCAAGGTAACTGTAGCAGCTATCACAGCTGCTTTATCTGGATCAGCCATCGCCCGTTCAGCCTCTTTACGCAAGGTAGCAGCGACACTACCATGATGGACATAGTAGATATCTCCCGTTTTGCGTTCTTGGGCTACTCTTCGCAGTTTAGCAATTACACTCTCTGTCTCTGCACGATTATTACTAAAGATTAAACACTTTCCTTGTGCTAATTGACTGTGCCGAAACAAATAGTCCGTATACTCTACTTCATGATCTGCGGGGTTGACAAAGTGTTCTAAGCGCAAGCGGATTCGCTGCCCCCCTAAAGATACTGGTGGTGCTTCAACTACGGGCTGCGTATTCCCCCTCAGCCAAGCTTTGGCTATCGTATAATCTCCTAGGGTCGCAGATAACCCAATACGCCTCGGTGCTGTCCCACAACACCGTTCTAAGCGTTCTAATAAACAGAGAACCTGACTTCCCCGGTCGGTCCCCATAAATACATGAATCTCATCAATAATTATGTAGCGTAAATCTCCAAACATCCTGGGTAAATCCTGGTGATGATTCACTAATAAACTCTCTAGAGACTCAGGCGTAGTCTGTAACACACCTTCAGGTTGCTGGATCAGCTTTTGCTTATGACTATACGAGACATCACCATGCCAATGCCAAACCGGGATACTAGCTTCTTGTAACAGATGGGAGAGCCGATGAAACTGATCATTGATTAGAGCCTTAAGAGGGCCAATATATAAAACGCCAATACTTTTAGCGGGGTTGTGTTGCAATACGGTTAACACAGGCAAAAAAGCCGCTTCAGTTTTACCAGAAGCAGTACCACTTGCTAATAGCAAATGATGCTTTGTGTCAAAAATAATGTTACAAGCGGCAATCTGAATCTCTCGCAATTCATCCCAACGGTATTTATAAATGTATTCTTGAATAAAAGGCGATAGGCGCTCAAACGAGTGAACACTCATAATGTAAACTCAGCAAACTCATCATCCTCATCCTGATCCAAGCTAGTGAGAGGTGCAGCGGGTTGGAACTTAGAACTCTGCAACAAACTAGTAAAGCTCGCTCCATTGGATTCTTGCCAAATATAAAGGAGCGTTAAAAAGTCCTTGACCACATCTCGAGGAGTAAGCAGTTGGTTAGCCCCAAGTACATTGACAATAACTTGCATAAACTCGACTAAATCGTCACTGCTCACTTGTGTTTCATACTGATAATGTATTCGATGTATTTCGGCTATTTTTTGGAGCAGCAAAAATATTTCATCCTGCGTAAGAGATTGAAGATGAATAACTGGATCAGAGCCATCAAATACCTGGTCATCTGCAAACCTTGACTTAACCAAACGAGTTCGTAAAGCGTCATAGCTATAGAGACCTCGCCGCTCATCTTCAAGAAATTGAGGTGTCCCCCCCATTATAATGCCTAAGTTTTCTGCTCGCCCCTGCATCGTGTCATTAAAGAGTGTCAGCACCTTTTCATAGTTCATTTGGCGAGTAACAGAATGATTTATTTTATAGAGATTCACAGCTTCATCAATGAGAACAACCAAACCCTCGTAACCAATGGAAACAATAAAACGGGCTATAAGTTTTAAGTAATCATACCAACTATCATCATCGATTATCACTCGCACCTCTAAATATTGACGGGCTTCTGTCTTTGTGGAGTATTCACCACGTAACCAGCGCAGAGCTGCATTTTTTTGCACATCATTATCCGTTTGGTATCCATTCCAATAGGTTGTGAGCACATTAGCAAAATCAAACCCGTGAACCAACCCCTCCATCGAGTCAATGACTGTATGGATCTGGGTTTCTACCCTGCGATTAAAGCCTGCATCACTCGGTCGTAACCCCGTTTCCTGTAGTACCTGACTTTGCACCCCGCTAATCCAACGTTCGAGGATTGCTCCTAATGCTCCACCCTCAGGCCGCGTCTTCGTCGCGATATTTTGCATCAACTCGCGGTATGTTGCTAAACCCTGTCCTTTTCCACCTGCGAGACGACGCTCGGGCGAGAGATCGCCATCTAGAACCACAAAATTTCTATCCAGTGCATTATTACGAATTAGTTGCAACATAAAGCTTTTCCCTGATCCATACCGACCAACGACAAACCGAAAACATGCCCCTCCAGCACTTATGTTCGTTAGATCATTGACTAAAGTTTCCGTCTCCTTTGTCCGACCAACCGCAATATAGGGTAAACCAATGCGCGGTACCACACCAGCTCTTAACGAATTTAAAATTGCTGTCGATACCCGTTTCGGAATTTTTGCCACCATTGTTTCACTCACCTCTTTTGCCTTTTAACCACACTAGTATATCCAAGTACTCTCCATTTATTTCCAGCGTATCTGTACATTCAATGATAATATCACCAAGAACATCTAGGGCAATTTCATTGATCGTATCCACAAGCATGTCCACCATCTCTAATTGAGTTGCTGCTAATTCCCGCAAGCGTAGCTCTACATCACAGCCCTCATAAATAACTAGTAGCGCTGTTACATGGTACTCATTTAATGCGTCTGTAAATTCCTCTGGCGTTCCCTCAAGAGGATTTACAGCAGGGAGTTTTATTCGCTTTTGCTCGCATTCCTCTTGCTCCATGCGTTCGCTTTCTGTTAAAAGTAGTTCGGCGATTTTTTCGGAGTCTGCACGGAGTTTTGTCACTACAGAAAAATCAATCTTTACTTCCTGATTTTCAAGAACATCCGGATCCATTTTGTCAGCACAAAGAGTAAAGTACTCATCAATGCGCTTTTGCACCATAGCATCGAGGTAGCGCACTCTTAGTAAACTACTGTATCCCTGATTGCTGCGAAGCTTATTTTCGATATAGCGAATAATTGCAGTAAGATACTGCCTAAAAGGTTGATGGTTCGAATAAGGTCGAATGGTGGTAATGGTGACTGGTTCCTTAGGACCAGCAAAACACCATACTCCTTCAAACAAAGGGCGCCTAACGATATGGGACGCAAGGGGTATTTGGTCAAACAATCCTTTCCCCCTAGTTCGTTGCAAGCAACGACTAACATAGTGAATAACAATGGGAACGCTTTTGTCTACTAATGCTTCATTCTGCTGATAAAAACGTCCTTTAAAGATATCATAATCGATAAATTTCGCTAGTAAACTTAGAGGCACCTGATCTAAATGATCTGGATAGTATCTCTCCAAAATTATCTCGGGGTAATAAGGAATTATCTTTTCTTCCATACACACCTCATAAATCTCGAGGGGATTAGGCAAGTTATATACGATCCGATAATCGACTAACCATTCTATCACATATTCGTCTAGTAGCCGGAAATGTCCTCTATAATGTCTCCACAAAGACACCAAAGCCTCATAACCTTCCTCAGGGCTCTTGACTCCGACTTGATGAATTAACTCGAAGATGTAGAGTAAAACATAGGCCATGTCCGTCGGCAAATAGTTCTGCTGTCTTGTCATATTTCGCCAATAAAAGTACCATGATAATTGCGACTTACTCATATAGGCATAGTTGGGATACATAGACCAATAAGGCAGATACCCAGCTCGCTCTTGCGTCACATCAGCATACTCATTCGCCTTTGCAATAAATTCAAGTTCCTCTGATTTTGCATGCATCCTTTCATCCTCTGGATCCATTATGATTGTAGGGACCTTCGTGCTTGTAGGAACTCTAATTTTTGCAGGAACCTTAATATCACCGATTACCCACGGCTTGATCCAGAGATAAACCTTGTCTAAAAACCAATGGATCGCGCTGCCTTCATACACTGTAACCCCTTCACTAGCTAGAAATTCTGGAGGCAACTGATGAACAGCTGGCCCTGGTTGCACCACTTGACCATCGATTACATACTCTTCGACAAACTGTAATGCTTGATAGGAATGGGGGCGTTTATTCCAGCAGATATCTAGCGTCAATTTAGACTCAGATGTCCCCTTAACCGTAACCCCCAATAGAGGGTCCTTACTAAATGTAAGCTCACAATGAACCGGCACCCCACGCTTATGCCACCCTGGCAGCACTTTTGTTAAGAAAGTAATCAGATCCTGACCGCTAATCTCGGGCTTGTCCAGGTAAATATCATCCGAGAGCTGCAAGATGGGAAGCTGGAAATAGGTGTTTCCGTTAATAAACCAACCTCCACCAGCATACGTAGCCCCGTCAAGACAGAGAGTCAACGCGCCCTTCGAAGGGCTCCAACGATAGCTAATAATGAAACTAGAGGGCAAGGTAATTGGAACTAGCTCTGTAATTGCGGGTTCGATATCAACAATTAAGTTGGTATCCGTTAAAGAATCTAGCACAGCTTTAACTTGTTCTAATTTCGCTAACGACACATATATGGTATTATCGGATAAAGTGGTACAGGCAAATAAGGGCCGTAATTGCACAAACCGCGTTTTCATCCAACTCAATAGGATGCGATTTTTACCACGATAGGCTACAATGATCAAACGGCTATTGAGCCTTGACAACGATATTACATATTCACCATGTAGTGTGCGAATTCCATTATGCATCTCTAGCACATCCTTAGCCTCCTAAGTGGTTTATTTGACCACACCTCTTCTATTATACCATTTTTTTACACAGAACATAGACCATACTTTCTGATATCGCAAATAAGCCTTGGTCCACGAGTCCGTAAGACCAAAGCTTTTTTACATCAACTCTACCTGAAATGTTGGATCATAGAGAGGCTTAATAACCACGCGTTGGATTCGCTCTCCACTGTAGCAGTGCACTTTCTAGCGTATCCATTAATTTCTGTTTTTCTATGGAATGTAGAAAGGATGCTCTTGCTCCGTTTAAGACAAACTCTGATAATACCTCATCACTAAACTCAAAATAATCGCTCAAAAGCTGGTATTCACTAGAGAGACTTATCCCTGAGGTCGTAGGATCATCGTCCCCGATTGTTAGTTTCACACCCTGATCAAAAAGCCAGCGCACAGGATGCTCAGCCAATGAACTAACGGCAGCAGTATGCACGTTACTCGTAGGACAGACTTCAAGCGTAATTCCAGAGGCGTTAATCGGCTCAACAAGGTCAGGACGATGGACTAATGCAATACCATGACCAATGCGCGATGCTCCAAGTTTAGTAATAGCAGCCACTATATTGTCGGCTGTCCCAACTTCACCAGCATGTACTGTAATTCCTAGACCCCCATCTTGAGCTCGATGGAATAGGCTACGGAATTGGTCAGCTCCATAGCATTCTTCGTCACCGGCGATGTCAAAACCCACCACTCCACAATCTCTGTATTTCGTGGCGACTCGCAAAATCTCATTGTTTTCGGAAAAAGAAAGATGGCGAAGGGCACAGACAATTAACCGCGTCTGTGTGCCAAAGTCGCGTTCGCCCTCACTAATTCCTTGCAACACCTCCTCCATCGTCGCTTCTAGCGAACGTCCTTGTGTCCCGTGTAACGATGGTCCGAAGCGAACCTCCAGATAGGCGATATTCTGCTTTGCAGCGTCGGCTACTGATTCGTAGGCGATCCGATGCATAACACCAGGATAAGAGGAAATGAGAAAACTACGATGAATTCGATCAAGAAAGGCAGCAAGCGTTGCTTCTTCCCCAGATACCTGTAAGTATGTCTGGGCTTCCTCCACGCTACTCACCGGAGTACCTAACCCATACTGTTGACATACTTCCCAAAATGTGGCGGGACGAACAGCTCCTTCTAAATGATGATGTAGATTTACTTTGGGCATCATCTGATAGTTGTGCATGTGAAACCACTCCTTAAAATTTAACGTAACTACCCTTGCTTTTTCTCGCCAATTAATCTAAACTATACTATAATGATCCGTGTCAGCGGGTATTTTTTTACCTCACAGTGTAAATACATATGTATATACACTAAAAAGGAGCTTGATATGGCAACGAATATGGATTCAAAAGTCTTTGCGAATATTCTCCGTTTAAAAGAAAAACGGCAAGCAATTATTCTTGCGCACAGTTATCAATCTGAGGAAGTCCAGCAGATAGCTGATTATGTAGGTGATTCCTTTGGTCTTAGCGTGCAAGCCAAGGAAAACAGTGCCCAAGTGGTTGTCTTTTGTGGGGTACATTTTATGGCTGAAAGTGCCTATATTCTCGCTCCACATAAAACTATCCTTCTTCCAGAGAAAACAGCAGGATGTCCATTGGCCGACACCATCGATTACGAAGGGTTACAAGCTGCGAAAGCACAATACCCCAATGCTACTGTGGTATGCTACATTAACTCTAGTGCTAAAGTGAAATCAATTAGTGATATCTGTTGCACATCGAGCAATGCTTTGCAGGTAATTACAGGAGTCGATAATGATCAAATTCTCTTTGTGCCCGATAAAAATCTAGCCCACTACGTGGCACAACATACCAAGAAACAGATTATTCCTTGGGCTGGCGCCTGTGTAACACACCAACGCGTCTCCTTAAACGATGTAGCTCTCATTCGTCAGCATCACCCTGATGCAGTAATCGCTGTTCATCCTGAATGTGAACCAGAAATTGTCGACCAAGCTGACTTCGTAGGTAGTACGACGGCGATCATACAATATGCCGTTTCATGTACGCAGACCAAAGTTGTAATTGGCACCGAAATGGGTGTGGTAACTCAATTAAAGGCAAAGTGTCCGACAAAGACATTCTACTTACTTGCACCCGGTCTCGTCTGTCCAAACATGAAGAAAACACGTCTGCAGAGCATAGAAAAAGCATTGATACATATGGAAACAAAGATAACAGTATCTGAAGACATTCGAATTCAAGCGAAAACTGCTTTAGAGCGAATGCTAACCTATAAGTAGGTGATCGTTTCATGCAAACCAATCACAGCGATTTCTTGATAATCGGTGCGGGTATAGCAGGTCTAGTTGCAGCCTTAGAACTAGCAAAATATGGATCTGTCAATCTTGTTACCAAAGCATCTCTCAAAGAAAGCAATTCAGCTCTTGCCCAAGGGGGAATTGCGGTCTGTTTGAATTTAGAGGATAGCTTTCTATCGCACTATCAAGACACATTAAAAGCTGGTAGTTTCTTTAACCACCCACATCATACGCAGATCTTGATCGATCAAGCACCAACAGCTGTGCGCCAACTCATCGACTTAGGAGTGGAATTTGACAGACTAGATGACGGATCCCAGCTGCATCTAGCAAGAGAAGGATCCCATAGTCATGCCCGTATTATTCATGCTGGAGGTGACCAAACGGGGCAACGAATTTGTAGTCACTTAGCCCAACTTGTTGGAGCCCAATCTAACATTACTATTATCCCTGAGCACATGGTGATTGAATTGAGTGTCTCCGAAAATCACTGTTACGGGTGTCTTGCTTTGCATAATGATCAAACCGTTTCGTTCACAGCTTCTTCTACCTTACTAGCCTCTGGAGGCTACAGTGGAATTTACCCAGATAGCACAAATAATGTGACGATCAACGGAGACGGAATTGCAGCGGGCCACCGAGCTGGAGTCAACCTACAGGATTTGGAGTTTATTCAGTTTCACCCCACAACCCTTGCACATCCTACCATTAAAGGATTTCTAATTTCAGAGGCTGTTCGTGGTGAAGGAGCACTGCTGATAAACGAACGGGGACAGCGGTTTATGCCAAACTATCATCCGTTAGGAGAATTAGCCCCACGGGATATCGTAAGTCGAGCGATATATCGCGAAATCCAGAATAGTGCCATTTCTTATGTGTACTTAGATGTAACTCGACTTCAGCCCCACTTTACCCAACGTTTTCCCATGATTACGCAAAGGTGTAGGGAACTTGGGATTGATCTAAACTCTGATCCCATACCAGTGAAACCGGGAGCCCATTATTCGATCGGAGGGATAACAACGAATTCATTCGGCCAAACAAGTGTGCATCAACTATGGGCCGCTGGTGAAGTTGCTAGGACAGGGGTCCACGGCGCCAATCGCTTAGCTAGTAACTCATTACTAGAATGCCTAGTCTTTGCCAAACGTGCAGCCAAACAAATGGTTGCAATGCAGGTTACCCATAACAAAATGCCCCAAATCCAGTATTGGAACAACACAAAAAGCCCAATTAGCCACCAAGAAACAGAGGCCATTAACCAACGGGTTAGCACCATCGTCAATGAAAGTCTAGGAATTTATCGCTCCTATGAACAGATACGCTTAGCCCAGCAAGAGTTGGCATCTCTAAAGAGCACTTTAACGAATCATTATACCTGTTCCGCGTATTACTATCAGACACTTAACAAAACCACCGTAGCCGGTCTCATCGCCGCTGCAGCCTTGCAACGGCCAACAAGTATTGGTTGTCACTATTTTAGCGAGAACCAGAAACGAGGTGTCATCTATGCCAGCTAGACTGGATCCAAAACTAGTAGAGAAATTACTTGATCTAGCCTTAAATGAAGACCTTCCTGCTGGCGACATTACCACTAACAGCATTTTTTCTAAGGAAACCGCCACTGCTCGGATTACAGCCAAAGAGCACGGAATTATTGCAGGGCTTCCCCTCATTCAACACATATTTCACAAACTCGATTCGCAAATCTCCATCCAACTGCATGTAAGTGAAGGCGACTTGGTGGACAAAGGTACTAGTATTGCTACCATCCAAGGATCTATGGTTGGATTATTACAGGGTGAACGCATATGCCTTAATGTTCTCCAACGCCTCAGCGGAATTGCAACTGCCACTTATCAATATGTTCAACTTTTGACCTCGAGCAAAACGAAGATTGTTGATACACGTAAAACGCTGCCAGGCTGGCGTTATTTAGACAAATATGCCGTCACAGTAGGCGGCGGATGGAATCATCGCTTAAGCTTATCCGATGCAGTCATGATTAAAGATAATCATATTAAAGGTGCAGGAGGTATTATCAGTGCGGTAGAACGAGTTCGTAATCAGATTCCGATTACAGCAAAAATCGAAGTAGAAGTGACTAACCAAGCAGAAATACTCCAAGCCTTAGCTGCCCACGCTGATATTATTATGCTCGACAATATGCATTTGGCCGCCATTAAGGCTGGCATTGAAACAATTGGGGGGCAAGCAAAAGTTGAAATCTCTGGCAATGTATCGTTGGAATCTCTCCCACAGCTCGCTAATCTAGGGGCCGATTACATTTCTGTCGGGGCCCTCACTCACTCTGTGCAAGCATTTGATCTTAGTATGAATATTATATTATAAATCAGTCTGATCGAGACTGATTTTTTGCTTGACCAAATATCGATGCAATTAATTCCTTCTTCGGAAAAAAAGAAGAAGGAATTACGACCTTCAAAGATAAATCATAAGGTGTACAGAAAAAGGTGGAACCAGTCTCGTAGCTACCGTGTGCCAAGTTGTGGTGAATCATGCGTTCAGTGATATGGTAGCGGCTCCCCTCTCTTGTTCCTATGGATTGAAAAGTGGAATTACTCTCTAAATAAAGCGTAAGGAGGGCCGAAATGTATCCATGGTTGGAGAGTGGCATTTCCACAGAGACTCATACCCTTAGCAAGGGTTCGGTGCAGATGAAGTTCAAAATTCGCATTGGTACGTTTTTAGATTTACTAAACACAAAGGAGGAGTATAAATTATGGACAAACAGCAACTACGCGAAGTGGTTGTACATGAGGTAAATCGTGTGCAAATTACTGACGTTCATACCCATCTCTACGCTGAAAACTTCCGAGACCTACTACTATGGGGTATTGATGAATTAGTCACCTACCACTATCTGATTGCCGAGTACTTTCGATACTCAGACATGGCATATGCAGACTTTTTTGCACTATCCAAGCAGCAACAAGCTGATCTAATTTGGCAAAAGCTCTTTATTGAGCACTCCCCTGTGAGTGAAGCCCAAAGAGGGGTTTTAACTGTTTTAGCTAAGCTTGGTCTAGACGTGTCCACAAGAGATCTTAATAGCTATCGCAAATATTTCGCTAGCATGTCGACAACGGACTATATTAACAAGGTTTTTGAAGTTGCAGGTGTAAAAGAGGTTGTCATGACTAATGATCCGTTTGATGCCGCAGAAAAACAGATCTGGGATAAGATTGGTTATAGCGATTCACGCTTTAAAGCTGCTCTCCGCATAGATCCATTGCTAAATAACTATGAAAGATCCTACATCCAATTACAAAAATGGGGATATAAAGTATCCAAAGACTTAGATCAACAATCGATCGGTGAAATAAAGCGTTTTCTGTCCGAATGGATTACAAAAATGAATGCACTGTATTTAGCCGTTTCATTGCCACCAACCTTTATGGTTCCTGAGGATTCACTGCGTTCAAGAATAATTGAACAATGTGTTATTCCTGTCAGCCGTGAGGAAGACGTCCCCTTTGCAATGATGATTGGTGTTAATAAACAAGTCAACTTCAAGTTAGGTTTAGCTGGAGATTCTTTAGGAAAATCAAATGTAGGTGTCGTGGAATACTTATGTAAGAACTACCCTGACAATAAATTTATGGTCACAATGCTAGCGAAAGAAAACCAACATGAACTAGCGATTACAGCTAGAAAGTTTAGAAACTTGATGGTTTTCGGCTGCTGGTGGTACTTAAATAATCCAAGTATTATCGATGAAATTACACGGATGCGTATGGAGACCTTAGGCTTATCATTTATACCTCAACACTCCGACGCCCGGGTATTGGATCAGTTGATTTATAAGTGGACCCACTCACGCGCCCTGATTGCTGAAGTTCTGATTGACAAGTACAGTGATATCCTCGACGCAGATTGGGGATTAACTGAAGCAGAAATAAAACGCGATGTGGAAGACCTATTTAGCAACAATTTCTGGCAATTCTTAGGTCATAATAAATAACAAATAGTAAAAAAGAGCGGGTGAATGCTATTCATCCGCTCTTTTTGTTTAATTAGAAGATAAACGATAGATTAACTCCCACACCAAATCCATTACCGTAACCTAAAAGTCCACCTAGACCTCGTATGCCTGCATCAATACGCATCGCACCGACATGCATACCCAAGCCACCATCCATAGACAGTGCTCCGTCTAAGCTACGCAACGCCACTCGGATAGGTACAGCCGAGAATGGACGTAACTCCGCTCCACCGACTAACAAAAACGATACAGACTCTGTGGGCGCAAAATATTCCGTACGCTTAATCTCACCAAACAGTGTGATCTTCTGCGTGTGTTCATAGGCTAGACCAACACGGATTATTCGTGGTAATTGCCACTCCATCGCCGAGATAGAATTGGTCTCTTCTTGCAAGAACTTGTCAAAGTCCTCAGATTCAAACACTAAAGCAAAGTTATCTAAATCAAAACCAAACTCAAGTAGCTTATGACTACCGTCGCGGTAATAACGTGATTCCTCCACATTATTCCAAGTCATTTTACCTATATTTAGCATACTCGCATCCACCGTTAAGTTGCCCATAGTCATTTTACTACCGAAATCGACTGCATAACCAGTTCCGGATCGACTCGATAACCGCTGGACAGCAATATCAGTAGCAGTGATCGAGCTTATGTTATTCTCATACGCTAACCTAACATCACCATCCGATCGAACCTGCTCATACGCGGCACCATACAAGTACTTACCCGTAACACCAAGCTGAACTCTATCTATGCTACCTGCCGGACTAAAATCATAGGCAAAGCTAACTCCACCCTCGCCATAGCCCACACCAAGAGCATCGAGGTTATTGAGAGAGTAATGCAGTGACTCCCCGTCCATCAGTGTTTTTCCATCTATACCAAACATAGCTAACTCCACAAACTGTTTAGGCATGCTCCCTGTGACTTGAGCTTGCCCACCACCAATTAGACCAAACTTTCCTATGCGGACTCCAAACGTTGGGACTGCATGGCCAGATATGGAGACAGCGCTACCTGACACTCCATGGACTATATCTTGGCGTTGTTGCTCATCCCATTCGGCATTTAGGATCTGTAGGAGACCAAGATTAAAGGAATCGAGATCAGCCTTCGCACCGACAGAAAGATAGAAACTACCACCTTCATCTGTGATTAGGTTGGCTGGATTATACAAAACCCCCGAGATACCCTCAGCAGTATTCGGATAAACATCCCCCAAAGCTAATTCCTGCCCCGAGAATGCCGCCTGTCCAGAAAACGATAGGACTAACACAATCAGTAAAGCTAAATTAAGTTTTTTCATCTTGATCCCCCCCTAGTGATTGACCTTAAGTGTGACTTCAGCCCACATCTGTACCTTAAGATAGTCTGTAGCCCTCATGGTGAATAATTCTTGATCTTCACCAAGCAGTACGATGGATGCCTGAATGTCTGCACCACTACTGATATACTCACGCATGGTTTCGTCAACACTAATGACTAACTCACTGCGTTGCTCCTCAACAACTATACCATCCTTTTTAATCCCAGACGCAATCTCAGCAATCTCCACTTTATAGGCATCACCCGATTTATCACTGGTTGAAAACTCAACAGACAGCTTAGCACCAACCGGAAGATGGTTATCAACATTGACAAACAGCTTTAGATCACTTGTGTAATCCTTGAGCGCATCGGTGGCTTCCTTACTTGGTGCAATAGTCTGGACACGGCTTACGATTGGATCTAAATCCTCGATATTAATGGCAATACTGCCATTTAAGGTAAAAGCAACACGTATTGTAAGCTCTTGAGATAAATCACCATCTACAATTTTATCGTCACTACCCACAATGAAATCTCCAACTACCTCTGCATGTACAGGCTTCAACTTTATCGCAGCCATAATGGGATCATTTGGATTAGCAGGATCTGGTCGTAAGACATAATTTCCTGCTTCATTGGGTTGCGGCAAGCTTACCATTTGCGTTTGACCAGCTTCGTTCTCAAATTCAACCGCTAATCCTGCCATATTTAATGGAATACCTGTCGAATTATCCACTTCTAATTCGAGCATAATATCAATCCAACTAAGGCTATCGAGCAATCCATCCAGTTCCTCGGGAATCTCATAATCAAGTTCAAGTTTATCTAGATTCAGTTCTGTTGCAGATAGAGTTTGCTTAATATTTCCACTGAAGAGACCTAATTCTAGTTCTGCAAGTTCTGCCTCGATACGAATCGTCTTCGTCGTTTCGACATCAATATCTGAGCCTGTAACATTAGCCTCTATGTGTAATATAGAATCCGGTCGTAGTACCACACCTTGCAGCTGGATAGGATCACCTGGCAAAGGTGTTGCATCTTGATCTGATTCTAGCCCTAATTCTAGACTAGTCACTATTAACTTCGTGACATCTAGCGCAAGACCCGTTTCAGGTTCAATAAACCGCATCTCAATCACACCATCATTAATGGTCAATGATTCGAGATTATAGTCATCAGTTACAAACAGATCCATCTCGCTAATATCGATTTCTTGTTTAACCTTGGCGACAAATTCACTAATAACAATATTCTCTAACTCTAAATCTAAAGTAATATCAAGCGTGTCGAAAGATACATCCACTGCATCAACCTTAACCATTATCTCGAGCTCCGTATCGCGTTCTAGCTGTATTCCAGCTATAGAAAAAGTGGATTGGTCAAAAT
>SKJB01000131.1 GCA_007116145.1 Limnochordia bacterium | reverse complement strand
TGTTTTCGGGGGGTTGCTTGGAGGAATATTCAGCCAGTAGTTTTCTGAGTATGAATATCTACGTAAGCGGGTAGACTATATTCGATAAGCTATTATTTACGTTAGGTGGACTTCGATTGAACCGTTTAGTCATCATAATCGGGTGTATTCTAGGATTAATAATCAGCCTGATAATACTTTTTAGCAATACAGATAATGATACGAAACAATCTCACTCGCCGCTTATATTGCATGTTGATGCACACACGATGTACACTCCAGAAGCAATGCATGAAGACTTAAACCAATTAGCTTCTGTTTATCCAACGTGGATGCGGGTTGATAGTATCGGGAAAAGTCATTTTGGGAAGGACATTGCTGTCGTCTATCTTGGTCATGGTCGGCCACAGATCCTGATTGTTGGCGCACATCACGGGCGCGAGTGGATGACGACGATGGTTTTAGTTAAGGCTTTGGCAGAGTATGCAAAGGCAGCTTCAAACAATTTTGAATTGGGAGGCTATGATGTAAGCGCACTACTAGACGCAGTGACACTTATCATCGTCCCGATGCTTAACCCTGATGGCGTAATGATAGCACAGAGTGGACTGCCAAAAGGTGGTGATCATGCTCTTTTAGAGAATGCGAACGAGAAAAATTCTGATTTTACTAGGTGGAAGGCTAATGGACGCGGTGTGAATCTTAATATTCAATATGCAGCGAATTGGGAACAAGCGGTAAGCGAACCTAAACCTCACTATGAAAAGTATAAAGGTCCCGAGCCAGAGAGTGAACGAGAAAGTAGAGCACTCGCTGAGCTGGTGCGAGATCTAGAACCAGAAATGGTATTGGCCTATCACTCTAGTGGACAGGTTATCTATTGGCAGTATGATCAGCAAGATGCACAATTAATACGTGATCAAAAAATAGGTCAAGAAATTGCAAGCTTAACTGGTTACCTGCTAGCTGTTGAACCCCGGGAAGATTCGCATGCAGGGTTTAAAGATTGGTTTATCCATAAGTATCAAAAACCTGGGTTTACGATTGAAATCGGATCGAGCGTTGGCGATCAATCGTTACCAATAGCCCATTTTGACCAAGTCTGGGAAAAGAACAAACTTGTGTTGCTATATGTCGCGAACTTAGTTGCCAGGTAAAAAGAAGCCTGACTATCCGCTGGTGTTTTTTGTCAAACGAAAAATAGATTTTAGGGATATTCCACCTAAAATCTATCCACTATTTGACTGGTATTCTTATAAACTGGCAGGGGAGACAGGACTTGAACCTGCAACACCCGGTTTTGGAGACCGGTGCTCTACCAATTGAGCTACTCCCCTTGGCGCATTTATACTATAACATATCCATTCGCCCTGGTCAACTCTATTTTTCTTTTGATTCGGCAAATTTTACGATTTGTCCGCCAGAGTTTATCAGTAACTCTTCGATTGAGTGAGGATCAGCTGTTGTAATTCGCACTAAGTATCGCTTCTCGATAGTTGAATGCGAAGGATCGTCGTTTGATTGTTGATTTACTATGGACAAAAGTAAATCTGGTAATTTGTCCAACGGAAGATCCGTTGTGTGTGAATTCCCAATCATGTTCCCACCAGTCGCAGCCATAGTAGTAATATGTGATCCAGCGAGGCGAACTCCTCCGATTGGATCATAGCCTGAGGGGAACAGCGATGGTTCTGCTTGGTGGGCAAGGGTGACTTCAATTTGATCCTCCGTGTACCCTGCGACAACTAGTTTTTGTAGTAACACATCTAATTGTTTGAAGTTTTGGTATATTCCAGCAACAATTGACATTGTCTTACCTCCCTTAAAATACTCCTCGAGTTATAGTATATGCGATTACGAAAAGAGTATCCCAAACAGATATTAGTAGAAGGATTTTTGATTTATCTGTCGTAAAATACAATGTGAAGCTTTTTACAAAGGAGGAAGTATTTTGACACAGAGTATCGGCAAAGTTCCTGTAGGAATTTCCAATAGGCACTTGCATGTATCGCAAAAGGATTTGGAAACACTATTTGGTATAGGTTATCAGTTAAAACCAATGAAGGATTTGTCGCAGACTGGGCAGTATGCTGCGGAAGAAACAGTAACTTTGGTGACAAAAAAGGGAGTTATCCAAAACGTACGAATTCTCGGCCCTGTCCGCCCAGAGACGCAGGTAGAGATCTCACGTACGGATGGGTTTGCCCTAGGTTTAAAACCACCGGTACGTGATTCGGGTTCCATTGAAGATTCAGAGTCTGTTGTTTTAGTAGGTCCTCAGGGAGCTGTGCATTTAACGAAGGGTGTTATTTTAGCACTTCGTCATATTCATATGAGTGTAGAGGACGCAAAAACATTTGGCTTAACCGATAAACAGGTGGTATCAGTTAAAGCGGATGGAGAACGAAGTATTGTCTTTGAAAATGTTTTGGTACGAGTGCGGGAAGATTTCGTGTTAGAAATGCATATTGATACCGATGAGGCGAATGCAGCAGGGCTAAATAATTGTCAAGAGCTGGAAGTCTATAAGTAGCATGTAAACTCCCGCAAGGGAGTTTCGTCATTCATTTAATGGAATTGATTTGGAGGTACTTAAGAGTGCAAGAACGGTTTCGGTTTTTTGTGGTCGCTGTTTATCTGGTGATTTTGATTGTAATTGGATTATTTTGGCCAAGTTCAGTCGGTTTTTTTGAAGCCTATTGGAATATACTTTTCGCATCCGGAGTGCTTGTTACGGATTATTTTGTGATTGGTAGTATTGGTGCATCGTTAGTAAATGCTGGGATTGTAGGTTTTATTGGTCTCATGCTGATTAGTTTTACTAAAACAACACTGTCGGGTCCCACAATTGCTGCAGTATTTACCATGGCTGGTTTTGCTTTGTTTGGTAAAACACCAATCAATATCTGGCCGATAATTGTAGGAGTAGCAATTAGTGCCTATATACGAAAAGATCAGTTTCGAACCTATATTGTGGTGGCGCTCTTTGGTACAGCCTTGGGTCCTGTAGTTAGTCAGATTGCCTTTGGACTCGGATTAGGGTACGGATTAGCAATCATTGTTGGAGTACTCGTTGGAATGCTTTTACCAGCCTTAGCTTCACATGTTCTCCATAATCATCAAGGGTTTAGCTTATATAACGTTGGATTTACTTGTGGAATTGTCGGAATGTATGTGACAGCTGTTTTGAAGTTTCGTGGATTACTACCAGGTTTAACATTACAGTGGGGGCAAGAAGCTCAATTACAATTAGCTGTTATATTTGCAGCGTATTTTTTCTCTATGGTAGTCTTAGGATGGTCCGGTAGGGAAAAAGCAAAGGAATTGTGGAAGCTGCCAGGAACACTTGTTACTGATTTTGTTTCAGAACAAAGTTTTCATTCAGCCCTTTACAATATGGGTTTAGTAGGTTTAATGGGAATGCTCTATATTGGATTGGTACGGGGAGACTTTAATGGTCCTACCATCGGTGGAGTATTTACTATTGTAGGTTTTGGAGCTTTTGGGAAGCATATACGTAATATTTGGCCTATAATGCTTGGGGTTTTTCTAGCGAGCCACATTAGTATTTGGCAACCAAATGATCCTGGTCCGTTATTAGCAGCCTTGTTTGCCACTACTCTTGCACCTATTGCAGGAGGGTTTGGTCCAGCAATTGGAATTCTAGCTGGTGTTCTGCATTTAGCTGTCGTTATGCACGTGGGAGCTTTTCATGCAGGGATGAACTTGTATAACAATGGATTTGCTGGTGGACTTGTGGGAACGCTATTTATTGGATTGAGCCGTTGGTTTAATAACGGTAAACGATAAAACCAAAGGAGGCTTTCGATTTATGATGCATAAATGGCGGAAACACATACGAGGTATTGTTGATGAGTTAATGAATAATGCTGTAAAAGCCAAAGCAACTAAAATCGATGTTTCTGTAGCAGAAAAAGAACAAGCTATTATTATTAATGTGAAAGATAACGGTATAGGAATGTCCAAGGAAAAGTATGCCGAGGTTAGTAAGAAGTTAGAGCAATCGCGTCGGGTGGAATTAGAAGAATACTACGGTGCGCTTGCTGGAGAAAGCATGATTGGAACTGGTCTCTCGTTGGTTGGTATGATGACAGATCGGGCAGAGATTAAGACGGAGTTAGGTAAAGGAACCGAGATTACAGTTTATATTGAGAAGCGAGGATAGAGATGAAAAGTTGTGGATGTGGTGGATGTGAATGCCAATCTGCGAAGGGAGAACCATCAGCCCTTTACCAACGATATTTAAAAGCACAAGAAGTGGTAAATGCTGATCGCGTAGGTAAGGCATTGCTAGCCGAAATGGAGCAACTACAGCAGAAAACCCCAAACGATTATGAGGCTCTACTGATAATGGAGCAGGATATGGAACGCCATGAGTCGTTAGCTACGTTACTTGCGATTAAAGCGGAGTTAATTTTAGAGATGTCTTCAACTTGTAAAGGGAGTTAGAAGGATTTGCAGTGCTTGAAGTAGAAAGTAGTGAGAAGGAAAAAAATGGTAAAAAGGTGGGTAAGGAATGAATCTAACACATATTGCAAACGTAATTCGCGGTTTATCCGCAGATGGGGTTCAGAAAGCAAATTCGGGACATCCGGGACTACCCCTAGGTTGTGCGGATATTGGAACAGTTTTATATTTTGATACGCTAAAACACAATCCTGCTGATCCGACTTGGGTCAATCGAGATCGATTTGTGCTTTCGGCTGGACATGGTTCCATGTTATTGTATTCGTTATTACATTTAACGGGGTATAACCTACCGTTTGATGAGTTGAAGAAGTTTCGCCAAACAGGATCTCTTACACCGGGACATCCTGAGTTAGGTCATACTGCAGGTGTAGAGACCACTACTGGTCCTCTAGGACAAGGAATTGGAAATGCAGTAGGAATGGCCATTGCTGAACGCATGTTAGCAAGCCGGTTTAATCAACCGGATTTCCCTTTGATTGATTACTACACGTATGTATTAGCTGGTGATGGTGACATGATGGAGGGTGTTAGTTCGGAAGCCTCTTCATTTGCTGGTCATTTAAAATTAGGAAAACTTATCACATTTTACGACTCAAATGGCATTACCATTGAAGGTACGACTGAACTTGCTTTTACTGAGTCTGTCAAAGATAGGTATCTAGCCTATGGGTGGCACGTACAAGAGATTGACGGCCATGATATCCCTCAGATTCAGGAAGCAATTCGTAATGCAAAACAGGAGACAACACGTCCGAGTTTAATTGTTGCAAAGACGCAAATTGGAAAAGGAGCTCCTTCAAAAGTCAATACCGCAGCAGCTCATGGTGCCCCACTTGGACAAAGCGAAATTGATGCGATGAAAGAGGCACTTGGATTACCAAAAGTAGATTTTTATGTCTCTGAGGAGGCAACCCAAGCGCGCACTGGTGTTATCGCAAAAGGTAAACAAGAGCAAGATGCATGGGATGCAATGTTTGCTACGTGGAGCAGCAGATATCCTGAGTTGGCTCAGTTATGGGAAATTGGTTTTAGCTCCGAACTGCCAGCCGATATCGCACATTCACTACCAGAATTCAAAGTTGGTGATAAATTCGCCACGCGTCAGGTTAGTGGTAAAGTGTTGAATGCGCTAGCAAAAGCATTACCGCACTTAGTCGGGGGTTCAGCCGATTTAGCTCCATCGAATAACACCCATTTAGAGGGTTATAGTAATATACAAAGTAGTGATTTTAGTGGGCGTAACTTTAATTTTGGCGTACGTGAACATGGTATGGCAGCAATCCTAAACGGTCTAAGTTTATCGGGTGGATTTCGCGTCTTTGGAGCGACTTTCTTAGTATTCTCGGACTACTTACGCCCGTCAGTACGGCTATCGGCCTTGATGAATTTACCCGTTATCTATGTTTTAACCCATGATAGTATCTATGTAGGCGAGGATGGTCCAACACATCAACCTATCGAACATACAGAAGCACTACGACTTATTCCTAACGTAAATGTTTATCGTCCGGCAGACGCACAAGAAACAGCTGATGCTTGGCTACTTGCTCTTAAGCGTACCGATGGTCCAAGTGCCCTGATTTTAACTAGGCAGAACCTCCCTGTTATGGAAAAACCTGCTGAGGCCGATTCGAGTAAGGGTGGGTATGTCATATACCCGGAAAAAGGTGATCTAAGTCTTACTTTAGTGGCAGCAGGAAGTGAAGTGAGTCTCGCATTAGATACGGCGAAAATACTTGAGCAAGAAGGTCTTGGAGTTAGAGTAGTTTCTGTCTTGTGTCGCGAAGAATTTCTCAATCAAGATAGTTCTTACCGTAATGCAGTCATTCCTCCAGCTACGCCAATTTTAGCGATGGAAGTCGGTGTGGGTAGTGGATGGTATGGCATCAGCCCTGGAGCAAACGTTCGCGTGTTCTCTCTTGATCAGTTTGGACGCAGCGGTCCAGGTGAAGAGATTGCCGAATACTTCGGTTTTGTCGCCGATAAGGTCGCGATTGAAGCAAAAAAACTTCTAGGCTAGAAAACGCCCCTAAATTCCCATCAGGAATTAGGGGCGTTTTTTCCTTATGACTGTCTATATCCTTGTTGACCATATCCTTGTTGCTGCGAGGACGCAAACTGGGTTTGATAGTCGGAAAACTGCTGGTGTGCTTGAGACACCTGCTGCGTTGACTCTGCCTGTAAGGTGTACCAGCCTTTTTCAAACATCAAGTTAAAGAGCCCACGGATTTCTTGATGAGTCTGGCTGTGGATTTGTTGCACATCTTGATACAGAGAACGATGACTCGCTTCTCGAGCGAAGACATTGTAATTATCGGTTAAGTATTTTTCTGTTGCTAACATATCATTAAGACGATCCCGATCATTCATCTCAGGACCTTTTACCCTTGAGAGTTGCCCTGTTTGGGAGTTCTTAATCTGCATGGAACCATTCTGTTGCTGTTGAGACTGCTGTGTTTGGTGCTTAAATTGTTGTTGTTCATTATGGTATGGGTAATATTGTTGTTGTCGACTCTGTTGATACTCTTGCTGTTGACCCTTTATGTGCGTTTCATTTGCAGTTCTTTGACCAGATTGATCTCTTTGCATGCCACGAACCCTCCTTTAATTGTTAGTAGTTTGGTTACTTGTCTGATTGTATTGATACAGGTTTTCTTGTTGCGTCTGAGGCGCAACGTGCTTTAATAGCATTTGGTAATGGTGTTGGTGCATCTGTGCCATCTGATCACAACGTTGTTGGATTTGGGGATCTTGGCATTCGTTTGCATAACTTGCTGCTTTCTTACATGCGAGTAATTCCCAAGACATGGCGTCTTCCAAGTACAAGAGGTCTTTATTTGTAATAATACTTGGCGGTTCACTCATTCTTTGTTGTTGTTGATAGTTCTGATTCATTATTTAGCCTCCTTGTCTGCATATCGTGACACTCTTAGGTTACCCTTTTATCCAAGTCTTACTAGAAGATCAGGTTGGTAATTCTTGGAAAGCATGTTTTAGTCTTGTTCATACACGATAAACATAATATGACCCAATCTGGTGGATACTAAAAGAAACAGTATTTGTCGGAGGTTGAAATGGAGACATCGAGTGCATACGCCTCGCCTAAAATTGCTTATTTTCTTGATCAACCCATCATTTCCCTTGTGAAGCAGCGAATCCGTGCAATACTTGCGTCGGACGGACCCCTGCAAAAGGTCTTAGATGACTTACAAGAGACGAATGGGAAAATGGTGCGTCCTATCCTAGTAGCACTTAGTAGTGAGTTATCTGGTGGTTGCGATGAGCATGCATTAATTGATATTGCAACCGGCATTGAATTAATTCATATCGCTAGTTTGGTGCATGACGACATCATTGATGAAGCTGAACTACGACGAAATGAGCCTACAATTCAATCTCGTTATGGTCAGTCTGTAGCTGTTTTAACGGGAGATTATCTGTTTTCAACTGCTTTTCTTCTCTTTACGAATCAGAAGCAACCTGCTATTTTACATGGGATGACAGATGCTATTCGAGAGATGTGTACAGGAGAAGTGAATCAATTAGTGGCACCAGAGCAAACGGAGGCTTTCTATTGGCGCTATATCTATCAAAAAACTGCCTGTTTACTGGGGGCTGCATGTAAGTCTGGACCATTACTAGCGGGCGACACCTCGCTAGAAGTAACCAATCAACTTGAACAATTTGGAGTAAATCTTGGTTATGCTTTTCAGTTAATCGATGACCTGCTCGATTATGTTGGCGACACAGATGTATTAGGCAAGAGCAAAGGAATAGATTTTCGGCAAGGTCTATATACCTTGCCGATAATTAGAGCTATGAATCGCAGTTTGCTTCCGAACGATTGGGTAGTTTCCATGACTGAAAGCCAAGTTACAGAAATCTTAAAGTGCAATGGATTACTGGATGAATTGTATCAAGAAGCATGCGCTTTCTCGCAAAAGGCCATAGATATCTTAGATACATTTCCGCCAAGTGATGGCCAGAGACACTTAGTGAACTTAGCGCAGTTTATTGTGGAGCGAAAATCCTAAGCAAGATACTTGTGTTTTCGTAGCCACATGCAGAGGCGATACATAACCCTGCTAGAGCGTTGTGTTGTTAATGCTCTTTGGTATGGACTTAAGAGATTAGAGTGGCTAAGCTTTGGATCGGATCCATACATAGCCACTAATCCTCTAAGCACAAAATCGTGAAAACCTGGGTAAGGTAGATTGCGTAGGCGCTCTTTTGCTTCAGTCAAAAAGAAACCGAGACGATTCGCACTCTCTTGTTGATTGCTGTAATAGGAGGTGAAATTTAAATCTCCGTATATTTGGTCTTCGTGTTGATCAATATAGTAATCAAGCAGAATATGAAGACTTTGTATCCATGGAAAATACGCATCCATGATTTTCTGCTTTGTGGCTCCGTTATATCTGTGAAAACTAGCAGCAAAACACATGAATATACCTAAAGTAGATCCCATTGCAGCCGCCCATTCATTCCATCCTAAACAATTTGGCGCGAATGTATCATTGATGTACGTGCGTAATACGGTTTCGCCGTCTGGCACTAGATGCTTGCGAATCTGTAGTTCACAGTAGTGTTTGGCAAAGACAAGAATCTGTGCTTGATACTGAGAGTAGTAAGGCATTTGCTCAATCGCTGCCTGCGTATTTCGAACAAGTTCAGCTAGGTAAACGGATTCTTTGTAAGGGTAAAACGCATAGTAGTCTACAACTCTTTGTTGAGGTGTAAGTGCATGGAGAAAGCTCAGATGTAGTTGACGAAAAGCTGCATCATCGCTTACCTCCATCCGATCGCATAAATTATCCAAATAATCACTAATTGTTTGCAGATTGATGATTGCATTCAACATTATAGAGCGATTAACATGAGGGTATAGCGCATATACTGCACCACCGATGCAATGAAACGCTTTGTGCTCTAAACTCGATTGCGCTTGCTTTTTCAGTACCTGAGGCATTTCTTCAGATTTATTATGTAAGACACTCATTTCATGCTTTACCCGGGGAAAAAGCTGCATATAGCGGATAAGCAATCTGCCTTGATTCAATGTATACAAAAAGCACTCCTCCTTTTCATTAGTTTAGCCATATTTCTTAAATCCATAAGGCAGGATTCGGTAGATATGCCAAGAATTACAGATAGGAGAGGAGGAGCCTATGAAAAATCTCGTTTTTTTGGATGTGGAAACGACTGGACTTAATGGATCAACGGATCGCATAATTGAGATCTACATGTTAAAGGTGGAATACAGTGGGGATGTAGCCGAATACCATAGCCTTATAAACCCTGTACGAGCAATTCCGATGAAGATCACAGAAATAACTGGGATTACGGGAAGGGATTTACAAAACGCACCATTTGAGTCGAGTATATCTAATTCCATTCGCAGTTTTATCGGAGATGGAGCGATAGTTGCTCATAATTTAAGTTTTGATCTCCGGTTTCTGGAGGCGCTGTTCCAACGAAACCAATGCGCACCCCTCACTGGTGGAGGTGTTGATACATTAGCGATTAGCCGTGATCTATTTCCGAAGCTATGTATTTACCCTGAAGGCGGCGGCAGTCATCGATTAAAGAATTTAATGTACCATTTTGGATTAGATAAAGACTATGAAAACTCACATAGAGCTAAGGATGACGTTATGTTGCTCGTACAAGTATATCGGCATTTAGAGCAATATGCTTCAGGTCATCTTAGCTACCCAAAGGCAGTCACGCATGGCTGTCCTGCATGTGGAAGTGCTATGCTATTACAAGCAAAGGGAACCCAGCGGGAATTAGTTTGTGTGAAAGGTCGTTCCTGTAGCCAGCGCTTGGTGGTATAAAGGATTCAATGGGCGCTCGCAAAAATCTCTGGTAAAAATTACTAATAAACTATTGACTTATACCCCTGCGGGGTATACTATATAACTATAGACAGTATTGAAGGAGGAATTGTAAATGGCAAAGCAATTTACTGATGCTAACTTTGCACAAGAGGTTGGTTCTGGTGTGGTTCTTGTAGACTTTTGGGCTCCCTGGTGTGGTCCTTGTCGGATGGTTGGTCCTATTGTGGAGGAATTAGCCACAGAGTATTCCGATCGGGCGGTAGTAGGTAAAGTGAATGTAGATGAAAATACAGAAATTCCTAGTAAGTATGGGATTATGAGTATTCCCACATTAATGTTTTTCAAAGATGGCGAGATCGTTGAGCAAGTAGTCGGAGCGGTTTCAAAAGAAGTTATCGCTGCAAAGTTAGAGGAAATTCTAGCTTCGTAAACTACACTTTTTTTACCGAATTTCTAGAGCTAGCTGAGAGTAAGGGGTCGCTCCACTCAAATAGTGCTTGACAAATGATTAACTTACTTGTATAATAGAAATTGCGTCGCGGGGTGGAGCAGTCTGGTAGCTCGTCGGGCTCATAACCCGAAGGTTGTCGGTTCAAATCCGGCCTCCGCAACCAAAAGAAATTTAAGACCGGCATAGCCGGTCTTTTTTGCTTATCGACAAGGAGGTAGTTTATGTGGATTTCTCCTTTATGCATGGAGCGGACTTACACTTAGGTAGTACACTGTCGGGCCTAGAAAACCTCCCTGAAGTACTTGAAAAGCGAATTAGAGATGCAAGTCTCCGTTCACTAGCAAAATTAGTGGACTTCTGCATAGATCAACAGGTGGATTTTTTGCTTTTAGCTGGAGATCTTTTTGAGATTTCCGATCCGAGTATACGAGTCCAAAAGTACTTTGCCCGACAAATGCAACGTTTAGCAAAGACCGAAATTCTAGTCTTTATTGTTACAGGCAATCATGATCGCGATGTATTTACAAAGTTTGTGTTTCCCTTGCCGAAAACAGTACATGTTCTTAGCACAGAAGTAGATCAACATGCTATAACACTTAACGACGAGCATGAAGTTACAATCAGTGGCATGAGTTATGGACTGCTTATGAAAGGCGCTTCCTCATTCCCTGTATTTCCGTTGCCAAAACGGCAGCAGATTAATATTGGTTTGTTTCATTGTGACGTTGGCGGTAGTGAAGATAGTCTCTATTATCCTGTTGATCTAAGCCGATTACAGCAAAGTGGATTTGACTATTGGGCTTTAGGTCATGTCCACACTAACCGCGTCTGGGATACAACGAACTTGGTTGTCTATCCTGGGGTGATGCAAGGTCGCAACCGACAGGAAACAGGTCCAAAGGGATGTTACTATGTAACCTGTGCTAGCCAAAATCTACAGGCAGTTTTTTATCCGTTTCAGGATATAATGTGGGAAAACAGAATAGTGGATCTATCGGATGTCACTATTGATCAATTGTATGCTGTGATCGCTGATGTGAAAGAGAAATCTAGACAGTGTAATGAGGTAGGTGTTTTATTGCAAATAATTCTCACCGGATTCACCCCTTGTCATCATGCATTGCAAATGCAAGAAACCTTGCACGATCTAATTGTGGATATCCGTGTCGGTGAAGAGCAACGTGGGGATGGGGTCTGGATCCATCAGATTAAGGATCAGACGTTACCTGTACTGGATTGGGGAAAACTAGAAAACAGGAATGATTTTTTAGGAGAACTACTTTCCTTTGTGGCAACCGCTATAGATGATCCAACACTACATAAGGAGCTAGAAAAAATCTGGTCAACACTACCTCTGCGTGAGATGCTATTTTTGGATCGGGATGAGATTCTAAATCGGGTTAGAGTTTTAGCTGTGCAATTATTTGGAGGTGAGCAGGATAGGTGATTATGCATTACATTCAGATTGATGGCTATGGCATCTTTCATAATGCTCAGGTTCAGTTGTTGCCAGAACTCACTGTTCTTTATGGGGTAAACGGTGCAGGTAAAAGCACATTTTTGTCCTTTCTACAGTCGAGTCTGTTTGGGTTTGCTCCGCGCAATTCACTAAAACGCTATGAGCCGTTTCAAGGCGGTGTACATGGGGGTCGGATTACCTTTGAAGCAAACGATACCTACTATGTCTTAGAGCGCACCGCTAGTGTGCGCTCTGCCGGAGAGTTACGGATCCATCATAAGGAGAGCGGAGATGAGCTTTCGCAGGAATTTTTGCGTACTTTATTAGGTGGAGTATCTCGCTCTATCTATGAGAGGATCTTTGCTTTTGGTCTCTATGAGTTACAGCAATTAGAATTAGTAAAAAACCGAGAGCTTGCATCACATTTATACAGTGTGGGTCTCGGTAGTAATACCTCTTTAGGTGGGGTTGATAAGTTACTTACCGCAAAGATGGAAGAGATATATAAGCAGCGCGGGCGAAAACCTTTGTTAAATCAAGCCTTTGAAAGCATGGATGGCTTGCGAAATCAGTTGCGCGAAATCCATGGGCGATCGCAGAGTTACCGTGATATTCAAAGTGAAATAGCACAAATAGATCAGGAACTTAGGGTGAATCGTGAAGAATTAGCATTGATTACAGATGAGTTGACTAGGATTCGCACCCTAGTGGATGCGTGGCCGCATTACCAAGAGTTTATAGCGGTCCAGACCAAGCTAAAAGCGAGTGCTCATAAGCAGCTACCAGTACAAGGGTATGAACGGATAATGGATCTTCAAACGAAAATTGTTCAGTTAAAAGCACGTATGCATACGTGTAAAGAAAAGTATCCTATCAATGATCAACAGATTGCAGTGACGCTTGATTTGGACGGTCTCGATCCGACATTGCCAGAGACAGATGCCAAAATCAATGTGCATTCTATAGAACGAGATGTAGTCCTAGAGCGATTAAACGAAGCCATGAGTGAATACAAACGGGTGAATGACGAAATCCAGGTTGTTGAAAACCAGTTAAACCAATTAATACCTCCAGGTTTACGCAAAATTGAATTTAGTGAGCGAAGACAGCGATTTAAGCAGTTAACAGACTGTCAAGAGATGCTCGCTGGATTAGAAAAAAGTACTAGTATTCCGACGATCTCTATGTTAGCCCTATGGGGTTGGGTGGGAGTGGGTCTTCTCTTTTTCACGACGGGACAAACCATAGGTTTCGGTCTCAGTGTAACACTACTGTTTGGGTTGGTTTGTTGGTGGATCACTAATCATCGTTCTCGTCAGAACTTGCAAAAACAATATAGAGCAGAATTTACCCGCTTATGCTCATTTTTTTTGCTTGTCGAGCCCGCAGTTGAGATTGGAATCTGGAAGGATAAATTGAATACAGAAGCAGATTACCGTAAAGAGTTGCAGTTGCTAGAACGAGAGCGAGAGCGTCGAAGACTTGCTGTGCAGACCTACGAGACCGAGCTTAAGAGTAAGCAACTAGTGCTCAACACATTAATAGATGCCTGGGAAAGGTTGCTTAATCAGGTGGGGCTACCAAAAGACTTTTCCCTGAATCAAATCTATCAACTAGTAGAACTCCAAGAACAGATTAAAGAAATAACAGCGGAGTTGGAGAAACTGCGTCAAGAACGGAATCTGATCTATGTTGCGTGTGACACAGAGAATATCCAAGAGATTTCCCGCCTATACCAAGAGCATGAACAGCGTAGAAAGTTAGTGGATCAATCAGAGCGGTTGCAAGCGATTCTAAGCACATATATCGGTGGTGAGATAGCAGATTTTCAGCAAGAATTAGCAGGGATGGGAAGAGAAGGTTTGTTAACAAAGCAAACTCAATGGGAACAGAGAGAAACGTGCACCCAGCAAGAAATTGATAGAAAATTAGGCTGTTTAGGTCAATTGCAGGAGAAATTATCCCAATTAGAGGTTGACGAGAGGCAAGAGGAAGTAAACAGTGCCCTTGCAGCAAAGTGTACCCTTGCGCAAGGATTGGCTGAAGAGTGGGCTGTGTATGCTGCCTGTAAACACGTAATCCAGCGTGTACAGAAGCGATATGAGAAAGAGCGACAACCAAAAGTACTATTAAAAGCGAGTCAGTATTTTCAGCAGATTACAGACGGGCTGTATCAGCGGGTATATTCCCCGCTAGAAATGATGGAACTACGCGTCGAAGATAAAAATGGACGGATCCTAAATGTAACACAATTAAGTCAAGGAACTGTAGAGCAGCTCTACTTGTCCTTACGTTTGGCCTTAGTTAATAACTATGCAGTGCAGGGAGTCAAACTACCGGTTGTATTTGATGATATACTTGTGAATTTTGATGCGTATCGCAGGAAAAACACAATTGATTTACTAAAATATATAGCGAAAAATCAACAAATAATAATGCTTACCTGTCACGAAAGTATAACGCAGTTGTTTTCCGATAATCAGGTGTATAGATTAAGCGTGTAAGGCCAGATGCTTACACGCTTCGTTTGCTTATCTAACAAAAAAGTCCAATTCCACCAGTACCCACATGAGTGCCAATCGTTGCTCCACCAGTAGCAATAATAATATCTTTTGGGCTAAACTCCTCTTGGACAACTTTAGCAAATTCGTTTGCTAATTCTAAGCACTCGGTATTGATAATACCCATGGTTTTTGTTGAAAAGTCTAGGTTTTGTTCCTTGAAGCGGTTGATAATGATTTGTAGGGCACGTTTTTGCGAACGCACCTTTTCTTTGACAACAATTTCACCAGAATTTGCAAAAGACAGAAGTGGTTTAATGTTTAACACGGAACCCACAACTGCTTGGGTTTTGCTTAAACGTCCGCCACGTACTAAGTGTTGCAGCGAATCGAGTACAAAAAGTCCAGTTGCTTCAGCACGCTGGGTTTCTAATACTTGAACAATCTGTGGGATTGTCATTCCTTCAGCAATGCACTGAGCAGCTTTAAGTACACACAATCCTTCACCTAATGAAGCGGATTTACTATCAAAAATGGTAATTTCATCCGATTCTAGCATATCTTTGGCAATCTGAGCACTTTGTAATGTACCACTGAGCTTAAGTGAAATACCAACGACTAGTATTTTGTAGCCTTCTGCTAAATACCGTTTGTACACTTCAATAAATTGGTCAGGGTTAACCTGACTCGTGCTCGGCAGGCTCGTATTGGCCGCTAGCTCTTTGTAAAAAGCAGGTATTGGCAACTCTACCCGGTCTTTGTACTCTTTTTCACCGAAATGAATTGTTAAAGGTACCATATGGATGTCATGTTTACTTAACAATTCATCGGGTAAATCAGACGCAGTATCTGTAATTAGTTTTATTTTTGTAGCGTTCATTTATTTGTCATCCCCTTTCGCATCATTGTACTATTCGAGGTGGAGATGAAACATTCCTTCCATCCTTGTCAATCTTAGCGGAATAGCATACCGAAAAGATACGTTAAACCAAATGTTGCATGTAGTTTTGCCGTAGAAACTACGAGCGGTGTGAGGTTGCGCTCTTCTGCTTGAGCGATGAGTGAGAACGATTGACCTACGGTAAGCAACACTAGGAGGCTAGGAAAGGCAATTACTTTCGTTATCACCAAGGTCACCACTATGATGTATGGCGTTAATAATAACCACCGATATATCTCGATTCCCACAGGTACGCCTGTTACAATCGTTAGCGATATACAGCCGTGTGAGCTATCTGTGATATAGTCCCTTAACTCATTTGCCTGTAGTATTGCGGCAACCAAAAAGGCTATGGGTAGGGTAAGTATAAGCACAGCCCAACTCCAGGCAGCAGTTTGCACAAGATAAGCGCTTATGGTAAGCAAAACACCCATAGTAACGAAGACAACAGGGAGTGACCAACCGCGATACTTATAAGCAATAGGTGGAGCGGTATAATAATAAGCTGATGCTACACCGACTACACCGAGGATAAAGATTGTTATCCCATATAAGAAACCTAGAAGTATTGTTAAACAACATCCAAAGATCAAAAAAACCAATCCACAACGGTATAATGCTTTTGATCCCATACGCCTATCTAGCAATATAGGGACTACTTGGGGACCGCGGGGTGAATCAAACCCATTTTCCCAGTCATAGTAACTATTAAACACATTGGCGATCACATGGTAGGTAAGACCAGCACAAAATGTGAGAATTAGACCGAAAAGATTTAAGGATGTAACTCTCATGGCTAGTATACTACCAAGTGCTAACGGAATCAGCGAAGCAGTAAAACTAAAGGGACGAAGACTTAACCACCAGTTTTTTAAGATACGGGATCACCTCTTTCTTTACTAATTATGTCCAATACTCTTCTAGATAAACCAATCTTCAAAAAAACAAGGAAGCTCATCCCAATGACAAATAGTACCAAGAGCAAAGGGTTGAAACGAGTATAGATCATCCCACCAAGCAAAGGTGCTAAAAAAACTGCAAGAGAGAAAAAACTGTGAAAAATTGCATAAGCACTTGTGCGATTGGTAATTGATGTGCTATTTATCAAGACTATGTTCATAGCAGGAAAGACCAAACCAAACCCGAATCCATACAAGATCATTGCAACGCCCATATACCAAAGATTACTAGATATCGTGAATACAGACAAGCCTAGACAGATTGAGACAAATCCAAGGCAAACATAATGTACTGGTGTCTTGATACCGTAAGTCCTGGCAATGCCCATGACACATATGGCTGTAACACCAAATAAACCAAAAAGCATTCCTGTGGAAGAGAGGGGGTAACCAAGTGCTAGTAACTGAAGTGGAAACCAAAACCCAAGCATACCAGTGGAAAACATTAATGAAAAAGCACTTGCATAAGCGATGTGTAGTCCGTTGTCAATAAGCACTGCTTTAATGTTAATTTCTGGTTTCTTGGGAGGATTTTGCTGGGGTAAAGTTGGGATCAAGAGTGCGCCAAAGGCAAATAGAAGTGCTAGTCCAACAAACACTGTGGAACTCCCCCAACGACTACTAACAACCCCGGCAAGAGGAGGCCCTGTAATGGCGGCTAAGCCAATTATTTGGCCCACTTCACTCATCTTCCTGCCCTGTTGCCGTGCTTGGCTTACCAAGGAAAAAATACAGGGTACACCGATCCCCGCTGCCGCGCCGTGGAGTATACGAACGATCAGTAATTGTTCGGATGTTTGAATGAGTGCATAGCTTACAAGCACGACGCTAACAAGCATGAAAGAAAGATAGATCGTGGTACGCAACCCAAGTTTGCGACAAATATAAAGCGAGTACACATTCCCAAGAATGCTCCCTAATGAGTACGTGCCAACGATAAGTCCGATCAATAAAGGGGAGGCACCGAAGGCTGCAGCTAGGGGTGAGATTATCGGTTGTTGTGAGAGGTTATCAAAGAAGGCAATAAATATTACTAGCTTTTCCATTATGTATCATCGCTTTCTACTCGATTTACTTTTACTATACTGATAGTTTACCATAAATAGCTCATGGTTGGCATGCGAAGTGGCAAACAGAATTGGAATACAATTCTTGTTAGTATGCACAGGATGACCATGGAATACATGAATAAGTTGCATTTCTCACATATCTTGGATATAATAGAACTCGTCCCTATCACAAGTAGCTTCGTATAGAGTAATCGAATTAAGGAGGAATTGACTTTGGCTAGACGCGTCTTTTCTGGCATTCAACCAACGGGAAATGTACATATAGGCAATTATTTAGGAGCAATTCGGAACTGGGTAGCACTCCAAGATAAATATGATAGTTTATTTTGTATTGTTGATTTTCATGCTATTACATTAGCCTATGATCCAAATCAAATTTATGATCGCATTCTGGATGTAGCGGCAACAAATCTCGCAGTCGGTCTCAATCCAGAGAAAGTTACGTTATTTGTACAATCATCCGTACCAGAACACACCGAATTAACGTGGTATTTAACGTGCTTGACTTCGCTTGGTTCTTTGGAGCGAATGACCCAATTTAAAGACAAATCTGCACGGCAAAAAGGCAATATTTTTGCTGGGTTAATGAACTATCCCGTACTACAGACAGCAGATATCATTTTGTATAAAGCGGATTTAGTACCAGTAGGGGATGATCAAATCCAGCATCTCGAGTTGGCTCGCGAAATTACCAGGAGGTTTAACACAACCTTTGGGGAGATATTTCCAGAGCCCCAACCTCTCTTAACCTCAGGTGCTCGCGTAATGGCTCTTAATGATCCTACGAGCAAAATGTCTAAGAGTATAGAAGGCAGCTGTATTTCTCTCGATGAAAAACCGGAATCCATTCGCAAGAAAATTCGTAGAGCTGTGACAGATCCAGGTCCACAAGGTGGTGAAATGGGTCCAGGAGTTAAGAATTTATTTCTGTTACTAGAAGCTTTTACAGAGCCTGACGTCTATAGGCAATTCAAAACAGATTACGCGAATGAGCAATTGCGCTATTCGGATCTGAAGCATACAATTGGTGAGGGGATTGTGGAGCACTTAACTCCGATCCGTGAGCGTCGAGCAGAATTACTAGCAAAGCCAGACTATCTCAAGGATGTTCTCATGGCAGGTGGGGATAGAGCGCGTATCGAAGCTCAAGAAACCTTAAAACAAGTGCGTGAGGTAATGGGTTTTAAGTTTCCCGTTAGCTAAACGTAAGCGAAATAACTAGCTGGGGATGAGTTACTTACGGTGATTCATCTCTTTTTCAAACGTGACGTATGTATAATCATCCCTGTGATTCGTTGCGAATAGAGGGTGGAATTCTTATTTCTTAGGAGGTTACTGCGGTGCAAAGCAGACTGTCTATTTTGATTTTATCTGGATGTGATGAAGCCGAGCGGAATGAAATACTAAGCATTGCCCCTAATGCTAATGTATGGGCTGAATCGGATAAAGAGGTATCTTCTAAGCATCTGGCAGAGGCCGAAGTGATTATGGGCAAGCCAACCCATGATCAGCTGCAAGATGCGCAGAAGTTGCGCTGGCTCCACTTACCAAGCGCAGGCGCTGATGGGTTTACCGATCAAAGTCTCTACCATAACAAGGACATAATTGTTACAACATCTAGTGGTGTATATGGGATGCCCATTGCTGAGCATGTTTTTGCTTTAATCCTTTCTTTTGGGCGCAGTCTACCTGCTCACTTTCGCAATCAGAATGCAAAACATTGGCATAGCGAAGCACCGAAGAGAGACTTCTTTGGTTCGACTTTAGGTATCGTTGGTTTAGGAGATATTGGTCATGAGGTAGCAAAACGAGGGCACGCTTTCGGAGCGAAGGTACTTGCCGTTAAGCGAAACCCTACGAATATCCCCGGTTATATTGAGCGTTTATATGGTGAAGAAGGTATCGATGAAGTAGTAGCCCACTCCGATTATTTAGTTCTCGCTCTACCACACACGACAAGAACAGAGAATATGCTTAGCCGCAAGCGTATTGCTATGATGAAAAGCAGTTCGTATCTAGTGAATATCGGCCGCGGTGCCTTAGTCGATCAGGAAGCACTAATCGAAGCATTGCAAGAAAAGAGAATCGCGGGTGCAGGCTTAGATGTAACGAGTCCTGAACCATTACCACAAGAGAGCCCATTATGGAAACTAGATAATGTGATTCTAACTTCTCATAGTTCTGGTCGTTCGCTTTCTAACCGCCGACGAACGCAACAGATTTTTTGCGCTAACCTGAAGCGATACCAGAACAAACAAAGCTTAAAGAATGCCATCGACTTTCTAGCAGGGTATTAGATTGTCTATTTCAACGCAGCCCAAGGCACTTCGTTGAGTGATCACGAATTTCTTAGAAGGTATTTTCGTTCCTTGATAGAATAAAGAATAAATATAAACTGTATAGAGAGAGGATGAGTAATTTGTCTCGTATCGTGTTAATATGTTTATTAATCGTGTTGGTTTTTTCTGGTCCAGTTTTAGGATATGGCGCATGGTTAGGAGGAACAGAACAAGGCTCAATTGAGAGTCTTAATGAAATTATTGCAGGATTAGAAAGCAGTATTACCCGGGCTGAACGAGGGAACTCGGCTCGCCCCAATTTTATCCTTGATTTGCAATACTACTTAGGTGCGCTAAAAGCGTATCGGGATGTAGTAAGTTTACCAGTTATCGACCCATTAGAAGCAGTCTTTAACTTCAGAAGCAGTCTTTATGATAGGGCGCTTGGTGGTTTTAGAGATCTTGATCGTAATTATACGATTATCTTTAGGTCACCGGTTACAGTCGGTACCCTAGGTCGCTTTGAAGGGTTGAGGTTCCCCTCTACTAACCATGGGGGTGCTATCTTAACTGCGGATTTGAGTCAATTTCAGGAGTTAACGTTAGAAATGAACGTATATCTAGATGACTTTGGACCAGTGGAAGACTTAGGATATGCACGGCTTATCACAACATCCAACGAAGAAGATTTTGATCTGATGATGATGGTGAATACAGGGCCACGCTATAATAGGAACAGTTTAGTTATTATGTTCAGCGAATATCGTGTGAGTACAGAGTCTAACTCTATCCAGCTCGGACGTTGGCATAATATAAAGCTCATTCACGATGGAGAAACCCTATCAGTGCTTATAGATGGCAAGGAGCAGAGATTAACAGTCGAATCGGGGAGTCCCCAACCATTAAAACTTCCCCAAAGTGTTACTTATTTTATTGGCAATAATCATGCACAAGATCGCCGGTTAAGAGGGATGATTAGCGATCTTACAATTCGCAATACAGCTAGATCAGGTAATGATATTCAAATCATGTCGTTACCCAACGAACGCTAGGGATCTCCAAACGTTAAAGCCTACGATCGAGTTTCATTGGTCGTAGGCTTTAACGTTCTCTATTTTTTAGTTTACATAATATATATTATGCGAAGTTAAATAATTATCCTAGACGAGAGGTAATTTACAGATTATTACAACTTCAGCCTAATGGTAAATTCACTACCTACATTAATTTCACTTTTAGCGGAAATCTGTCCACCGTGAGCTTCGATAATTTCACGAGTGATTGCTAGACCAATTCCTGTGCCACCTGTTGATCTTGAGCGCGAGATATCTGCTCGATAAAATCGTTCAAAAATAAATGGTAAGTCATCAACAGACATACCAATTCCAGTGTCAGATATCTTTAGAATCATGTACTCCTGATTTGATTCTAAGTATATGTTGACAGCTCCACCCTTTGGAGTATATTTCCATGCATTAATTAGTACATTTCCAATTGCCCGTTCTAGACTTCGACCATGACTACGTATTAAGGCGCTTGTTGGTAATTCAAGGTCAAGACTTATCTGTTTTTCTTGAAATAATGAACGAAACCTAGAAACTAATGCTCGTATTAGTTTTACCATGTCGACATCTTCCTTAATGCGTAAGGGAGCTTGAGCCTGGGCTAGTTCATGGAGATCATTAACTAACTGGATCAGTCGCTCTGTCTCATCGTAGACAACGCCTAGGTTTTCCTTGTTTGCTTCTAGTACTTCATCACTCATCGCTTCTAAATATCCTCTAATTGTCGTTAGTGGCGTGCGCAATTCATGAGCGACGTCGTCTGTCGATTTTTTGCGTATAACCTCCAAATTCTGTAGATTTGCAGCCATCTCGTTGAACGCTTGGTTTAACCAGCTGATCTCATCGTTACTAGTTATCAAAACGCGTTGGCTAAGGTCTCCTCGACCAAAATTTCGAACAGAAGTCAGCAGTGTCAATAAAGGCTTGGTCAATCGATTTGACAATATATAGCTTATCAGTAAAGCAAAGAGTAGAGATAAGAAGCCTGCTTGAATTACTGAATTGTTGATCGTTTGCCGAAATAGAATGTCTTGTGTATTGTGTAATCTGCCCATACGCTGGCTAACGGTAGTTACTTGTACCCTTGCACGTACTGCATTATCGAAAAAAATTTTTTCCTCGGTGGTGTATGTCGATGCATTCCCTGCTTCCATCATTGATTGGTGTCTGGGTCCTCTACGCATCTGAAATGTCTCGAATAATAGATTACCATTTACATCAATTATCCGGATTTGCGAGTTTGTGACCAGACTAAGGACCTCTAGGTCTTCTCTAATTCCTGGCCAGCTAGGGGTTTCTCTATATAACGCCTGAATGGTTGCTATAATCTGTTGGTTACGTTCATTCTCACTTTCTGCCAGATAGGCAATAAATTGTCTGTCTAGTGCCTGATTTATCATAAAACTAGCTAGTACAATTGTGAGCGTGGTAACTAAAACCGAATATGCAGTAATTTTCCAACCCACTCTACTTAACATCGTCATCCCACCGATATCCAACACCGTATACAGTATGGATATACTGCTTACTCGTGTGTTGGCTAATTTTCTTGCGCAAATTTTTTACGTGTACATAGATTGTTTCTTCATAGCTCTCATAGTCCCAGCCAAACGCCCGCTCCGCTAGTTCGCTTCTTGAGTAAACCCGTTGTTTATTACGCAGAAATGTTTCTAAGATCCGAAACTCGGTGGGTGTTATTTGTAGATTATTGCTATTCACCGTAGTGCGATGAGTATCTACATTAAGCTCAACGGCTTGATCATCGCTAGATAAAATACTCTCATTCTTACTAGATCTACGTAAAACAGCCTTAATGCGAGCCACTAATTCTTTTGGACTAAAAGGCTTAATCACATAGTCATCAGCTCCCATGTTGAAGCCTTTTACTCGTTGGTCTTCGTCTGTTTTTGCGGTTAACATAATAATTGGGATCGTGCTTTTTTGGCGGACATATTCACAGATCTCGTAACCAGATACTCCAGGGAGCATTAAATCTAACACAATTAAGTCAAGTTGTTCTCGACCAATAATATCTAATGCCACCTCGCCGTCGTAAGCTACAAAGATCCGATAACCTTCTCGTTCTAAATAGGTTTCTACCAAACGAGCAATCTTCTTTTCATCTTCTACTATTAGTACACGAGTCATCACGAAAAAAAACCTCAATTCTGCATCCGCATTATTACCTCTAGTATAACGCAGAATCCTAAATAAATTTGAAAGATCCTTAAACGCTTGGAGATTCCGCTAGCAGGTTGAAATTTCCAATAACCTAAATAGCGCATGATGATTATAATTTCCATAGAGCTTGTTATATTTCCTCTATCTGGATTCAACTATAATAATGAATAGATAAAAGACGCCCCCGACCAGGTATTGAGGCGTCTTTTATCTTACATACTCTCGACATAGGTTGGTATTACAAGTATCTGCCCGGGATAAACGATCGCTTGTTCTAATTCGTTTATCTGTCTTATATCCCAAATAATTCTACGTGGATCCTGATCGGGCGCCGTTGCTTTGGCAATTCCCCATAATGTGTCACCAGGATTTACGATTATTTCCTTATAATCTATTTTCTGTTGGACATCTGTGTTTTGGAATACTATAACGGCCGTTAAGACCATTACAGTTGCAATAAGTGTTATACCAACTACTGAGTAAAGTTTCTTGTAAGATTTCACTATAAGCTCCCCCTCTGTTTTGCGCACATGTGTTCTACCCATGTCTACATTATAATGCAGAACATACGTTTTGTCAATGGTAATTTGACCTGTGCGGCAATAGTCGAACAAATTTTTGCATTTATGAAGAGCTTATGGTATAATGAGCCTAGAATATAACCCTCTCTAAAGGTCAAATAAGGAGCGAAATTATGGACACGAAAAAGCGAAAAAAAACGATTGGCAAGCGTCAATTAGAAATATTTCAATTTATTTTAAGTGAGGTACAGCAGAAGGGTTATCCACCTTCAGTACGTGAGATAGGCGCTAAGGTTGGTTTAGCATCGAGTTCTACGGTACATTTTCATCTCGGAGTGTTAGAAACCCTAGGATACATCCGCCGGGATCCGACGAAGCCGCGGGCCATTGAGATTCTAAAGAAGTTAGATGGAAACCCCATAGAAGTCCAAAAATCAATGATAAACGTTCCGATTGTCGGACAGGTTACAGCTGGCGAACCCATCTTAGCGTTTGAGAATATTGATGATTTTTTCCCGCTACCTCAGGACTTTGTAGACAAACAGGATGTTTTCATCTTAAGGATTCAGGGTGACAGCATGATTGATGCTGGAATTTTTAATAAAGACTATGTTTTAGTGGAGAAAAGAGAAACAGCCACCAACGGTGAAATTGTTGTAGCGCTAGTAGATGGCGAGGAAGCTACTGTAAAACGGTTTTTCCATGAGGGAGACCATATTCGTTTACAACCAGAGAATACAACCATGTCACCGATTATTTTAAATAATGTAGCTATCTTAGGTAAGGTCATTGGACTAATACGTCGAATCCCATAGTGTTCTTGTATAGTTCGAAATGAATACGAAAAGATGCCAGCATACTTGACCGTGGCATCTTTTCGTATTCATTTCGCTGCTAACCTATTGTGCGGAGCCGTCCTGCTCTTGTTCGAACTCACGTTCCGAAATCAATTTACCATTCTTTAGCTCACTGTGCTCTTTGAGTATCCGATAGGTTGCATCAAACTGAAAATGTGCATCTATCCGGGTAAAACATTGTTTCCCCATAATAGTCTTGTTTACAAAAAATGCACCAGCACCTTTCTCTTCCGAGCGTTGTAACTCATCCGTGCGGCGCAATCGCAACCGTATCTTCTCTTGACACTTAGTGCACTGTACAAAGACCCAGACTCCATTGCCTTGCATCCTACTGTAACCCTGAGAAGCTGAATCTTTTTTTACTGACTGCCATAAATTGCCCAAAAATCCCATGTTTTACCTCCATCATTAATCAATGTGATACTGTTATGATTGGGCATTGAGAGCAATATTTCCTGCATTTGTTGTCAAATTTTGATTACTGATTCGGATTTCCTTTTGTTTCGGTATCTGTACCCCTAAGAGGGCAAAAAACATTTCAAAAGCTTGCTTTTTTCCTGTCATTGCAGGGTCTTTTTGATCAGAGATAAATAAAACAGGCCGATCAGCGTATTGTTGAATGGCATAACGATACGCATGATCTAGCCCGTGCTCTTCAATTAAATCCATCAATTGTGCATACGTAATTCGCCGCCCCTCAGCTTGAGTAATCCAAAACATGGGATCGGGTGTAAGTTGGCTGACCAATAAATCTTGTTTAGCGAGGCGTTTGAACTTCTTAAGTCCTTTTAGCACATCTTCCTTTGCCACCTTGATCATGATTCATTCCCCCTTAATATTTTTCAGGAAGTCACAAGTCTATTTCTATATTAGATTCGACATTCTCTTTACTTATTCCCGCTGGATAAGCAGATTATTAGATTTTCTCGGTTTAATTCCGCTCAGTTGGTTGAGCATTTCTCTCAATATAAAAACAGATACCACAAGGATCGGCCGTCATTCGATAATAATCACATAGTTTTCCTGATGCCTTTTTAAACGAACCCAGGTACTCTACGTTTTCATCCACTTCATGAAAGGAAGAATCTTGGTTAAGGTTTTCTAATAATTGCATCTTTTCATCAGTCACAACACCGTCCCTCCTTCTTTGCGTACTATTATATGCGCAATCTGCAAAAAGTGTTTGCGGCATGTTGCCATTAGTATAGGACACCCTAACCAGAACTATACTAAAAATGTTCGCTCTAACTCTACAGTATATGGGGGTAAAGCAGCAAGCAGAAATCCACTTCTGCCTTTAACCTAGTCTCTAGAAGGTTTGGGAAAAAAGTTTAACAGAGGGTGAAAAATCCCAAGAATTCTCCCTAATCTAAAGCAGTATTCAACGTTGATAAAAAAGCATGATGTGTAAGATCAAAATGAATAGGGGTTACCGACACAAAACCCTGATCGATGGCTACATGATCATGATCTTGGCCAGATTCTGGGGCATAAGGTATGCCTTTCATCCAGTAATACGACTTACCTTGAGGATCTTGCCGTTTATCAAATTCGTTATTGTATAAGCGAATGCTAAGCTTTGTGGTCCGAATACCTTTTACTTGCTTGGTGGGTAAAGATGGAACATTAACGTTTAATAACCCATCACTTGGAAAAGGGATCTTTCGATCAAATAGCAAATACGCAACATAATGAGCGGCTGTGGCGAGAAATTCCTCTGTTTTACATAAGGAAATGGCCATCGAGGGAATGCCAAGCAGGGTGCCTTCCATTGCAGCTGACACCGTCCCAGAATATAATACATCCGTCCCTAAATTGGCTCCAATATTTATCCCACTCACTACTAGGTCGGGTTTACGATCTAACCCCTGTATAGCAAGTTTTACGCAATCTGCTGGTGTCCCATCAACCATGTAACACTCAGGAACATCCTGAAATAGTTCGATTTGATGAACTCTTAAGGGATGATTTACGGTAATTCCATGGCCCACTCCACTACGTTCTTGATGGGGTGCAACAACAACCACTTCGCCAAAGCTAGTTAAAGTCTCTACTAGTGTCCGGATTCCCGGTGCATAAATACCATCATCGTTAGTTACTAAAAAACGCATTGGTAAACCTCCTCTACTCAATCATTGCACGGTTTATACCATTAGTTGTAACCAAATTCTCAATTAAGTTTGCTCGATCCAGCTTGGATGGTAGTTCCACAGATAGCTGAATATCAGATTGACCATCTTCGCCACTTTTCAAATCGATATTACGGACATCGACGTTATGCTTGGCAAGAACAGCAAAAATATCTGCTAACCGTCCAGGTACATCTAGGGCTTGAATCGTAAGGAGTTGATATTGATCACTGCTATATGGCTGCTCAATTCGACTAAGTACCACCAACGTAAGTACAACTAAGCCTGTAGCGATCATGGCTGGGTAATACATACCAATTCCAACAGCCAGTCCGATTGCAGCCACAATCCAGAGGCTAGCTGCAGTCGTCAAACCCCGAATATTTGCACCTTCACGCATTATTGTTCCTGCTCCGAGAAATCCAATTCCACTGATAACCTGCGCCGCAATTCGCCCTGGATCATAGCCCATTTTAGGGGGATCCCACATATGTTGAAATCCGTATGCTGAAACTAACATCACAAGAGTGGAACCGACACAGACAAGGATGTGTGTCCGAAATCCAGCCGGTCGACCATGACTTTCACGTTCTAGACCGATTAGTCCTCCAAATATTAGTGAAACCACCAAACGAATCGTCATAACTGAATTACTAACTTCCATGGCTGACACTCCTTGCTACTGCTATGTATGTTTATGTTAGCCTATGAATTTAGGCAATCGGTTTATTCCAATCTCTTTTCTATTTTCGTTTTAATGCGACATAATGCATTATCTATCGACTTCGTATGTGTGTCAAGTTCCAGTGCTATCTCGCGATATGAGTATCCGGTTACATATAACTTAAATACGTTGTATTCAAAATCAGATAAAATGTTGCGAATCATTTGCTTAGTATTCGTCAGTCGCTCGCTATTGATAACTAGTGTTTCTGGATCATCCATTTTTTGATTACTTAGTGTCTCAAGTAATGTCCGATCTCCTTCAAAATCGTTAACAGGTTTTTGTAAGGAGGTATAGGAGTTTAACGGCATATGCTTCTGTCGAGTTGTACCTTTAATTGCACTGATTACATTCCGAATAATGCAGAGTTTTGCAAAGGACCAAAATGTGGATGTTCCACCACTGAAATCACGAATGGCTTTATATAGACCAATCATTCCTTCTTGAAGTACATCATCAGCCTCGGCTCCCTGTAAGAAATAGGAGCGTGTCCAAAAATACACCATTTTTTGATATCTATTGATTAAAAATTCCTCAGCTGCTATGTTACCAGTTTGAGATAATACTACCAATTCTTCATCTGAACATTGATCCCAAGCTAACTCATGTGGGATACTATGGGGTACACGGACTTCCATATTTTCCCTCCTTAGAAGTGTTCTCTACTATTTCTACATTTTCTGTGTTATTCCTCCTAGAAAAACATAAAACCCTGATTCCATCTATGCGACAGATCAGGGCTTATTGCTGTTATGTTTACTGTGACGTATTATCCAAACCTAGCTCAGTAATCACGGACTCCATGGCTATTTCTACTTGTTCTAGAGAAGAACCCCCTTGCATGTAAACAATATACGGCTCGCGCACTGGCGCATCAGCGCTTAATTCAAGGGATGACCCTTGGATAAATGTGCCCCCTGCCATCACAATCGGATCTTCGTAGCCTGGCATAGAATCAGGGACTGGCATGAACTGTGCATCAATAGGAGAAGCCTTTTGGATTCCACGACAAAAAGCCAGCAACTTCTGTTCTTGCTCGAGCCGAATGGCTTGAATAATATCCGTACGCAACTCGTGTGGCAACGGAGATACTTGATACCCGAGATCAGAAAACACCTGTGAGACCAAAATAGCTCCCATTATCGCTTGTCCTACAATATGAGGTGCCATAAAGAATCCTTGTAACAATGGTCGGATCAGACCAAACGTTGGACCGACCTTGGCCCCGATCCCTGGTGCGGTAAGAGCCTCTGCACATTCATGGACGAGATCCATTTGCCCTACGATATAACCCCCGCTTGGCGCTAAGGTACCACCTGGATTCTTGATTAAACTACCAGCCACAAGTTGAGCACCGACTTCTGTCGGTTCTAGCAGTTCAACAAATTCTCCGTAACAGTTATCCACAAAGCAGATACAGTTAGGATTCTTCTCGTGCACAACTGCAAACGCTGTCTTTATGTCTGCGATGCTAATGGCCGGACGCCAACTATAGCCGCGGGAGCGCTGTAATAATACCATTCGAGTCTTTGTGGTAACTGTATTCGCTATTTCGACCATATCGAGGTGCCCATCCTCTTTAAGTGCCACCTCTTGATAATGTATGCCTCGATTGATAAGAGAGCGCTTAGACGCACCCTTTGAACCAATTACCTGCTGCAGGGTGTCATAGGGTGCTCCACTGATAGATACTAATTCTTCACCAACACCAAGTAAAGACAAACAAAGAGTAATGGCATGCGTACCTGAGACGATTTGGGGGCGAACCAGAGCTGCTGGGGTCTTAAAAACAGTGGCAAAAACTCTTTCTAAGCATTCCCTTCCTTCATCATGGTATCCATATCCAGTGGAATCTGTAAAGCAGTGAGTTCCCACTCTTGCTTGGTGAAATGCATCTAGAACCTTCTTTTGATTAAGTAAGCGAACAGACTCTAACTTTTCGCAATAGGGTATTATCTTGCGTTTTGCATCGGCAACTACACTCATATCTGTAATTTATCTCCTTGGTCTCGCTTAGCCATAACCAAAAGTGTGTAGGATGCTAGGAATATGGCTAGTACAAGTAGTAGTATTGATCGTAAACCTAAAATGAGACTACTATTATCGGCAACAAAGCCGACTGAAACTGGTAAAATGGTACGTCCAAGCGAGCCAAAAGAGATCAAAAATCCAGTGACTGTACCTGTTTGCATTGGAAAGCGTTTTGCTCCAATGGCTAAACTTAGAGGGAGTAACGCAGAAAAGAAAAAACCAGTCAATCCAAAACCCACAGCGACCCAAACAGGGTGTAGACTATAAACGCTTAGTATTGCAGTACAGAATGATAAGGCTGCGCTTATAGCGAGAATCTTTTCATACGAATACCGCTCTGCCACAAAACTTGTAAGCAGCCGTCCCACCGCTAAACCGATACTATAAAAGGCTAATATTGAAGAGGCAAGCCAAGTACTATATGTTAGAGTTTGCGTCAAGTACGTGTTAATCCAACCCATAAATGTAGTACTAATCCCTGTATAGCCAAAGGTTACAACACCGAGCAATAGGAGCCACAGACTCCAGACATGACGGATATTCTTCCACGGTGACACAGCAGTCTTAGGTATCGGAGGATAGTCTAAACGGTACATCAGAATCCCATACACGATAACCAACCCCGCACTGATAAAAAATAGAGTGCGCCAATGAAAATAACTTAATACAAAGCCCGCGAATAAGGGGCCAGAAAATGCTCCTGCACCAAACCAGAAATGAAGGCGATTAAGTGCTGATCCCTTATCTTTATTTGTCTCCGCCACTAATGCATTCAATCCCGTATCAATAGCTCCAAAACCTAAACCAATGAGCGGCCAGATAGCTAAAAGTAAAAACGTAGAATTAGTGACAGAAAAGATAATTAATCCAAGCGTCCATAGTACAATTCCAGCGAGAATGACTTTGCGATAACCAATTAAGTCCGAAATAAGGCCAGCTAGCAGCACAGCCAGGATCATGCCAAATCCACGCAGGGAGTAAATTGAACCTGCTTGCGTTAAGGTAAAGTTAAATTCTTCAATTAAAAAAGGTAGAGCGGGACCAACAATCGTGTAAATGAAGCCAAATAAAAATAGTCCAATAAACGAACCTCTAGTCAGTGATCGAATTAGGTAACCTCCTTTCAATAATACTCATCATTATTCGCTACAGTATTTTGCGATTCCTGCCCAGAACCACACAAAATACAGAAACCCTTTTTGAAGTTCGCTTCTCGTAGGGCGAGAGTGGTTGTTAACTCTGCTTTCTGTTGTCCTGCACAATAACCTTGCCGATAGGCTACATGTGCAAAGCAAAAAGCCACAATTAACAAAACAAGGATATAAAGCTCAGCAAAATCTGGTAGGGTCATCTCTATCCTCCTCCTCAAACAATTTGAAAATTCCTTCACTAATAATTAGGGTACAGCACAACACTACGACCGATAAAAAAGGCTGCATCAAAACACTAGAATAGAGCGTAATGAGGAAAACAAAGATGGTTGGGTGCCGACCCCAACGGAGCGCATAATTCGCAGAGCCCTTTGGATAATCTACTGCTATATCTAAGAGATCATCGAGAATGTGAATGGAGAAAATAATGAGAAGAGACCAAATAGTAACCGCATTACCAGCGACTATGAGTGACAAAAAAAACATAACGATTGATTCCCCAAAGCTTGATAAACCAAACGGCAAGGGCATTGACCAACTTGAAAACATACCAACTATATAGCAAGCACTAAAGAGCGGAAAGGTAACGGAAAAATCTAAGGTACAAGCGATAAGTAGAGCAAGCAGAACATAAATATAGGCTCCTTTACCTAGGTATGCCAAAAGACCACGTGTCAGTGGTTCATCCTCATCAAGTAAGTCATCTATGGCTTTTACAACGAATCCTGTTAGAAATACAGCGAGTACAGAGGATGAGTAGCTCATGAGACTAGAGATGACGTTTGACAAAGTCTCGGACCTCCTTAAAACCCAGTTTTAGTAGAGCCGAAATAGGGATCACAAAGTGACCAGGAAACTCCTCACAAATTTTATCTAAACCTTCTTTAACATGGGGTACATCAATTTTGTTGGCAAGTATGGCGTAACCTGTGTGTAATTGCCCAAATTGTGCGACCTGGTAATCAACCTCACCAATGCTGTGTAGTACATTTTTCTTGGCAATGAGTGCACTGTCTAAGACATGCAAGATAATCTCGGCCTCGCGGACAGTCGCTAGTGTGTAGGCCATTCCGCGCCGCACTGTTTCATCACTATGGATGCCATCGCTTAACCCTGCTGTATCTAGAATCTCAAAACGTTTCGCTGCTTTACCCCAGGGTATCTGTAATACGGCCGACTGAATGGAGCGTGTATGATGAGCTCGATCACTCACAAGTAACTCAATTGCGTCTTGTATTTCAATTGTGCGAGTATACGATCCTCGTTGCTTGTCACTAAAGGTGAATGTAATGGATTGGACTCCGAGATATGCTGCAAAGTTAATCGTAAATAGCGTCTTCCCTGCGTTTGTCTGACCAAGAATAATAACTCGTTTCATGCATCCACTACCTCCTGGATGTCATCGTCACTGATCTCCATTAATTGTGTGCGCGATGTCGTTTTCTTACTAACTAAACGAACCGCTTGTTGACGAATGGACTTTTCTATGAGATTGCGGATCGCACGAGCATTACCAAAATTCACTTGCTCTTTTTTGCGCACATCCTCAATAATGCGAAATAATTTTCGTCTAGCTGCTTTGTTTAACTGATAGTCGCGCTGTTCTAACATTTCTTCTGCAATCTTAAAAAGCTCAAATGCAGAGTAGTCCGGAAATTCGATTGTAATAGGAAAACGAGACTTAAGCCCTGGATTGGTTTCTAAGAATTCTTCCATCGGTTCTGAATAGCCTGCTAAAATGACAATGAGATCAGAACGCTGATCTTCCATGGTTTTTACCATGGTATCAATTGCTTCTTTGCCAAAATCCTTTTCACCACCGCGAGCTAAAGAGTATGCTTCATCAATGAATAGTATTCCACCTGCTGCCTTTCGCAATTGTTCTCGTGTGCGCTGGGCCGTTTGCCCAATATATTCAGCCACTAAATCCGCACGTTCGACTTCCACGCTATGCCCTTTACTTAACACCCCCATTTCTAGAAATAATTTCCCAATAATGCGGGCGACTGTAGTTTTCCCAGTGCCTGGATTACCTTTAAATATCATATGTAGCACAACAGGATCAGAAGCTAATCTGGCAGATATTCGTCGTTGCGTAATCTCAACAAATGCTTGTATTTCAAGAACTAAGCTTTTCACCGAGTCTAGTCCGATAAGCTTTGTGAGTTCACGTTGGATTTTGGCGATCCGTTCTTCTTTTGATATTTCCACCTCTGCCTTACCAAACTGATTTGTGGATTTTCGGATCATGGATAGCGCTTCACTGACAGAAATTTCACCGTGTTCAACAAGACCATATATGCGCTCGGGCTCATTTACATGTAACTCGTTCGCCATCCGAATCCCCCTCCTTATCTACTATATATACGCAATTGTGTGAGAAAGTGTTCCAATTTCTCGTGAAATTAAAAAGAACCGCAGGAATTCTCCGGTTCCAAAATTGCTCATGAAAGTATTCCTACAATATTTTCGACAATCGCTTGTACGGATAAAGCTTCCACGTCAAACCATTGAATTCGGTCATCGCGTCGAAACCACGATAATTGACGTTTGGCATAGCGCCTAGTATCTCGCTTTATGAGATAAATTGCTTCTTCAATCGTGATATATTGTTGTAAGTATAATGCAATCTCCTTGTAACCAATGGCTTGGAGGGCTGTGGGTTGCGTTGGATACTGTTGTAACAACTGAATGACTTCGTCAACGAGTCCGTGCTTAATCATGAGATCAACTCTCGCTTCAATACGTTGATAAAGTGTTTGGCGGTCTCTGTTTAACCCAATCTTCACTATCTCATATTTAGTTGCAGCTGCACCTGTTTTCTGTTGTAAGACACTTATAGGCTTCCCTGTGGTATGATAGACCTCTAATGCGCGAATGATTCGCCGTGTGTCGTTAGGATGGAGCTTTGAAGCAGCTTCTTGATCGACCTTCATCAAGGCTTGGTGGAGTGCTTGTGGATCGTTTCCATGTTTTTGCGCTAATTTTTGGCGCATGTTTTGGTTGCAACCTTGATCGGGAAACGCGAATCCATCGATCAATGCATTAATATAGAGTCCAGTGCCGCCTGCGAGGATTGGAAGCTTGCCTTTGGCAATTATGCTGTCGATGCTTGCTTGCGCGTGATGTAAAAAGTCAACAACAGTAAATCGTTGATCGGGATTCGCTATATCAATCAGATGGTGCGGAACTTGTTGTTGTTCAAAAGCTGATGGTTTTGCTGTTCCGACATTCATCCCGCGGTATACTTGCATGGAATCAGCAGAAATAATCTCACCCGAAAGGACTGTTGCAATTTCTAACGCAATTTCCGTCTTACCAACAGCTGTTGGACCAAGTATAACGAGTAAGTTTGGTTTATGTTGGTTTACCACTATGCATTTCACCTTCCAAAACGTTTGAGCAACTCGCCTTCTTCTAGCTTGACAATAATCGGCCGTCCATGAGGACAAGTAAACGGATTTTCGGTTTCTACGAGTTGCGTCAAAAGACTATGAATCTGATTATGTGTCAGTGCTTGACCCGCTTTCACCGCTCCCTTACAAGCGAGTGTTAGGGCTGACTTCTGTTGCCAGTTATCGCCTCGTTCTAGATCACTAAGTAGTTGGAGGATGTCATCTTCCAAAAAGCCTTCAGCAGCTAGAAACTGTGGTAATCCACGCAGCAAGAAACTATTATTACCAAACCCTTCTAGTTCGATTCCTAATGAACGAAGCTCGGCTAAATGTTCGGTAATCAGGGCACTATCTTTCGTTGAAAAGTCAAGATTTTGGGGCAGTACTTGTTGGATATGCGGAGTATACTGCTTTGCACATAGACGTTCATACAAAATACGTTCATGCACAATATGCTGATCCAAGATCCAGAGGCCACTAGACACCTCTAAGAGAATATACATCCGTTGTAACTGACCAATAATTCGTCCATTTAACAACTGATCGCGCACCTGGTAAGAGTGACCGCGGCTTTTAGAGTCTAGTCTCGGAGTCGACTCCGACTCCTTCACGAAATGCTCTCCTTGTTCTCCTGGTTGCCTTGCTGGACTCGGTTGGTTTGGTTGATAGGTTACCGCTGTATCAGCGGGACTCGTTTGAACTGGTGTTTCGTGAGTACGAGGGTGCAAGCTAGCAAGCAGGATCTCATCAACTTTAGCCCACGTTTGTGGTTGCCAGGGAAAATGTTTGTTTAGATCCAACGCTGTCTGTTCAGCTTTTACCGCACTTTGCGTTGAAGCAGCCGGTTTTTGAATCGGGACACTGAGATCGTGCGATAACAATCCTTGCTTTACTGCAGAGAGAATATCTCGATAAATTGCTTGCTCCTCTTGAAAGCGCACTTCCGATTTCGTAGGATGAACATTTACATCGACAAATTGCGGATTCATCGTTAACACTAAGAGGGCGACTGGATATTGGCGACTTGCTAACATACCATGGTAGGCTTTTTCAAGGGCATAGTTAAACATGGGATTTTTGATCACTCGTCCATTGAGAATAAATAACTGAGATTGCCGGTTTCCACGGGTAAAATCAGGTGGTGCTACATAGCCTCGTATTCGTCCCCAGCTCGTCGTGAAATCAACTGGTAGCATCGCTTTTGCTAATGTATAGTCATAGACAGCAGATAATACTTCGAGTAAGTCACCCTTACCATTAGATCGGAAAACAACTTTTTCATCGGCAACGAGCTTAAACGCAATGTGGGGATGAGCTAAACTAATATGTGCGACAAAATCTACAATATAGCGTCGTTCTGTCGCTGTAGTTTTCAAAAACTTGTAACGAGCAGGTGTATTATAGAAGAGTTCCCAAACTTCTACAGTGGTTCCAGGCCCCATCCCAACAGGTTGCACTTGTGGAGGTTGATCATTACGAAAACGAATCTCATAGCCTCGATCATTATTGTGCTGCCGAGTCTTAAGGTTCAACTGGGAGACACTAGCAATACTAGGTAAGGCCTCGCCGCGAAAACCCAGAGTTTGGATGGCAAAGAGATCATCTACGGTATGAATCTTACTCGTAGCGTGGGCTAAAAATGCAGTCTTTAGGTCTTCAGGATGGATGCCCACACCATCATCGCTAATGCGAATATACTCTTTGCCACCAGCTCGTATTTCTATCTCAATTGTCGTTGCTTGGGCATCAATAGCATTTTCGACGAGTTCCTTTACCACAGAGGCAGGCCGCTCGACAACTTCACCTGCTGCAATTTTATGGGCTAATACATCGGGTAGGAGTGAAATACGCCGTGTCATCTAATCTCCGTCCTTTTCAAGGTCGCTTTGCCATTGGACTAATTGCTCAAAAGCTTGGATGGGAGTCATACAATTGAGATCCATATTCATTAAAGATACAATCATAGGATGTGGTATTGGCGGAGTGACCTCGTTATATTCCGTGCTCTGAAATAAATGGAGTTGCAATGGTTTTTGTTGATCGGCTTCAAACTGATATAATAATTTTTGTGAACGTTCGATGATTGGTTGCGGTATGCCTGCCATCTTCGCCACATTGATACCATAACTCTTATCCGCATTACCGAGTACAACTTTATGGAGAAAGTATACTTGTCCCTCCTTTTCCTCCACAGCCATACGAAATGTGACTAAGCGCTTTAGTGTTTCCGATAAGCGTGTTAGTTCATGATAATGAGTGGAAAATAATGTCCGTGCCTTTATTTTATTATGGATATACTCAATAACCCCTTGAGCAATAGCCATTCCATCAAAAGTACTCGTACCACGTCCTAGTTCATCTAATATGATAAGCGAGCGGTGAGTTGCGTTGATCAGTAGATTTGCCGTTTCTGCACATTCGACCATAAATGTACTTTGTCCTGTACTTAAATCATCGGCTGCTCCGATGCGCGTGAATATCCGATCAACAATACCTATCTTGGCCTTGGATGCAGGGACGTAACTGCCTATCTGTGCTAATATAACAATTAGAGCAGCTTGGCGTAGGTATGTACTTTTGCCAGCCATATTTGGACCCGTTAATAAGACTAACTGTTCATCCTTGGAAAAATGGAAGTCATTAGGTACAAAATCAGTTTGCATTGTTTCAATCACTGGATGACGGCTATTGATAATCTCTAGGGTGGTATCATTGAGCATTTCAGGACAGACATAGTTTTGATTCCGAGCGACAACGCTTAGGCTCAAAACAGCGTCAAGGGTTGCTAAAGCATGAGCATTTTGTTGTATGGGAGTAATATATTGAGTTACTTGATTGCGAATTTCACAAAATAAAGCATACTCTATATCAGCTATCCGTTCTTCTGCTCCTAAAATCAATGCTTCTTTTTCCTTCAGCTCTGGTGTAATAAAGCGCTCGGCGTTGGCTAAAGTTTGTTTGCGTTCATACTCTACAGGAGCATTGTGCATATGGGTTTTGGTAATCTCTATATAATACCCAAAGACCTTGTTGAAACCGACTTTTAATGACTTAATACCAGTACGATTCCGTTCTTGAGTCTCTAAGGCTGTAATCCACTGCTTACCTTCTTTACTCGCACGACGCAGAGTATCTAGTTCGGTATTAAAACCGGACTTTATTAAATTACCATCGCGTAAAGATATGGGTGGTTCATCAACAATGCCGGTAGCAATTTGCTGACACAAGGATGGCAAGGGATCTAATGATGCATGGATGTTTTGCAAAAATGAATCTGTAGCATTGCTGAGCGATGAACGTATCGCAGGTATTTGCGCTAAAGATAATCGTAGTGCCACTAGATCCCTAGCATTGCCAGTACCATAGACTAATTTACTTAAGAGGCGTTCTAGATCGAGTACGTTTTCTAAGTGATCAGAGAGTTCATCAAGCAGAAATCGCGCATCGAGTAAGCACCCAATAGCATCTTGCCTTGTCTGAATCTCTGTGATGTCGATCAGAGGTTTTTCGATCCAAGAACGTAGTAAACGTCCTCCCATACTAGTTCTCGTGTGATCAATGGTCCCTAATAACGAACCGTGCTTACGGCCTTCGCGAATTGTTTTCGTCAGTTCAAGATTTCTGTTGCTCGCTCCATCTATCTGAAGGAATTCATCAGACCGATAACTAGATATCTGTGATATATGTGTAAGTGATGCTTGTTGCGTTTCTTGTATATATTGGAGAATTGCTCCAGCAGCCTGAATAACCACGTCATCCTTAACTCCAACTGCTTTGAGAGAATGTATCTGAAAGTGATCGATTAATCTCCGCCGACAGGACTCTAGTACCCATGACCGTGGATCCGTTTGGGTAATCGTTGCGCTACTTTGAGCAATTACAGCTTGTAAGGATGAGTCGCTATTGGTTGCGATAAGAATTTCTGCCGGTTGGATTCGTGCTAATTCATCCTCAATTTTTGCTGTAGCACCAAAACTACTCACCTTGAACTCACCTGTCGAGAGGTCAACAACTGCGAGTCCATATTGTTCTCTCGCATAAATGATGCTGACTAAATAGAGATTGCGTTTTTCATCCATTTGTCCTTCCAAGTAGGTACCTGGAGTAATGACTCGTACCACATCGCGTTTTACGATCCCTTTTGCTTGTTTTGGGTCTTCGAGTTGCTCACAAATGGCCACTTTGAAACCTTGCTTGATCAATTTCTCCAAATAAGTGTTAACCGCATGATAGGGCACTCCGCACATTGGTAAGCGCTCTTCATTATCTTTATTGCGATCACGACTCGTTAAGGTGATATCCAGGGATTTAGCGGCAATTTTCGCATCCTCCCCAAATAGTTCATAAAAATCACCACAGCGAAAAAAGATGAGCGAATCTGGATGCATCTCTTTAGCATTCATGTATTGTTGCATCATAGGAGTAAGACTCATGTTGTTTTGACACCTCCATCACAGTATCATAATATTCGCCTTTCTGGTAATCATCTCCTGCATAGCATCAAATCGAAAGACTTTTTGAAGCAGTCGGTAAAGTTTCTATGAGGGGGCATTAGGAAAAGGCTACTCGGTTTAAGAGTAGCCTTTGGTCCAATAGGGTTTCTGCGAAATAATCTCGTAAATCTTACATTCGTCATCACGCTCTATATCCTGACTGTAGCTAGGGAATTGTGCAATCTGCGTAATATCGACGGTACTATAGATCTTATCCTCAATCGCAAATACTGTATCAGATGGTAGCAAATAACGACGTTGCTGATTAGGATCGTAGATTAGAAAATAGCGTACCATATACTCTTCTGGTTCAACTATTTGGCCAATTACATTTCCTAAGTAATTATAATCCACGTCGACAACGGGTAATTGCCATGTATCCTTATTACGATTCTCCAGTAGTGTTTTATCTCTATTCAGCCACACACTATACCCCCTTTATCTTATACTAATTCTCCTCTTAAGATCCAGGTCTGTGCCATCTTAATTATCACATTGACAGTTTGACCCACAAGATCCGAAGAACCCGAAAAAAGTACTTGCTTGTTTGTTCGAGTACGCCCCGTTAAGTCACCAGACTGTTCAGCAACACCATCAACGAGCACCTCTAAGCGTTGGCCAAGCAAAGTTTGCATGTGTTTAGCGCTTAGATCATTTTGTAACGCAATGAGTCTGTAGATCCGTTCCTTTTTGATGTCTTCAGGCACTTGAGCTGTCATTTTGGCAGCAGGTGTTCCCTTGCGTGGTGAGTACAAGAACGTAAACGAGGATGAGAAACCAACCTCTTCAACCAAGGATAAGGTCTCTTGGAAATCTTCGTCACTTTCACCAGGAAAACCTACAATTAGATCCGTGGTTAGACTAATAGTAGGTACTGCTTTTTTTATCCTTGCCACAAGATCCAAATAATACTCGCGAGAGTATCCGCGGTTCATCGCTTTTAAAACATGATTACTGCCAGCTTGCACTGGCAAATGCAAATGCTCGCATACTTTATCCAAACTCGCTATAGCAGTAATTAGATTATCCTTCATATCCTTCGGATGACTCGTTGTGAAGCGAATTCTACTTAGATCTGGTACTTTATTCAGTTCGTGCAATAGCTGAGCAAAGTCATTTTCCAACCCAAGATCCCGACCGTAAGCATTGACATTTTGACCGAGTAATGTTATCTCTTTATATCCAGCTTGCGCTAGCTGGCAGATTTCGTCATAAATCAATTCGGGTCGACGACTCCGTTCTTTGCCGCGTGTATATGGAACAATGCAGTATGTACAAAAATTGGTGCAACCATATATTATATTCACAAAGGCCTTTAATGTATTACTGCGACGTACCGGTAATTCTTCAATTATTTCTTGACCTTCGTCCCACACTTCAACCACGCGATCCCCTGACGTAGCTCTTTCCAATAGTTCTGGTAAACGATGTATATTATGAGTACCAAAAATCAAATCAACATGAGGCAACTTCCTAAGTATGGCTGTGAGCTCCTCTTTTTGTTGGGTCATACATCCACATATGCCAATAATTAGGTTCGGTTTTTTTGCTTTCAGTGCCCGAAACCTTGCTATTTGTCCATAAACCTTACGTTCTGGGTTTTCCCGCACAGAACAAGTGTTATATAAGATAAGATCAGCTTCATCGACAGAATCAGTGGACACATAGCCTAGGGACATGAGAATTCCTGTAATTACTTCCGAGTCATGTTCATTCATCTGGCATCCCATTGTTTTTAAATAGAACGTCGCTTGTGCTTGCAGATGGTAAGGATTTAGCATATGTTCGCTCCTTCGTTCATTGTTACACTACTACTAGTAAAGAGCTGGATTTTCCAGCTCTTTACTAGATTACCTCGTAACCAGCTTCTTCAATCGCTTCTTTCATTGCCTTTTGGTCTGCGGTATCACTATCCACTGAAATCGTTACACTTTTTTGTGCTAGATTCACGTCAATAGCGGTTATATGCGGTAACTCTTGCAAACTAGTTTTAACCGCATTCGCACAATGATTGCAACTCATTCCCTCTACTTTGAAAACAACCCTTTTCATTGCATAACCTCCTGCCATATACCCTGAGTGGGTATCTAGGTACATTCTACCGTGGTTCATAAAGTTTGTCAAGAATCTAAAAGTAGATAGACCCCATACCAGTTCGTAGATACCACTGCCATTTCTCGTTATGAATTGTTTTAACTACGCCAATCCTTGGGTAAAACGTAGCATTACCATAATGTAAAGAAATATTTGGACCGAACTCGAATCCTGCAGACTGCCAGCGATTTTGTGACCACCCATCTGTGAAATCCATAAATGCATTAAGTTGAAATTCTTGTAGAAATATTGGAAAATCCGCCCAACCTCGCTCGATTTTTAACACAGGGTACTCAAAGTCAAAGGATAAGATATACGCATCTGTTCGTTCTTCGCGACCATAACCTCGAACTGCATAGACCCCATCTAGGCCTCCAACAACAAAACCATTTGGATCGCTAGAGTGTCCAATCGTTGTCTGCATTGTTAATTTTCCAGAACCTAATTCACCCCATGCTTCCTTCCACGCTAACACCCCTGTTTGATACCGTTTAGCTGTGTTCAACTCTTGTAGATACGTCAGTACCCCACTTCGTTGGTGATAGTGTGTGCCTGCGCCCTGGTAATCTTGGTAGGTAATCCTTAGTTTTCCTGCTAACTTTGTGGTTGACAAAGGCTTTGTTACCTGCCTTACTCCAGTCAAGCCCATTCCAAACTGTAAAGCGGAAAAGTAGGTTTGTTTTGTGATCAAAGACATTAAATCGAAGTTCTGCTGTTGGCGAAAACCCTGATCGTGCATATGTGTTGCTTGTGTAAAGGATACTGTAAGAGTCGGACGGAAAGGAGCTCTAACCTTATGTTGATAGTTCAGTTTAACAGCAAGGGTATGCGTGTCCCATCCATAGCCGATCATGGCGGAGTAATCGTGTTGGTCGAGGGCATCCCTACCTGCGGTGTACACGCCGGTAACGAATTGCGGTTCAGCTTCCAGAACAGGAAGCCAAAAACGCGGACGCATACTCGATAACGAGTTATACGGAACTATCTCTCCTTGAAACAATTCCGGTTTGCTAGCAACAGGTAAACTAACGAACGGGAGCTGGACAGCAGTCCACTCCCTTGAATCTAGCTTTGCTTTAGCAAGCTTATATCCATCAGGGGTATAATCCATCACGACAAGCCACTGCCCATCGATGGTCACTGCTGGAGCAAAGGAACCAAAGCGTGAGTTGGTGACTTGATAAAATTGGTTGGTCTGGATATCCCATGCATAGATATTAAACACTCCTGTATAATCTCCATCAAAAAATAGATAGCGGTTATCAGTACTAAATACTGGATTCCCTTGGCTCTTTGTATCTTGCGTGATCGGAGTGCGAATACTATGTGCTCCATGTATCGTCAGCAAATACAAGTTGCGGTAACCCGAAGCTTCCGTTACGCTAATTGCGAGTGTGCCGTTGGATGCTGCAGTGATATTTGCTAAGCGATCTCCCGGATGACCCTCAATGGTTTGAAAAGCGCCATCTTGCTTAACGCCGATTACCGTATCTTCTGTTGTTCGCTGCAAATAGACTAATGACTCCGAATCTAATGCTGTCACAGCATAGATACGCTTGCCGAAACTAAGCCGGGTTTCCTGTTTGGTTGCTAAGTTATATTCATAGAGATCGTAACGGGAGTAACCAAAACGATCTAACTCTAGTTTTCCATAAACAATACGCTGATTATCTAACCAGGATACTTGCGATTCATCACTAAAGCGTCCTTGAACGAGTTGCTGATCCTCACCTGTTGACCATGAATACATGCGTAGAGCAGGTGTGGTATTTCCACTCGCAAAATAGACAAGGTGGTTTCCATCAGGCGAGAAAACAGGATGGCGCTGAATTTCTCCATGAGTATTAAGATACTCCCAAGCTTGTGTAGTCTGTTTCTTACTAGTTTGTTTTGCTTGCAGAGTATACACCATATCATCCCAGATCTGATTAAAGCCCTGATAGTATATTTCGTTTAGACCGTTATCTAAGGATGTCGGTTGTTGCGCTAAATAATCTAACAATCGATAAAAGGAGTCCTCTCCGTATTGGTTAATCAAATAGTCGACCAAATAGTAGCCATAGAAATAATATGCGGTGCCAGGATGCCAACCACTAAGACTATAGCGGCCAAGAACCTGATCTCCAGATAGGAATTTCTGATCCGCTAATATGCCCTGCAGAAACATATCATAAAACCCCGCTGTTCCCCGTCCTCCACCTGTTTTATTTGTCTCTTGCCATAAGGCAATCCCCTCAATTAACGCATAACTCTGCATTATGTGGGGATTACCAGCTCCAGGTATTCGGCCGAAAATACTACGAAGATTGCGGGCTAGTCCTGTATTTAAGTCGAGATGAAGAATATGTGCATATTCATGTAGGACTAGTAGGGATAACCAATCCGAACCATTAGCGCTCATCCCAGAGCGATAGCCATATCCAACCTGATCGATTGGATAAAGACCAATCATATTATACAATATACTATCAGCAAAGCCATTTGCCAGGTCACCTCGGTCGAAGACCGTGATATGAGTACGTTCCTCTGGCGTATAACGAAACGCAGGGTATAATTGATCGTGAGCCCATTGAGCTACAGTTCCCACTTGTTTGGCATAATCCAGATATTCTAAGGGAAAATGAATCAAGAAATTCGGGGTTTCTAACGTGTAATACGTGTTGGCAGTGCTTGGTAGACTACCTGCAAATACGATTACTAGACACAAAGTAAGTATCCAAGGTAGTCGTTTTACTAGCAACGGTATCGCCTCCTTCCCTACTTACACTAGTTCTCGAATCTATAAAAGACTCCTGCAGGATCCAATATGTACTACTCAATAATTAACTCCTAGCACCGCTTTTTGCAATTCTTGTCTTAAGCTGTAATTATTAGTGGTTGAGGATCCTCTAGAAATATGCAAAGATATCTCCAATCTGGATATACTAGCTCAATAAGAAGTATATCTAGGGAGGTAGAGACTATGCTAGTCATATTTGTCAGAACGTTTATTCTCTACAGTGTCGTAGTCTTAACCATGCGTCTCATGGGGAAACGACAAATTGGTCAACTAGAACCGTTTGAATTAGTGATCGCTATTATGATTGCAGAACTAGCAACGATTCCCATGGAGGATCGTGGAATACCTTTAATCAATGGTTTAGTACCAATAATGACATTGCTATTTATTCAAGTTCTAATATCATTCCTGTCGCTTAAGAGCTTGTGGTTTCGCTCGATAATGGATGGAAGTCCGTCTATCGTGGTTCGTAATGGTAAAATCCAAGAAAAAGAGTTGTATAATGCTCGATTCAATTTAAATGAACTAATTGAACAATTACGAACCAAGGGCTATGCGAATATCTCCGATGTGGAATACGCAATCCTGGAAACGAGTGGTGATCTGAGTGTTATTCCAAAGTCGCAGAAACGGGCTGTTACACCAGGGGATCTCAAAATTGATACTCAATACGAAGGGTTACCAATTCCCCTAGTTATTGATGGACTAATACAAACTAAAAACCTTAACATGGTAAATCTAGACGAAAGTTGGCTAAAATTGGAACTCCAAAAATTTGGGATAGACCGACCAGATGATGTACTAATAGCGAGCTTAGATACTCAAGGAAAGCTCTATTTTCAATCACGAGACCACAAAAAGTAGGAGAATTGAGGGATTGGTGTGAAGTTACTAGCTGGGCTAACTATTTTAATGATCGTCTTTGTCGTTTTTGGGATTCATACCCAACAACAAATTCTAGGGTTAGCTAGTGATATGCAGGAAATGGTTCCTAACATTAGTCGAGAGATTAATAATGAGAATTGGGATGCAGCACGCAACGATACTGCACGTCTATTGGAACAATGGAACGAAATTCAAGATCGCTGGGATCTCTTTATCGTTCATAGTGAAATTGAACAGGTTGAATTATACATAGCCCGAATATTGAGCTACTTATCTTCAGAAGATAAAGCTGCTGCCTTGGCTGAACTAGCGGCATTAAATACTCAACTTAGTCATATCTATCGGAAAGAGATGTTTAATGTGCAAAATATCTTCTAATGTGGTTTTAGCATATTCTTTCGTAACAGCCCAGCTGTAGCAACCCCTACAAATAGTCCGGTGGGCAAGGAGAAAATGAGTAAATACGGCAAGTAAAAAAAGAACCCCAGAGTGCCTAGAAAATATGCTGCCACACCTACTTGGGTTATATTATGTGTTAGCGCCCCAATAATACTTATGCCCACAAGACTAACATGGTCTCGAAATAAGTGATGTAGTATTCCCATAACCAGGGCGCTCGCTAACCCACCAAAAAAGCCTAGGAAAAATGTAATATTAAGGAGTGTGCCTATAAGTAAAGAGCCGAGAACAGTCCGCAAAACACTAATGAGGACAGCTTCCTTTATCCCAAACGACACAATTACATATAAGGTGACAATGTTGGCCAATCCAAGTTTTGCTCCAGGAAACAAATAGGGTAGGGGCAAAAAGGATTCAAAAACATGCAGTCCCATTGCCAATCCTACCATTAACCCTAGGTGAATCGTTTTTTGGGTATTTGAGATGGACATGCTCCTCCTCCTACAGTTAAAAACTAATCCTACTTGTGCAATTCGGACGAACCACTAAAGACTCGTAAACCTGTTTTGAAATACACCTTTACATTATTCACCGGTTTATCAAATATAAATTTCTGATTCCCAATAGCCACGGTTACATTCGGGTGTACGATGCCTAATTTCATCGTGCCGTCGTTATTAATCGATGCGCTTGTAGATATACCAGTCGGTCCGCCAATCTCACGAATAACTATATCCCCTTCGTCCACAATGATTTCTCCTCCGCGAAAAACGCCTCGATTCTGACGAAGTCCTTTTCCAGCAATAATTTTTGAGTAGTAGCTTTCCTTACCTTTAATGACTACGACTCCAGAAGCCTCCAATTTCGAGTTTTGGAGAATATTTACCGAGATATTAGCAGGTTGGGATATCTCGTTTTTTAGGATCTCTTCCCAGACTTTCATTTCTACAGATAACTCTTCAAGTACTTTAATATCATCAATTTCAAGTGGGCCCCGACCAATAAAGCAAGATTGTAATTCTTGTATTACTATATCAAATTCATTATCTACCAACTCTGCCACTGACTCAAAATATTGTGCTAGTTCAGCAACTTGACGGGGAATATTGTGAAACTTTAATTCCAACAGGCTCTTAATTAGCTTGCCATGACTCGTAGCGTGCTGATCGTATACGATGCTGAATCCATGAAGCAACTGAGTTATCTGGTGATTGAGATTGCTAAGATAGGAAAGAATTTTCAAATACGCCACGGTTATTCCACCTGCAGAAATCTGAGATGAAATCACACTTTTTAATAGATCTATGTCACGATCGGCTTTAATTCTTGCATAAGATACCATGCCAAAAACTTTGATCCCACCAGTAATTGCTTCTATTTGAATTTGATCACAGACATCTCCCCGGATAATTACCTCGCCTTTAAATCGAATATTGCCAGTCGATAAATCTGCATTCTTCTTGAGTTCGTATATAGACATTACCCGTAATACTTCCTTTTGCAACAGCGGCATACCAGATCGATTAGCAAAGGCTTGGAGATTATCACTACTTAGACGCACTCCTTCTCCTGCTAGAATCTCAACCTCTTTTCCTTTTAGAGCTGGAATTACACGACCAAATA